>JAZUKQ010000158.1:0-17012 GCA_045643325.1 Kiritimatiellia bacterium | reverse complement strand
GGCGTCGCCTCGGTTCTCCGCGCGACGCGGGAGCGTCCGCACCTGAAGAACGGGAAACGCCGCGAAGCCGGTCCCGAGGCGCTGGCGGGTCTTGCCGCGCAATTCTTCGCGCGCGGAGCGGACCGCATCCACGCCTTCAATCTTTTCGACCGCTCGAATTCGCTCGGGGACGGCGCGGGCGGCGACGTTCTCTCGGCGCTCGGCAATCCCGACGCGCTCGGGCGGCGTCCGCGCCGCCACATCGCCACGTACGACGACTGCACCGCCCCGGGGCAGGCCCGACTGGCGCGACTGCCGGTTTCGTGCGGTCCCTGCGGCAACGGCAGCCCATGGTCCGACCTGTCGGTGCCGGACACGGCGGAAATCCGCCTTCATGTCGGAAAGGTGCCTGCAGGCGCGAGCGCGGAAGTCCGTCTGGCGTTCACCGGCTGTTCACGCCGCGACGGAAATGTCTGGGACGGCCAGGTCACGCCGCCCTCGAGCGCCACCGTGTACCTGAACGGCACGCCATGCCCGTTCGCGGGCCCCTGCGACGACGTCGCGGAACCGACACCGGACGAAGACCTCTGGCGCTACACGGTTCCCGCAGGCGCCGTGCAGGACGGACACAATCTCATCGAAGTCGTCTCCCCGCGCTGCGGTGTCATCGAGTGGGCGGAGATCGCGATTTCGCCCAAGGAACAAGCACCATGCTGACAGAGCAGATTCTTTTCGATCCCGTGGAACTCGGCTATACGGTCTGCCGCATTCCCGGACTTCTCTCCACCTTCGACGGCATCGCAATAGCGACGGTCGAGGCGCGTCCCGATTCCGGCGGCGACTGGGCCGGCAACGACATCCTTCTCCGGCGCAGCGAGGACGGCGGACGCACGTGGGGCCCCGTCGTGAAGATTGTGGACCATGCGGACTACGGCGAAGGCCCCATCAGCAACTTCTGCATGGCGGCGGAGGCCGACGGCGTCATCCACGCGCTTTTCTGCGAGGACTATGCCCGCGTCTACCAGGTCGACAGCCGCGATGGAGGCCGCACGTTCACCACGCCGCGCGAGATCACCGAGGTCTTCCAGCGCGTCGAGTACCCGTGGCGCGTCGTAGCGGTCGGTCCGGGCCATGGCACGCGCATGCGCAACGGCCGCATCGTGTTCCCCGTGTGGATGTCGGACAGTACCGCGAACCGGCTTGAGGGGAACCATCGGCAGCACCATCCGTCCATCGTGACCGTTGTCTATAGCGACGACCATGGCCGCTCGTGGCGCATGGGGTCGGTCGCGGGGCCCAATACTCCCGAGACCGTCAATCCGAACGAGACGGTCGCCGTGGAGCTCTCGGACGGGGCGCTCCTGCTCAACATGCGCAACGAGACGGTTCCGAAGCGCCGCCGTCTCATCTCCGTCAGCCCGAACGGCGCGACCGAGTGGTCGAAGCCAGCCTACGACGAGGCGCTGCTGGAGCCTGTCTGCATGGCCTCGCTGGTGCGTCACTCGTTCCCGTCCGAAGGCGGGACGCCCGGGCGCGTCGTCTTCGCCAATCCGGACGTGCTGGAGCAGGAGCAGCGCAAGCATCCGTACATGATGGACCGCAAGCGCATCACCGTGCAGCTCAGCGAGGACGACTGTCGCACGTGGAGCGCCAAGCGTGTGCTGCACGAAGGCCCGTCGAGCTACAGCGATCTCGGCGTCACGCCCGAAGGCGAGATGCTGTGCCTGTACGAGTGTGATTTTTATCAGGTACCGGGCGGGGAACCGGGCAGGATGACGACACGCGACGTGACGCTCGCGCGATTCGACCTCGACTGGATCCGGGGCGCCTAGCGACATGACGAGCGCGGCGGCAGGAACGAGAACCACCTACACCCGCCCGGCGGAGGAGATCCCCTCCCTGGGCGAGTGGGACGTCCTCGTCTGCGGCGCGGGTCCTGCGGGTTGCGCGGCCGCCTGCGCGGCGGCGCGGGCCGGCGCGAAAACATTGCTCGTCGAGCGCGGCGGTTCACCCGGCGGCGCCCCCGTGACGCAGGCCGTGGCGGTGGTTCTCAGCACCAACGCCGTTGATTTCCAAGGGGTGTGGCATACGTGGGCAAACCGCCTGCGGGACCTCGGCGGCATTGCCGGCCTTGTCCGGGACAGCCGCCATGGCGGCAACTGGTATCGCGGCCTTGTCGATCCCGAGATGGTGAAATACGTTTGGGAGGGGCTGCTGACGGAGGCGGGCGTTGACATCCTCTACCTTGCGCAGGTGTCCGAAGCGATTGTCGAGGACGGTGTGGCGCGGGGCGCGGCGGTCGTCACGAAAGGCGGTCCGAAGGCGATTTTCGCGAAGCGTGTGATAGACGCGACGGGCGACGGCGATTTCTGCGCCCGCGCCGGCGCCGCGTTCGAGCAAGGGCTCGACGGAAAACCATGGACGCAGGCGGTGTCGCTCAACGGATGGTTCGGCGGAAGCTCGGAACCTGTCCCCGAATGGCGCCGTGGCGGCAGCGGAAACTTGGCCAGGCTCCCGACCGGACTGCTGCGCGTTCTGAACGTGGACACGTCCAACCCCTTTGACCTCAGCCGTGCGATGCGCGAGGGGCGGGCGGAGATCTTCCGCCGGTTCCAGGAGCGGAAAGCGCGCCCGGGCGAGGAGAACCTTCGCATCGAGGCATTGGCCGACAATCCCGGCGTCCGGGCCAGCCGCCGCATCGTCGGGCGCGCGTCGGCGACCTCGGACGACGCGTGGAACTTCCGGAAGCATGCCGATGGCGTCGCGAAGTGCTCGTGGGAAATCGACATCCATCTTCCAGACCGGCCGAAAGGGAAGGGAATAGAGTTCTCCTCTCCGGAGTATGCGGAACGCATGCGCAGGGCAATGGACGGCGACTGGTTCGACATCCCCTACGGATGTCTTCTGCCGAGAGGCGTCGGCAATTTGCTCGTCGCCGGTCGCTGCATCTCAAGCGATGTGACGGCGCAAAGCTGTCTGCGCATCCAGCAGACCTGCATGGCGACCGGCGAGGCCGCCGGCGTCGCGGCGGCGCGGAGTGTGGACGGAGGCGTGCCGTTGGAGGCGATGGGGACGGACGCCTATCTGGCGGCGCTCGCGGACGTTCGGGACGTTGAAAGGGCAAAGGTTCTGTCATGAAGACGATTTTGGAGGAAAGCCAAACTCTGCCGGTCTACGGACGGTATGACGTCGTGGTCTGCGGCGGCGGCGCGGCCGGATGTGCGGCGGCCGTCTCAGCGGCGCGCCACGGCGCCCGGACGCTGGTCGTCGAGAAGGACGGTTATCTCGGCGGCGCGACGGTGACGCAGCTGGTCGCGGTCATTCTCAGCACCAACGGCGCCGATTTCGAGGGCGTCTGGTTCGAGTACATCCGGGGACTGCGGCGGTTGGACGGTCTCCGGGGTCCGTTCCGGACACCCGGCCTGCGTGAAGTCCGCGGTTCCGTCGATCCGGAATGCGTCAAGAAGGTCTGGGACGACCTGCTCGGCGAGGCCGGTGTAAAGATCCTCCACCACGCGTACGTGTCGGACGTCATTCAGGACGGCGCGAAGGCGGTCGGCGTCGTGGTCGAGACCATCGCGGGGCGACGCGCCGTGGAGGCGGGATGCGTCGTCGACGCGACGGCGGACGGCATGGTCGCGGCCGCGGCCGGCGTCCCATGGGAGCAGGGCGATGGAACGAACCTGTTCGCCATGGCGCTCACCAAGGTCCTCCGCATGGGCAACGAGACCCTTCCGCAGGAGCGCGCGGATTCCGACACCATGAAGGCCTTGGAGGAGAGGCTCGACGCGTGCATCGCCAACGGCGACTACAAGAGCGAAGTGGTGACGACCAAGAAGCGGATTCTCAGCTACTACCGCGGTCGCGCCTGGCGTCTTCCGCCGAGGCGCCATGAATACCTGAACGTCATCAGCCGGATTCTCCGGACCGATCCGCTGAACACGTTTGAAATCTCCAAGGCGGAGGTGGAGGGACGCCGTCAGGCGTGGGAGGCGGCGGATTTCATGCGGCGGTTCGCGCCGGGACTGGAGAAGTCGTATTTGCTGGATACCGGGTCGCACATCGGTGTGCGATCGAGTCGCCGGATTCACGGTCTGTGCAAGGTGACCGACGAGGACGCGCGCGACCTCGTGATGTACCCGGACTCGGTGGCGAAGGCCTCGTGGAGCATCGACATCTGGCCCGCCAACAGCTATGTGGCGCCGGCGGTCGACCACACGTCGGATCTCGCCCTCGCCCGCAAGGCCAAACTGGAGGCCGGGGAATGCTTCGGAATCCGGTACGGATGCCTGGTCGCGGAAGGTGTGGACAATCTGCTCACGGCGGGGCGTTGCATTTCGGCGAGCCATGTCGCCGAGAGCTCGCTCCGCATCCAGCAGACCTGTATGTCCACGGGACAGGCCGCCGGCACCGCCGCCGCGCTCGCCGTGGACGCCGGGACCACGCCCCGCGAACTTCCGGCAGAGCGGGTTGTCGCGACACTTGCGGTCGACAGGGCGAAAATCGACCCCATCATTTTCCCGGAGGGCAGATGCTGATGAACATCACCATTCCTTCTCGTTCTGTTCCGGTTTTGGCCGAGTGCGACGTGCTCGTATGCGGCGGAGGCGCGGCGGGCTGCGCGGCGGCGATTGGCGCGGCGCGGCATGGCGCGAAGGTCATCCTCGTCGAGAAGTCGGGCTATCTCGGCGGCGCGACCGTCTCTCAGCAGGTCGCGCATGTCCTGAGCACCAACGGCGTCGATTTCCAAGGCGTCTGGCACGAGTGGATGCGCGCCTTGAAGAAGCGCGACGGCGTTGTCGCGCGCGGGCTGACGCTCTCCAGGACGGGCGATGTCGTCCGGAAAATCCGGTGCGGAGTCGACCCGGAGGTCGTCAAGTTCGCCTGGGACGACATGATGGAGGAGGCCGGCGTCCGGCAATTGTTCCACGTATGGTGCAGCCGCGCCGTCGTGGAAGACGGCGTCTGCGCGGGCGTGATTGTCGAGGTCAAGGAAGGACGCCGGGCGATTCTCGCGAAGCGCGTGATCGACTGCACGGCGAACGGCGACGTCTGCGCCAGCGCGGGCACGGGCTGGGAGCAGGGCGATGGAACGAACCCTTGGAACCAGGCGCTGACGAAGGTGTTCCGCATGGGCGGCGTCGAGTGGCCGGAGGAAGGATACCCGAAGGAGTACCTGCAGGAGTTGTACCGGATTGCCAAGGAGGCCGTCGCACGGGGAGAGTTCTCGTCGCCGCTGGTGGAAAACGGCCGGGCAGCCCGCTACGCCGCCAACGACGCCGTGCACAAGAGCGTGATGGAATACCGGAACGAGATGAACGTCTTCTCCAGCCGCGTCCTGAAGGTCGACACGACGGACCCGGACGACCTGACGCGCGCGGAACGCGAAGGCCGCGCCCAGGCATGGGAGTGCGCCGAGTTCATCCGCAGGTACATCAAAGGCTACGAGCGTTCCTATCTGCTGGACACGAACGCATGCATCGGCGTCCGCGATTCCCGCCGCATCCACGGGCGCCGCACGGCCATGGACGACGACGCCATGGAACTCCGCCGCTATGCAGACGGCATCGCGCGCAGTTCGTGGGACATCGACATCTGGCCGGGCGAGAGCTATTCCGCTCCGGCGGTCGACCAGACGTCCGAGAAGTCGGTGCGATGGCATGACCGCATTGGCCGAGGCGAGTGGTTCGACGTCCGCTACGGAAGCATCGTCGCCGACAAGGTGGACAATCTCTTTGTCGCCGGGCGCTGTCTCTCCGCCGAACGCAAGGCGCAGGGGTCGCTCCGCATCCAGCAGACGTGCCAGTCGACCGGCCAGGCCGCCGGTGTCGCGGCGGCGCTGAGTCTGGACGCCGGCGTGGCGCCGGCCGGTCTCGATGTCGACACGCTCCGCCGCGTTCTTGCGAGGGACCGCGACGTGGAGCCCGCTTTCCCCGAAATCTCAATATTGCAGGAGCGTCTGAAAAATGCCTGAACAGACCTATCCGCTTACCGACGGCGAACTTCTTGAGCTGCGCCGCTGGAATACGCCCACCATCTACAACGGATGGGAGCAGGTCACGTCGCACGACATCTCAAAGGACGGCTTCAACGTCGAGCCGCTCACGGATTTCATGCCGCAGATGGGGCCGATGTGCGGCTGGGCCGTCACCGTGCAGTTCGAGCCGAGCAAGAAAGAGCATGTCGAAGCAAATCCGAATGGCTGGCTGGAGTACCGCCGGTACATCGCGTCGATTCCGGGACCGAAGGTCGTCGTCGTGCAGGATCTCGACAAGCCCGCCTGCGTCGGATCGTTCTGGGGCGAGGTGAACAGCAGCGCGCACAAGGCGCTGGGCTGCGTCGGAACGATTACCGACGGCGCGATCCGCGACTGGGACGAGATGTGCAACGCCGGGTTCAAGGCGCTTGCGCGGCGGTTCTGCGTCGGGCATTCCTTCAGCCATCCCGTGCGCTGGGGGTGCGAGGTGGAGGTGTTCGGCCGCGTCATCCGCCCAGGACAGCTCATCCATGCCGACAAGCACGGTTTCCTCGCGATTCCGGAGGGCGAGGAGCGCGATTTGCTCGACGCGGCGCGGTTTATGGACTCCAACGAATGCCGGACCGTGATTCCCGGCGCGCAGGGCGCGGCGGGATGCACAAAGGAGGAGATTCTGCGGCGTCTCGCCGACGCGGGGGTCCGCTTCAACCAAGCCGTGCGCGAGCATTTCGGGCGCAAGGGCGAATGGTAGGTGGAGACTTGGAAATGCTCGTGGAGAACAAGAAAATGAAGATGCGTCTGCTTGCCGCGTTATCGATATGTCTGGCGTTTGACGCCTTGGCGGTCTCCGTGAGGGACCTCGGTCTCAAGGGCGACGGGGCGACCGACGACACGGCGGCCCTGAAGAGCGCGCTGGCGAAAGGCACGCGCGATTTCGAGTTCGACGGGGGAACCTACCGGCTCGGAACCGTTGCGCTTCCGTCGAATACGGCGCTTCGCTTCACGTCCGGTGCCAACGTCGTGGTCGCGCCGGATGGAGTCGCCGAAATCGACGGCGACAGGCGCCCGCTCTTTCTCATCGCCGGGGATTCCGTTTGCATCGAAGGCGTCGCCATCGACGATGTCGTGGAGGCGAAGGTGAAACTCGGAAAGGGCGAGGTGCCGGCGATAAACACGGTGGTCTACGCGAAGGGCCGGAAGAATCTGGTCCTCAAGGGGCTTCGTGTCCGGAATCCCGGAGAAAAGGGAAAAAGCACTCCGGAAGCGGTTCACCTCGTGCAGTGCTCGGACATCGAGGGCAGCGACGGCGATTTCTACGGGATATCTTTCTGCTATATGCTGATCGACTGCGTGAACGCGTCGATTCACGGGAACCGTGCCGAGAACTGCAACACCATCACGTCGTTCACGCGCGGAAGCGAAGGGCTCCGGCACTATGACAACTGGAGCCGCAACGTCATCTACCAGTGCGTTTTCCGGGGCGGTCTTCCCGATCCTTCCCGCAAGGCGCCGAGGATCCCTCTGGGATCGTCGCAAATCGTCATCCGGGATCTCGACATCGAGAACAAGGACCTTGCGTACTACAAGGCGGAGCTTGCGAAAATCGGAGCAGGCGGCGTTGTCCTCGACGACAGCGCGACGGATGCCGCGCAGTGGCACACCGCACTCTCCGGAACGTATGACATCCAGATTGTGAACAACTATGCGGAATACGGGCGTACCCTTGCCTGGGGCAACCGCGGCCGCGAGGTGGTCTTCGCCGGGAATGTGTCGCGATTCATGACCGACTATTCCTACGGTGTCGAGGGATGCGAGAACGTCGTCTTCGCGAACAACATCTCCATCAACGCGCGTTCGGTGGGCATCATGAGCATGTACTGGGGCGAGAAACTGGTCCTGTGCGGCAACATGGTCATCATCCGCGACGAGCCCTACAGGCAGGAATACAGCTGGATGAAAGACCAGAGCGGCTACTGGGGCGGATTCTTCCGTTTCCACCACGGCCCCGGGAAGGCCGAGGATTACGCGGCCGGCAGCGATTACGGCGGCGGTTCCGCGATGGTCTCCGGCAATCTTTTCATCAACGAACTGACCGACCGCGTGCGCGGCGCCCTGTTTGAATCCGGGCGCGATGTCACCATCAGCGGCAACAAGTTTGTGAACGGATGCATCCGAAAGAGCGGCGCCGGAACGGTGTCCATTCTCTCCAACGAGTTCATCTCCCGCATGCCGGTCGAGCATCAGATGGTCTCGCCCAATGGATCGGAAATGTACATCATGGGGAATGTGATGCGCTATCTCGGCGGCGGGAAGCGTATGGAACTCAAGGAAGTCGCCGCGGACGGCACGGACGAGGCGGTGAACGCCCAGGCGGACGAGAAACTTCTGAAGAAAAACGCGGCCATTCTGATGGAGGCTCCGAAACGGGGCGGCCTGCTGCAGCGGTTGGTGGTGAAGGGGAATGTCATCGCCGGATGGACGGACGAGGCCATCCATCTTGAATACGCGTCTCCGGCGCCCGGCTATGCCGTGCCGGGCGTCCTGATCCGCGACAACGACATCGAGGGGGCGATCCGCGTGCTGGGCGATCCGGCGAGCTATCGGCTGCTTGAGTTCGGCAACTCGGATCTGCGTTCCTTCAAGGCGGTCCGCGCCGCCACAGGTTCTGTATCGGATGCAGGAAAGCGATGAGATACAAGACAATATCCCCGACCGACGACGTGCTGGAGTTCGAGGGCGCGTTCGATGTGGAGAAGACCGATGCGGGAGCCGTGGCCTGGCGCCTTCCGATGGCGAACCGAGACCTCTATTGGCCGGCGCTCGCGACCAATGCGCAGGTGCCCGCTGGTGTGCGCGTCGCGACCGTTTCGGACGCGACCTCATTACAGGTTGTCGCCTCGTTCGGCAACAAGTACAACGAGGACGTGTCGCTGGACCTGCTCGTAGACGGGAAACTCCACAAGACGGTCCGGACAGGCCCCGGACGCAATGCGAAGATTGACTTCGGGAAGCTTCCGGCGGGCGTCAAGCGCTTGGAGATTTTTCTTCCGACGTTCGGCGAGACCGCTATCCGGGAGCTCCGCGCGAACGCGGACGCGAAGTTCTTCGCCTGGCGCGACACCCGGCCGAAGTTTCTTGTCTACGGCAGTTCCATCACGCAGTGCCGCCGCGCGATTTCGCCGTCGCTCGCCTGGCCGGCGTATGTGGCGAACGAAATGGGGTGGAATCTGACGTGCATGGGCTTCGGCGGGCAGTGTCTGTTCGATCCCGTCGTCTCCGAAGCGATCCGCGACAGGCCGGCGGATGTGATCATGCTGTGCATGGGCATCAATTCGTATGGCAGCGCCTACAACGAGCGTACGTGGCGCGCCGCGACGCTCGGCGTCATGCGCGCCGCGAGGGAAGGGCATCCCGAAGCCCGCGTCATTGTCGTCTCGCCCGTCATCTGCCACACGCGCGAGACGACGCCCGGGCAGACCGGCATGACGCTCCGTCTGATGCGCCGTTGGTTGAAGGAGTCCGTTTCGGCGCTCCGGCGCGGCGGCGACCGGCACATCGAATATCTCGACGGATTGAAGATTCTCGGGAAGGGCGACGGGAACTGTCTGTGCGACGGCATCCACCCGGGTCCAGAGTCCATTTTGCTGATGGGCCGCCGGTTTGTAGAGTATGTGAGAACACGCTGATGCTGACCTGGTATCATTTTCTCATTGTCGCGCTGCCGGTTCTCGGCATCCTCTGGCTGGCGTTCTACAGCCGGAGGTATTCGCGCGGTGTGGCGGACTTCCTGTCGGCGGGGCGCGTGGCGGGGCGCTATGTGATTTCGGTGTCGGACATGATCGACACGCTCAGCGTCATCACGCTGGTGGCGATGTGCGAGGCCAACTATCAGACCGGCTTCGCGATGTCGTACTGGAACAACGTGCTGCTTCCGCTGTCCGTGTTCCTGAGCCTGTGCGGCTGGGTGAACGTCCGCTTCCGCGAGTGCCGGGTGCTGTCCGGCGGACAGTTCCTCGAGATGCGGTACAGCCGTTCGCTGCGCGTCTTCGCGACCGTCATCCGCGTCTCTGCGGAAATGCTCGCGAACTGCATCGGCCCGGCGGTTGCGGCGCGGTTCTTCATCTATCTGCTCGGTCTGCCGCACCGCGTGGACATCGCCGGCCACGAAGTGTCCTCGTTCTCGCTGCTGCTCTTTGTCTGCATCGGGATGGCGCTCGCCATCATTCTGGCCGGCGGTCGGATATCGCTGATTGTGACGGATTGCGTCCAGGGACTGATCAGCTATCCGATTTTCGTGATCTTCGCGGTGTTCGTGTTCTCGGAGTTCTCGTGGGCTCGCGAGGTGGCTCCGGTGATGGCGGACCGCGTCGCGGGCGAGAGCTTTCTCAATCCGTACGACATCCAGAACCTGCGCGACTTCAACATGTTCGCGCTCGCGCTCCACGTCGTCAAACGCGTCTTCGGAAACGTCTGGCTGGGGAACGACATGACGACGGTCGGCCGCACGCCGCACGAGCAGAAGATGGCCGGCATCATCGCCACATGGCGAGGCGGGTTCAGCCATGTCACGTGCATGATGCTGGTCATCGTGGTGATGGTCGTGATGCACCATTCGAAGTATGCGGAGCGGGCGCGCGGCATCCGGGTGGAGCTCTGCGAGCGCGTGGCCGATGAAATCGTGGCCGACGGCGCGACGCGTGCGGACGTTTCCGCCGCGGTTCGCGACATTCCGGCGGCCGCGCACGCGATCGGGGTCGACGCGCCGATGTCGCGCAAGCGAAATCTCGACACTCCGTACATGGACGCCGTCCACGAGGCGCTGCTTGCGAACGCTCCCGGGAAAACGGCCAACAAGATGTTCCAGAATTTCCGGTCGCTGTACAACCAGATGATGCTGCCCGTGCTGCTTCGCGACGTCTTTCCGCCGGTCCTTCTCGCGCTGTTCCTGCTGCTGTGCGTCGCGCTTCTGATCTCCACCGACGATTCGCGGATTTTCAATTCGTCGTCGACAATTGTCCAGGATCTTGTGATTCCGTTCTGCAAGACGCCGCCGTCGCCGGAACTCCACGTCAAGTGGATCAAGCTGGCGACCGTCGGCGTGTGTGTCGTCTTCTTCGTCGGGTCCACGATGCTTTCTCAGCTCGATTTCATCAACCTGTTTCTCACAATCGCCTCGTCGATCTGGGTGACCGGCGCGGCGTCGGTTGTGACGTTCGGCCTTTATTCGCGGCGGGGAACGACGGCGGGCGCCTACGCGGCGCTGATCGGCGCCGGCGGGTTTTCGGCGCTGGGGATGGTCGTCCAGCGGAACTGGGCGGAAATCGTCTATCCGTTTCTCGACGCGCATGGCTGGGTGCCCGCGTGCACGGCGTTTTTCGCAAAGGCGTCCGCGCCGTTCCACCCGTGGATCGTCTGGGAGATGAACCCGGTCAAGTTTCCGGTGAATTCCGTGGAGATCACTTTCTCGTCCTATATGTTGAGCATCGCGCTCTACTGGATTGTGTCGCTGGCGACCTGCCGCAAGCCGTTCAACCTGGACCGCATGCTGCACCGGGGCATCTACCGGCCCGCGGACGAACCGCCTCCGTCGCCCCGCGAAACGTTCACCTGGCGCCGTCTGCTGCGCCATTTCGTGAACATCACGCCGGACTACACCCGCGGGGACCGGATTACGGCGTGGGGCATTTTCGCGTATTCGATCGTGTACAAGTTCGGCATCGCGTTTCTCGCCGTTGTCCTTTGGAACGCCGTGTCGCCATGGGGACGCGAAGGCTGGAGCACGTACTTCCTATGGACGTCGCTGATTATTCCCGGCCTTGCCGCGTGCTTCACCACGGTGTGGTTTTTCTGGGGAGGTTTGCGCGACCTGCTGCGCCTCTTCCGGGATCTGGACGCGCGCAAGCGAGATTCCCTTGACAACGGCATGGTAAGCGGCGCGGTATCCCTCGCGGACAAGGAAGAATTCGCCCGTCGCGAACGGGACTCGCCCCGCCGTCGCTGACGACGGTCGCGGGGACTACGGTTGAACGCCTATGAAAACCGTCCCGGCACGACGCGTCCTGAGACGCGCGATGCGGATCAACCAGCGCGTCGCCTTGAAAAGAGGCCGCCCTGCGGCGATTTCCAGACGCCTTACCTGCCCGTGACGCAGAAGTAGTAGTCGCGCCAGGTGCAGACGTCCGGGAAACCGAAGGTTCCGGGCATGGTCCGGAGACGGCTGTCGAGCGTGGCGAATTTCGGCGTCCCCTCGCGGCGGATTCCATGGCCGACGAACTTATTCTCCGGATCGGGGGCGTAGGATCCGTGGTAGTGGTTGGCCAGCGAAAGCTGCTGCTTGGGCTTGGAATCGAGCAACATCACCAGAAAGGCGTAGCAGCGTCCCGGCTCCAGCACGATCTCGCCCGCGCCCGTCAAGTCCCACTTCATGACGGCATCGGGGCCGATTTCCGCGGGCAGCGTCCCCCGCGCCACGGCGATGGGCCGGAAGGTCTCCCCTTCCAGATAGTCGTCCAGTTCCGCGGAGTGGGTGCGGTTGAACCCGCCGTGAAACCCCGGAGTCCCGTTGTCGTTGAGAACTGGGCTTCCGGCGACCTCGAAGAACTGGATCGCGACGTTGGCGCCAAGGGCGCTGGGATCGCCGCCGTTGGGTCCCACCTTGAGGTAGACCGCATCCAGCTTCCGCGCGGTTTCCCCGACCAGGAACGTCTGCCCCAGGTCGCGGTCGCGCTGGATGTAGTTCTGCGGATACTTGCTCCGATCCCCGAAAATGGTCACGGTATGGGTGGGGTAGCTGTTTTCCTTCACGGATTCCCGCGTCTCGAAGCGGATGCTGGTCGTGCCGGACCCATCGGCTCCGGCGTAGCGCGCGATGACGCGGGGATCGTCCGCCTTCGGAAACTCCGATGGGTCGATGCAGGTCACGACCAGCCCGTCGCGAACCGCGTAGGGGTCCGACGGGTCCCTGGACGCGCCCGGCGCGGGCTGAGATTTTTCCGGGTCCGGAACGCTTCGGCAGCCTGCGGAGAGAAGGGCGAGTACAAAGAGGATTCTGGCATTCATGGCGTAGGGTGTGCGTGTCGTCGTCGTTTCACTTTCTGGACCATGTTCATGTTCCGCCGGTCAGGCGTGTCTCGCCTCCGGTTTTCGCGGCCGTGAACAGGGAGCGGTTTTCTTGGAAATCCAACAGGAACGGGTGTTCGCGGCGCCGGAGTTCCAGAACGCGGACGGCTAGCGCGCAGCGGCTTTCAGGATGTCCATGGCGGGACCGGGGAAGCGCCCCAGACCGTCCGGGCCGACGTTGATGAGGTAGTTGACGCCGAGGGCGTTGAGGTGCTCGCGGTTCGCCCGGATGGTGCCGGCGCTCTTCCAGAAGTGGTCGCGGTAGGAGAAGCCCCAGGTGTCGTTGAGCGTGCAGGCGCTCTCGTAGAGACCGTAGGTGGAGGGCTTGAAGCCGCAGATGTCGTTCATGTCCTCGGAGGGGCGGATCTGATCGAGCGGTTTGTCGGGAATCTCGTTGTCGCCGAGGGAGACATAGTCGAAGATGCCGTTCCCGATCCGGGGGCTGATGAGGCAGCCGGGCTGGTTTTTCCGGACGATGTCCGCGATTCCCCGGCTCTGCTCCGCGTTGAGCGTCATGGGGACGTCGAACCAGAGGAGCAGCAGGTCGCCGTACTGGGTGGTGATCTCTTCCACCTGCGGGAGGATCTTGCGCTCGTAGCAGCGGGCGTAGTCCTTCTTCGAGGCGTCGGGCCAGTCCCAGGAGTTGTCCCAGGAGACGCCGTCGCAATGGATGTGGCGCGACTTGTAGCCGCCGCCGTCGGGGTCGTGCCAGTCGAGGTCCTGCGAGTAGTAGAGCCCGAGCTTGAGGCCGTGGCGGTCGCAGGCGGTCGCGAGCTCTTCGATGAGGTCGCGCCGGAAGGGCGTCGCGTCCACCGCGTTGTAGCGGTCGACCTTCGAATGGTAGAGGCAGAAGCCCTCGTGGTGTTTGGAGGTGACGACGAGGTACTTCATGCCGCAGTCGCGGGCGAACTGGACCCAGTCGTCGGCGTTGGACAGCACGGGGTTGAACGCCTGGGCGAGTTTCTCGTACTCCGCGTTGCGGATGCCGTAGCGCGACTGGATCCACTCGGCGTAGGCGTGCTCCCACTGGCCCTTCCATTCGCCCCCGAGGAGCGAGTAGAGGCCGAAGTGGACCATCATGCCGTAGCCGGCGGCGCGGAAGAAATCGATGGAGGACTGGAGTTGGGGCGTCGTACTCATGGCTTGAGTTTACCACAATCGGCGAAGACGTCGCTTCGCCTGACTAACCGGGAAGAATCTGGAGGCTGACGCTCGGGGCCGTGCCGAAAAGAAGCACGTGCAGGAGGTCGTAGAGGACCTGGAACCCGACGAAGAGGAGTTCGCCGGCGATGAGGCCGATGAAGAGCGATTTCGCGCGCCGGTAGGTGCGGCTTCCGCCGAAGGACAGCACCAGGGTCTTGGCGAACCACCCGATGAGGAAGGACCCCCAGCAGCGTTCGGCGGAGTAGGTGCCCCAGAAGATGAACAGCACCGGATGAATCGGGAATCGCGAGAACTTGAAGCGCATCAACGCCGCGGCGACCACGAGCCCCGCTCCGGCGAGGAAGAAGCCCACCATCCGGGGATCGGCGCGGAGCAGGCCGAGACGTGTGAGCGCGTTTCCAGACGACGAGGCGTCGTAGAGACCGATGTCCTTGAGCGTGCGGATGTAGCGGGCGCTGTCGCCGAAGACGTGGTTGACGACGCCGCGGGAGGCGTCCGCGTCGGCCATGGCGCCGATGTTGTAGTGCGTGTAGAAGGACGCGGCGCAGGCGACGACGAGGGCGGCGAGGAGGACGCAGACGATAAACCGGTACAGTTTGCGCGGCGAGATGCCCGCGTCCTCGGCGACCTTGGCGGAGGTGGCGACGTAGGGCATCAGGCATTCGCGCGGGTCTTCGAGCAGCGCCGCGTTGACCCAGTGCACGAGGGTGATGGAGCGCGGGCCGATGACGGCCGGGCCGAGCAGGTCGGCGAGCATCCGGGGCGGGAACCAGCAGGACTGGAGGAAGGGGATGCCGGTCTCGCAGATGACGCGGGTGAAGACGAGGAAGAGCATGATCGCCGCGAGGCCGTAGAGGAAGGCGATGAGAAGGTCCATGCCCATGAGGCGCAGCGTGACGACGAAGGCGGCGAAGGAGAGGAGCAGGACGCGCGCGGCGAGGACCGCCGCGTCGTCGTGCGACTTGTCCGGGGAGCGGCGGAGACCGAGCGCCCGCGCGAGGATGGAGCGGAAGTACGTGCGGCCCATGTAGAGGATCATCGCCGCGTAGCCGAGGTAGGTGCCGGCGCGGTAGATGTCCATCTGCGGGCCGTTGATGGGCTCGTCGGCGACCTGAAGGTAGAGGAAGCCGGCGAGAACGACGCCGATGGAGGAGAGACCCATGGAGAGGCCGATCTCGGAGCTGACGAAGTAGGCGGCGCCGACGATGGTGAAGAAGAGGTTCTGCTGGCAGAGGGACCAGGCGGAGCGGACGGGCTGGATGGCGGGGATGAGCTTCGTCACGGGGACCCACCAGTGGCGCAGATTGGGGAGGATGAACGTCGTGGTGGGAACGAGTTGCGGGTACAGGGTGCCGAGGAACTCGAGGAGATAGAGGAGGAAGACCGGGACGAAGCCACACCAGAAGAGGCGGTCGCGGAAGAGGTCGGGGACGCCGGGCCGTCCGTCGGCGCGGCGGCAGAAGCTGGCGGTGACCTGCGCGAGGGGGTAGCTGAGCTGCTCGTAGACAGACCACTGGCGGTGGACGACGAACTGGAGCGAGAGGCACGCGAGCGCGAGGAAGAGGACCAGGGGACCCCAGTGCAGGAGCGGTCCGGCCCAGGCGGAGAAGGGGACCTCGGCAGGGGAAATCCATTTGTTGCCGGTGTCGAGTCCGGAGAAGAAGCCCTGATAGACGCGCTGGTAGAGGAGGTTTTCGGGGGTGTCGGGACCGGGGACGCCGTCTCCGAGCCACGGGGCGGGGAAGAGCCCGTGCGGAAGATCCGCGAGAAGCCGGTGCTGCGCCCATTCGGGGTGCCCGGACAGATAGTACCACGGGAGGGCGATGACGCGGGGAAGGAAGCGGAAGAGCCCGGAAGTCGGAGGGAAGCACGCGACGAGCGTGGCGGTGAGGACGAGCGCCAGTTCCGTCGGCGAGAGGACGAGGCGGCGGGAGAGGCGTCCCGCGAGGCCGTTCCAGACGAAGCCGACGAAGAACAGGTAGGTGATGGCGCCGCCGGGGAGGTGGTTGCCGATCATGAAGGTGCCGGCGGGGCAGACGTTGTCGTGGAAGCCCGCGAGACCCGACATGAGGAGGATGCCGAGGAGGGAGAATACGACGGAGCGGATGGACAGGAACTTCTTCACTGCGGGAGTTTCCTATTTGGCCAGGCGGAGCCAGCGCGCGCCGCGTGCCTCGAGGGCGACGGGGGCGCCCGGCGGCAGGAGTTCGCCCGTGACCGCGTCCTCGAAGGCGGGGACGTCGACGCCCTCGATGCGGAGGTCGACGGAGCGTTCGGGGCCGTCGTTGACGAGGAAGTAGTGGTCGGCCTGCGGCGAGGCGAGGCGGTAGACGAGCGCGCCGTCGCAGGCGTAGGGGGAGGCGTTGCCGCCGAGGGCGGTCTGGGCGATGAGCCGCTCCATGGCGTCGGCGCCGGGTTTCCAGCAGGAGAGCGAGGCGGGGAGGTTGAGGAAGACGGCGGCGCCCTTGCCGTAGGCGTGCTCCGTGACGGCGGGAGCGCCGTCGTCGTGGCGCTGCAGGACCGTGGCGGAGGTCGGCTCTAGGTCGGCGAGGAAGCCCTCGAAGGCGATGTCGCCGCAGCGGCCGGGGCGGTGCCCGTCGCGGGCGTACTCGACGTCGTGGAGGAGGACGCCGAAGACCTCCTCGAACCAGGAGCCGGCGCCGGTGGGGAGGATGCGGCCGTAGTCGTCGTAGTATGCGCCGGGCATGTCCATGAGGAGGCGCCCGCCCTGGGCGACGGAGGCGCGGAGGAGGTCGCGGAGGTCGTCGCGCAG
>JAZUKQ010000157.1:0-19203 GCA_045643325.1 Kiritimatiellia bacterium | reverse complement strand
GCCTTTCAGATATGGGCTGTTAGGCCATATATTATACCGGAGACCGCCTCTCCTCCGCAAGGGGGAATCTTAAGAAAATGCAACGAAATTAGCGGCGAAATCTCACGCCGTCGCCAGATGTCACACAATCCTATGGCCTGTTAGCGAAGAGATACGGTTAAACAAAAAGACCGCCCCTTTCGGGACGGCCTCTTTTGTTGTCGTGAGAAAGGCGCCGTTAGAGGGCGGCCTTGGCCTGGGCGACGAGGGCGCTGAATCCTTCCGGATCTTGAATGGCGATCTCGGAGAGAGACTTGCGGTTCAGCGTGATGCCGGCCTTCGTGAGACCGGAGATGAACTTGCTGTAGGTGAGACCCTGGGCACGGACGGCGGCGTTGATGCGCACAATCCACAGGCTGCGGTAGTCGCGCTTGCGGAGGATGCGGGCGACGGTGGACATCGCCATGGCGCGGTCGGTGGCCTCCTGGGCCATGCGATAGTGCTTGCGGCTGGCGCGGAAACCCTTCGCCTTGTCAAGGACGCGGCGACGACGTTCGCGGGAAGCGGGGGCGTTGGTTGCTCTGGACATCTGTGTTACTCCTTACGTTCCTCAAGAAGCCAGGAACTTTTTGATGGCCTTCTGGTTGGGAGCGGCCAAGGTGGCCATGCCGCGGAGATTGCGCTTACGCTTGCGCGTCTTGCAACTCGCGAGATGTCGCTTGCCAGCACGTGTCGCGATTACTTTACCGGTCCCGGTGACCTTGCAACGCTGAGCGGCACCCTTATGGGTTTTCTGTTTAGGCATTGTCGATCTCGAGTTAGAGATGAATAAAAACAACCCCGCATTCCGGACACACGTCCGGACAGGGTTGCAACCTTACCCCTCAAAATGAATGGTGGAGCGGATGAGAGTCGAACTCACGGCCTCTACAATGCGAATGTAGCGCTCTACCAACTGAGCTACCGCCCCATGCGTCTTGAGGAATGCGGATACTATACTCTCTTCCCGGCTTCAGCGCAAGGGGGAAAAAGAAGGCACGTAAAATTTTGTCGTCCGGTCTCCGTACGGCTCGATTCGGCTTCGGAGAGGGAGGGTGTTCGTGGCGGAATGTCGGGGTCACGCGTGGGCTTTCCGAAGGGAAATCCTGATGGTCGCGAACGCGGCGAACGCCGCCGCGGCCAGCGCCGCCATGCCCCACAGGTGACCCGGCAGGGGAAGCCCGTGCAGACAGAGTGTCAGCGTCGTGATGATCGACAGAAAGTAGAGAATCTGCCCGCGCATGACGATGTCGGTGCGGAACGAGACGGCCGCCAGTCCCTCGGCATGTCCGCGCACGGCGAAGACGAGCGGAAGGCACGCGGCGAAGAGCATGGCGCTCCGGGCGAGGGGCAGGCTTGTCTCGGGAAGGTTCTGGTAGGAGCAGAAGTACCAGCGCGAGAGCCGCGTCCACAGCGCGAAGAGCAGCGGCACGGCGCCCAGCGCGGCGCCGATGCCGGCCGCCATCCAGAAAACGCGGCGCCGGCCGTGAATCAGCGGCGGGAACGCGACCACCACGGTCTGCATCCTCAGCGCGGAGAACGTGATGGGGTTGACGACACCGACGGCGAAGAAGTGCACGGGGCGGAACAACTCGGGATCCGGACCGTGCGAGAGAAACGTGGAGACCGTCAGGGCGGAGGCCGACAACAGCACGCCGCCGCAGGAAAGCGGAAGCGTGTAGCGGAACTGCCGTCCGGGCGAGGCGGCGGACGTCCCGTCCGGCGGCGTTTCCGGCAGCCGCTTCAGGAAGGGCCGCGCGAACAGGTAGGTCATCAGCGTTTCCAGGACCACCGGGATGGTCGTGGCAACCACGCCCCAGCGGTATCCGGTCCAGCCGATCCGCGGGAACTGCCACGCGAAGTAGAAGGCGACGAACACGCGCGCCAGCGTCGCGTAGTTGGTGAGTCCGCTCCGTTTCTCGACGAAGAGCGTGCCGAGGTATGGGTTGCGCACGAAGAACACATACTGCATCGGAATGCAGAGCAACAACGAGTCGCGCGCGATCCGGAACATCTCGCCCGAAAGGCCGAGAAGCCCGCCGAAGACCCACCGGTCGAACGGCGGCAGACAGACGAGACCCTGCAGAACGGCCGCGGTCGCCGCGATGCTCTGGTTCATCCGCAGAAAGTTCGCGTAGCCGCGGCGGTTGCGGCAGAACACCATGGCGGTCGTGATGAGCCCGCCGCCGATGGCGCCGAGAAAGAACAGTACCTGCTGCCCCATGACGTAGGCGGTGAACTCCTGCTCCCCGAGGGGTCCGTGCGAGACGATGCTCCCCACGAGCGGGTACGTGAGACTCTGCGACACAGAGAGCACGACGAGCGGCAGGTAGAAAAGAAAGATGCGCCAGAGGGGCGCCCGTTGTTCTGATTCGGACATGCGCGGAAGTATACCGCAGAGACGGGAAAAGGGGATAGCGGAATATCCCGTTCCGCGTCGTCATTTCATGGACGCGACCCGGCTTCCGGCATAGACCGCGGCGAGCCCGAGAAGAACGGACGCGGCGACGTAGAACGCGGCCTGGGCCGGGCGTCCGGCGCGCAGCATCCCGAGCGTCTCGTGGCCGAACGTCGAAAAGGTCGTGAAGCCGCCGCAGAGGCCCGTGGTCAGGAACAGCCGTGTCTCCGCGCTCCATCCGAGCCGTGCCGAAAGCCCGTGGAACAGCCCGATGAGAAGACATCCCGCGAGGTTCGCGAGAAGCGTCGGACGCGCCCACGGGAGCAGCGAGACGCCGTACCGGAGCGCGCTGCCGAGCCCGCCCCCGAGGAAGACGAGAAGGAAGAGCCTCATGAACCGGGCTCCTCTTCGGGCCGGGTCGGAACCGGGACGACGACGGACTGCCCGAATTTCGCGGCGAGGGACTCGGCGAGGGCGGTACGCCGGAGCTGGATCTCGTTGTTGCGGAGCGCGAGCTCGAGCGCCTTGCGCGAGGCGACGAGACAGACGAGCCGCTTGCCGCGCGTGACGCCCGTGTAGAGCAGGTTGCGCTGCAGCAGCTTGAAGTGCTGCGTCGCGAGGACGAGGACGACCGCCGGGTACTCGCTGCCCTGCGACTTGTGGATGGAGCAGGCGTAGGCGTGCACCAACTCGTCGAGCTCCGAGAACTCGTAGACGGCGATACGGCCGTCGAAGTTGACGGAGAGGGTCTGCTCCTCGGTGTCGATCTCCTCGACGAACCCGATGTCGCCGTTGAAGACATCCTTGTCGTAGTTGTTGCGGATCTGCATCAGACGGTCGCGGACGCGGAATGTGCGTCCGAATCGCTGGATGGAGGGGCCGGACGGGTTGAGACGCTCCTGGAGCTGGAGGTTCAAGTTGTCCGCCCCGAGGCTGTTTTTTCGCATCGGGGTGAGGACCTGGACGTCGGTAAGCGGCTTGAAGCCGAACTTCTGCGGGATGCGGCTCGTGACGAGTTCGAGCGTGCGCGCGAGAAGGACGTTCGGGTCGTCGGAGGGAAGGTAGTAGAAGTCGGTCTGCACGCCCGGAGGCGCGACCTCGATGAAGTGGCCCTCGTTGATGCGGTGGGCGTTGCGGACGATGAGCCCGCCGTGCTTCTGGCGGAAGATGACGTCGAGCGTGGTGCACGGGACGACGCCCGAGGAGATCAGATCGCGGAGGACGTTGCCGGGACCGACGCTTGGGAGTTGGTCGATGTCTCCGACGAAAACGACCGTCGCGGTGTCGGGAAGCGCGTCGAGAAACTGGTCGGCGAGCTGGATGTCGATCATCGAGGTCTCGTCGAGGATGACGACGTCGGCCGCGAGCGGGTTGTCGTGGTTGTGCTCGAATCCGTGCTTCTGCGGATTATACTTGAGGAGGCGGTGGAGCGTCTTGGCGTCGGCGCCGGTGGCCTCTCCCATGCGGCGCGAGGCGCGGCCCGTCGGGGCTCCGAGGAGGATGGCGAGCTTGCGGACCGAGAAGATGTTGACGAGAGCGCGGATGATGGTGGTCTTTCCGACGCCGGGACCGCCCGTGATGATGGAGACCTTGGAGGTGATGGCGGTGGCGATGGCCTCGCGCTGTTTCGGGGCGAGTTCGATGCCGCCGAGCTTCGGGGCGACCCAGCCGATGGCCTTCTCGGGGTCGATGGGGCGGTAGGTCGGCTGGGTCTTGAGGAGCGCGGCGACCTTCTCGGCGACGCGGCGCTCGGAGTGGAACGTGTTCGCGAGGTAGATCCGGCCCTGATTCTTGACGAGCGAGCGGGTCTCCGAGAGCTCTTTTTTGAGCGCCTCGGCGAGGACCTCGACGGAAATGCCGAGGAGATCCTGCGCGGCGAGCAGCAGTTCGGGTTCGGGAGAGAAGCAGTGCCCCTCCTCCTCCTGGGTGAGAAGCGTGTAGAGAATGCCGGCGCGCGCGCGGTCGGGCGACTCGTGCGGGACGCCTAGGTGGGTGGCGATGGCGTCGGCCGTCTTGAAGCCGATTCCCGTGACATCGCGGCAGAGCCGGTAGGGATTCTGCTTGATCAGGGCGATGGCGTCCTGCCCGTACTGGCGGTAGATTCGCGCGGAGAGGGCGGTCCCGACGCCGTTCGACTGCAGGAAAATCATGATCTCCCGGGTGCCGCGCTGCTGCTTCCAGGACTTTTTGATGAGCTCGCGCCGGTGCGGGCCGATCCCCTCCACCTCCTCAAGGCGCGCGGATTCCCGGTCGATGATCTCGAGCGTCTTTTCTCCGAAACGGTCGACGATGCGCTGGGCGTTTACCTTGCCGATGCCGCGGATCATGCCGCTCGCGAGGTAGCGGACGATGCCGTCGAGCGAGCTCGGGGCAATGCAGGTGATGGTGTCGGCCTGGAACTGGAGACCGTGCTGCGGATGGCAGATCCAACGACCGGAGGCATGAAGCTCCTCTCCGACCCAGATGGCGGCGCAGTTTCCGACGACGACCGACGGGGCGACGGCGGAACTGGTCCCGTTGATTTTTACGGAACAGACGGTATAGCCCGTGGCGTCGTTGCGGAACGTCACGGTCTCGACACTGCCCGAGATTTCCTCGGTCTGGTTGGAGATGGTTTTCTTCGGGGTCTTGGGGGCGCGGGGCATGGGATGGGGAGCGGGAATGGGAAAGAGGAGGTTTTTTAGTGACGGAACTATCTTACAATGTTCTCGGCGGGAAGGAAAGGGGAAAATCGATCTTCCTTCCGTCCCGCCGCCCGGTCCGGTGCCTCGGCTCACATCGCTGCGCGGAGAAACGGAGTCTTTCAGAGCGCTCGGTTCGTTTGCATCGGGTCCATTGCGCCTTTATCCGAATTGTGAATATTAGTTTATATTGAGAAAATCAAAAATAAATACACAAATTTCAAAGCTTTTTCATGATTTCGCGTTTGAATTTGTACGGGGTGTCCGGTCCAGTGAGGGTCCGGACCGTCGATGAGTTTACGGTTCGGCCGGTCTGTTCCGGCGGGATGAAATTACGGTGCGGAAAGTCTGAATGCGCGGTTCATCCGACATGAGCCGGCCTTTCCGAAGGGGAGAACGCCGGAGACCTTTCGGCGACCGCCTTCGGGACGAAGTCGGTCAGGTACTTTCGGACGTTTCTTTGTCTCGCCCTTTCGGACATCGCCCTTGGGGTGCCGCTCTTTCCGCGGTGGACCGGAAGGATATGGCGGACCGGAAGGATATGGCGGAAAGGCTCCTCCGCGCTTTCGCAGAAACAGGCTCGGAAAGGGGATGGCTTGAAGAAGTATTCCTTTGAACCGCCGGGGCGGGGACGCCGCATCTCCATGGGCGCTTTCGCCCCCTCCTTCCCGCTCTCGACGACTGTACAAATTCAAAAAATAAATTTCGGGTTTTCTTTGAATTTTTGAATGTTTTTTGATAAAAACAACCTGAAAAATTCAATATAGAATTTCATTTCTTATTCCGTTCCAGAGATTCCCGGAATTCATGCCGCGACGCCGCGTCTCCAAGCCCGTCCGCCCTCGCGGTCCGTGGTCCGCGTCCGGCGAACAGTCGTCGGACCGCGCGGACCGTGTTTTCCGCGCCCGGCGCAGGAATTGGTCTTGTGGCCGGAAACGGGCCTGTGTTAGACTAATCGAAAAGTTCCGACTCCGTGTTTTCAGTTGTGTTCCTTTTTCTGTACAACGGATGAAAACCATCGCTCCCGCCTCGGTCACCAAGGACTCCGCCGCGTCTTCCGCGTCCGCCGCCGTCCCTTTCCCGACAGCCGATTTTCTGGACTCGATCGGTGTCAACACGACCTATCCCGACCGCGGACAGCCGGTTGAGAAAACGGTCGAGATGCTCCGTTACGGCGGCTGGCGCTGGATCCGGGGAGGCATCGAGGGCGTCACCGACGACGGTCCCACCACGTTCCAGACGTTCGTCGACCTCCACAAGGCCGCGGGGGTCCGCCTCAGCATCTGTCTCGGTTCCGGCGGAAGCGACATCGGGCGCACGCTCGCGCTCGGCCTCGTGCTCGCCCGCGAGGGCGCGCTGCTCGCCTTCGAGGGAAGCAACGAGCCGAACAACTGGGGCATCGTCTACCAAGGCGAGAAGGGCGGCGGGCGCGACTGCGACTCGTGGCTTGCCGTGGGCAGACTCCACCGCGACTTCTACGCCGCCGTGAAGAGGACGCCCGGCCTCGAGAACATCCCCGTGTGGTCGATTTCCGAGACGGGCGGCATGGTGGACAATGTCGGCCTCCAATTCCTCGAGATTCCCGGGGGCTCCGGTTGTCTGATGCCGGCCGGAACGCGTTTCGCGGACTTTCTCAACGTCCACAACTACATCTATCACCCCAACGCGCCGAAGGTCGAGGACAACAAAGCCTGGGACGCCGCGGACCCCACCCCCGCCTGCCGCGTCGACGGCCTTTGGGGAAACCACGGACATCTGTGGTACAAGGGGCACAAGGGATATTCTCCCGAGGAGCTCGTCGAGGTGCCCCGTGTGACCACCGAGTCCGGCATGACCATCGGAGGCGACGTCACCGAGCGCGTCCACGCGGCCGAACTCGCCGATTTCTATCTCGCGCAGTTCAAGCGCGGCTGGAGCTTTACCTGCCCGTACATCCTCCGCGACCGGACCGACGAGGGAGGCAACCAACGTTTCGGCTTCTTCTCGCCGGACTACAAGCCGCGCCTTGCCGCCCGCTTCATCCACAATCTGACTACGGTCCTCGCCGACACCGGCCGCGCCACGGACCTCACTCCGCTCGAGTACTCCATTCCGGACTGCCCCGCGACGACCCACGACCTCCTGCTCCGCCACTCCTCCGGCGCATACCAGCTCGTCGTCTGGGGCGAACGCGTGTCCGGCCGCGACGCCGTGCGCGTGATGTTCGGCGCGCCTCGCGATGTCGAGGTCTTCGACATCGCCGCCGGAACGGAGCCCGTCTCGAAGTACGGGGGCGTGACGGAAGTCCCGGTCGAGACGACCGACCACCCGCTTGTCCTCATCCTCCGAAACTGATGCCGCCGCGTTCTTTCTCTCCGTGAGGGCCGGACGGTCTGTCCTGCCCGTTCTTGTTCGTTCAACCAAGGAAACCATCCATGTACACGTTCCATATTCTTCCCAACGCGCATCTCGACCCCGTCTGGCTGTGGGACGGCCGGGAGGGTCTCAACCAGGGCGTCCGCAGCATGCGCTCTGTCCTCAAGCTGATGGACGAGTTCCCCGAGCTCACGTACATGCGGGGCGAGTCGGCGCTGTACCGTCATCTCGAGGAAACCGACCCCGAGACGTTCGAGCGCGTCCGCGCGATGGTCGCGGCGGGCCGCTGGGACATCATCGGCGGAACGGTTGTCCAGCCCGACACCAATATGCCCGCGGTCGAGACGCTCGTCCGCCACTACACGCAGGGTCTCGACTACTTCCGGAGCCGCTTCGGCGTCCGTCCACGCACGGCCTGGGCCGCCGACTCGTTCGGGCACACCGCCGGCCTCGCGGAGGTCATCGCCGCGGCCGGGATGGACTCGTTCTCGTTCACCCGTCCGTTCCCCGGCGCCCTCCCGACCTCCAAGCCCGCGTTCTGGTGGAAGTCGCCCTCCGGCGCGAAAATTCTCTGCTACCGGCCCGACACCGGGTGGTACGGGGCGAACCGCGCGGAGGTCGTCCCGCGTCTTGACGCGACGCTCGCCTCGGCCGCGAAGTTCGACCTCGACAACATCGCGGTCTACGTCGGGCTCGGCGACCACGGCGGCGGCCCGACCCGTCGGCAGATTCTCGACATCCGCGCATGGGCGGCGGCGCATCCCGAGGTGCGCGTCGTCTACGGCGGCCTTCACTCGCTCTTCGCAGCGCTCCGCGAGGAGATCGCCGCGAAAGGCGGCGACGATTTCCTCCCGACCGTCGAGGGCGAGCTCAACTTCACGCTCCGCGGCTGCTACACGTCGCTCGCGAAGCACAAGGCCATCTTCCGCAAGACCGAGTCGGAGATCGTCGCCTCGGAGGCCGCGGACACGGTCGTCCGCACGGCGCTCGGGCAGCCGCTCCGTCCGCTGACGGACGCCTGGCGGGGACTGCTCTTCAACACATTCCACGACATCCTTCCGGGCTCGAGCATCGAGCGCGCGCACAACGAGCAGATCCAGTGGCTGGGCGGCGTCCGACATGCCGTCCAGAAGCACACGATGGACGCCCTCAACGCGCTTTCCTACGCGGTCGACACGTCCGTTCCGGCGCCGAAAGGCGACATGCCCGAGGTGCTGCCGTTCCTTGTCTGGAACCCGAACAGCTGGGAGTACCGCGGACTCGTCGAGCTCGAGGGCTGCATGGACGACCGCCCCGGCTACTACGACCCGTACGGACAAGGGCAGGCGCCTCTTGAGGTCCGCGACCCCGCGGGCCGCCGGATTCCGTTCCAGATCGCCGCCGCCGAGGCGTCCACGGGCGACGTCAACTGGCGGAGCCGCGCGCTCGTCGAGGCGAGGATCCCCGCGTTCGGCTGGGCGGTCTACACGTTCGGCTGGGTTCAGGGGAGCACGATGCCGAAGCTCGACTCGGCGGTATGCTCTCCGAAGGCGGGCACGATCGCCAACGGGTTCTTCACCGTCTCGGCGACGCCGGGCCGGGCGGGCGTCCGCATTCTGCGCGACGGAAAGAACTGGCTGAAGGGCAAGGGCTTCCAGGCGGTCGTCGTGAAGGACGCCAAGGGGTCCTGGGGCGGCGACGACGACGGCCTCGTGCCGCCGGACGTGCTGGAGACGTGGACGGTCGACCAGATCCAGGTCGTGGAGAGCGGTCCGGTCCGCGCGTCGCTCTTCGTGCGGCTCGCCGGCACCCGTTCGTGGATCGCGCTCACGTTCAAGCTTACGCGCGGCCGCGACGCCGTGGACGTCGACGCCCGGGTGCTCTGGAACGAGCGCGCGGCGCGGCTGCAGCTCTTCTTCCCCGCTGGGGCGAAGGCGGCGGACTACGCGGTCCCGGGGGCGGTGGTGCGGCGCGGTCCGCTCGGCGACGTTCCGGGCGGCGCGTGGGCGCGCGCGCTGGACGCCGCGGGGGCTGCGGTCCTCGGTTTCGCGAGCGACTTGGACTACGGCTTCAATCTCGACAAGAAGGGCGTGCTCCGAGCGAGCGTCGTGCGCGCGAGCGGGTACTCCTTCTCCTCGCATCACGGAGAGCCGCTTGAGACGTGGCGTCCCTCGACGGATAACGGCGAGCTGATGTTCCGCTTCCTTCTGACCCCGGGCGACGCCGCGCTGGAGCGCCAGGCCGGGGAGCTGGAGCGTCCGCCGATGGCGGAGATCGCGCCCTGCTCGTCGAAGGGGCCGCTGCCCCGGACGGGCTCGTTCCTCACGGTGGCTCCGGCGTCGCTCCGTGTGCTGGCGGTGAAGCCGGCCGAGGACGGCTCGGGCGATCTGGTGCTTCGCGTCCAGGAGACCGCGGGGAAGACGGCGAGGGCGTCCCTCGTCTGGCACGCCGACGGCGCGCCGAAGGGCGGAACCGCCCTGGCGCTCGGCGAAGTCTCCGCGCGCGCCATCGCGACGTGGCGCGTCCATGGCTGGAAAGCCGTCCGCACGGACGCTTCGGAGCGATAGCGTCCGGTCGGAGCCCCCGCCCCGGCCCCCTGATGAACCGCTGGGTAGCCGTCGCGGTTGAACGGACAACATTTCTGTCCCATCCGTCACGGGAGAAGGCTTGCGCCGCCTGCATGAATCATCTGGGAATCGCAAAGAAACCGGCGCGTGTCGACGATTATCCGCCTGTTCGGACGCTGCTGAAAGATGGATGGACGTTCGGGGAAAAACCGACGGAAGAGGAGGCGCGTGCTCTTTGGGATATGCGGCGCTCGCTCAACGACGGCTCTTTGGGATGGGGCAAAGGTTTTGACTTTGACTACAATCTACGCGACACGCTGCAAGATTATCATACCGGAACCTACTCATTCTGTCCGGACGGTCCCGATCTTCTGCAAGCGGCGAAATCTTCGAGTAAAATGCGTGTTCTCCGATGGTTCGCCGGAGCCGTTCTTCTGTCTCTGCTCCTTTATCTGCTGAACAGGTGGCTGCGCATTGTCTAGAGCCATGGACGGCATCGTGGAAAACATCGTGGAGGGCAGCGATGAAACCCTGTCGGTGGAGCGCATGTACATGTACCCCAGGCGGCATGTCCTTCTGGAGATTTCGTACAACTGCTGTCTCGCGTGTCCGTTCTGCTATATTCCCTGGCTGAACCACGCCGAGTTGTATGGGAGACCGCTGGATTTGAGCCAATGGAAGGACTTCTTCGATGAAGTGTTTCAAAAGGGGGGGGGGCGCGGATCACATCGAGCGGCGGAGAGCCGCTGGAGAATCCGATGCCGTTGAAATGATCCGGTATCTTCGCACGGCCCATCCCGACATTTCATACGCGGTCTACACGAATGGGGAACTGGCGACTCCGGAGTTTCTGGATGTCGTGGCGGGGGCGCGGGGCGGATCGAAACCACCCTTCACGGTGTCCATACGCAAGAGATGGGAAATGAGGCAACCGACGTGTCCGGCCGTCCGCGCCCGCCTTTCCCGCATCGCCCCGAACGGCCCGGAGAAGGCACCCCGCGTCATCCCCCTATCCATCGGAAGAGCGCGCGCTTGCGGACTCCGCGGGGATGGTCCCTCGTCCGCTTGCCACCAGGATTTTCCCACTACTTCCCCGAATGGTCAATCGCAAAATTGGATGTGGAAAATCTCGGGGCTCGAGACCCATTCCGGAACTTAGGCTTCGACCCTTTCCGCGAATTTCCGCATTCCGGTGCGCACAGTCGTGTAAAATCACGCCTTATCGCGGAAACTCCGCCCTAATCCGGCCTGCTCAACCTTTTGCTTGGCTTCACTGTGCCGCAAGGACGCGATTGTTCCCCCCTCCGTGTCGACATCCAACCGGACGCCGAGTGTCGGAACTGCCATGACCTTCTCGTCATAGGCTCCGATGGGCGTTCCCGGAAATGCGCCCACATCATCGAGGCGACGGACCAATATCCTTATCGGATCGGGCGATTCAGGCACGGATGGGGAGGCTTCATGGACTTTCCGCGTCGTCGGACATATCCTTTACAGCCATGGCGGAATGGGATATTCATGTCCATGCCGGTCGACATTGCGCACACCTTGCTCCATGAACCACCGGGCCAGTTCATCGTTCCAATGGAGGATTGCGGTTCGGAGGGGCGAGTCGAGCCACCACTCCGAAGGATCGCCATGTCGCCACAGCCACTTTGCCGTTTCGTTGTCATGACCGCAAATGGCGTTCTTCAGCGCGGACGATCCGTCATAGGCGATGTGCAACGGGTTCATTCCGAATACCGTGACGAGCATTCGCCATCGGGGCATTTCGGCAAGATCGATGGCATAATTTCCCTCGCAGTTTTGCCCATACGTGTCCATGCCCCTCAACGCCCACTGCTTGAATGTATGCGGTGTTCCCAAACACTGCACCTCCTGGGCGAAAGACCAGTTCGGATACGGTGCCGCATTGGGGTCGAAGGCAGGGTCGTCGAGGATTTTCGCGAGTTCCGCTCCTGTCGCCCCTGCCGCCCGATCATAACGCAACTCTTCCTCTGTTTTTGAGAAGGTGTCGGTGGCGATTTCCTCCTGAAGATGGTAGTCGCTCCATCCCAGTTCCTTCTGATGCGCGCGAAAGCAATCCGTCCAGCCTTTCGGGATGGATTCAACAAATCGGCGTTCGGCCGTCTTGCTTCCAAAGAGGTCAATCCCCAACGACCTCGCTTTGCGGAACATGTACGGATGGAAGAAGGACAAAGAATAGACCTCCGGAGTCGAGAACAACTCCCGGACGCGCGACAAGTCCATATCCGCAAGGTCGAATACTCGGTCTGGATTTTTGCTGATGGCCCTGCCCAGACGTTTCACGTCGGCCAATACCTCCTCGTCGGAAAGCGCCTCGACATCTTCCGTTGCCTCTTCCGAATTCGGGGAGTCGACACCGCCGCAATAGGCATAGACTTCAGGCGAGACCTGGTAATCCTGAACCCAGTTCTCCAGAACGGACTTCCGAAAGTTCTCTTTGGGAAAGGCCCTGCAAAGGTAGGTGAACTTGTCCAGGTCTTCCAAGGCATCGGCTGAGTTTGGAAGGTCCCAAATGTCCTCCTCTTTGGGCAGCCATCCTCGCGCCAGGCAGACGTCCGCGAACTCGAAATTCCCATTGTCCACCGCACAACTGAAAAGGCTCGATCCGCAATGCGCGGGATAACGGCCGTCCGTCTTCGCGCGGACTCCGACCGCGCCCAAGCGCAAAAGCAAGGTAATTGTCTCACGCCGGTCGGACGCCACCGCCGAAAACAACGCCATGCCCAGCAAATCCTTCCAGCGTTTGCCGTTTGCCGTGTACTTCGTTTTGATGCGGGTAAGCAATTCTTCGACAATCGCAGGGGATGCGTATCCGGCGCACTCCTTCACGTTTTCCTCGAGTTCCTTTCCTTTGGGCAACGCCGGATACATTGCAAGGAGCTTCTCCGCTAACACATCCCGTCCGGATACCGCAGCCAGGGTGAACGGCGTCAGACCCCGCCACGTCCATCGTGCGGAGGGCACGTCCACGCCGTTTCGCTCCAGAATCTCAAGGATGCGGCCGTCACCCATGACGGAAGCCCCCGCAACCCCGATTTCGACCAGTTTGCGATAGCGGATGGTCCGCCCCGCCGCCACCTCGCGGAGAAACAGCGCATACGAACTCAGACACCACATCAAATCATTGTACCGCAACGTGGAGAAAATTTCGTCATGTTTCCGATTGCGTCGCAGGTAACGCATGGCGGCTCTGGCGCACTTCAGGCAGAGCCTGCGCTCATCGGCATCCACCTCAATCGTCTGATTGAATAACAGGTCTTTCAACGTTTTCATACGCATTACCTACAGGACTTCGCAACCGGCATCACAAAGAGAAAAACAAATACCCAGTTGACAGTGTCTATATGCGTGATCATCCATCGAGAAGGACCCGCGCGTGATGATAAATGGATTTTCGTTGAACCGAAAGGCGATCATATCTTGTCGATGAGTTCAAAGCACAGACAACGCCCATTCACGCATTTCGCTTCTTTCGGCGATCTCGCGCGAATACGGTCAAGCGTTTCCGGGAGCGGTGTCGTCGGATCGGTCCATACCGGTCGCCGATAGTCTCGTCCGCACCGCCGCGCGGCATGGCATTTTTGCGTCGTCCGTGAAAATCACGGCGCCGAAGGAGTCGGCGCGGACGGTTCCGGAGCGGGGGTTCTTCACGGACAGTATTTCGCCGCGCACGTCCGCCTCGACGTCGGAATACTCGAACGAGAGGTCGCACCCCTCCATCGTGCAGTCGCGGAGCGTGAGGCCGCGCGCGTAGCAGAGCGGCTGTGTGCCGATGATGCGGCAGCGCTCGAGGGTCAGGCCCTCGGAGTACCAGGCGAGGTATTCGCCGCGCACCGTGGAGTCGCGCACGGTCACGTTCCGGCTGTGCCAGAAGGCGTCTTTCGTGTCGAGGTCACAGTGCTCGACGACCGCGTTCTCGACATACTGGAAGGAGTATTTCCCCTTCAGTTTTCCATGGGTGAAGACGATGTCGCGCGCCTCGAGGAACACATATTCGCCCTCGATCGAGACGCGGTCCATCCGCAGCCCGCGGCTCTTCCATCCGAATTCCGGCGACACGATGTCGCACCGGTCCATCGAGACGTTCTCGCATTCGCGTACCGCCTTGATGCCGTGCAGACGGGACTCCGAGATCTTCACCGACTTCGCGTACCAGAGCGCGGCGCGGCAGTTGGGCGTCATCTCGACGTCGCGCAGGGAGAGGTCCGTGCCGTGCCACAGCGGGTAGCGGAGGTCCATGCGGCAACCTTCCAGTTCCACACGGGAGGATTCCTTCAACGCCGACTCGCCGTCCTCCTCGCCCTCGAAGGCGCAATGGACGAGGCGGACGCCGTCCGCTCCGTACAGGGCGCGCTCGTTGGAAAACGTCTGATTTTCGTAAAGTCTCATTCTGGAAGCCCTCAACGGAATTTTTCGGATCTTCGTGTTTCCCGGCGGCCGCCGCCTTGCCGGGCGTCGATGAAGCCGCCTTGCCGGCGGCGTGAACCTCGCGGAACGCGGTCGGGACCCGCCCGGCCTTACAAACGATCGGACGACAGCCGATGCAGCGCCCGATCGCGGCGGTCGCCCCGCGCCGGCGCCTTCCGCCCCCGTCTCGGCGTCTAGAAAACCGCGCCGGAGACGCTATTTTCCCCGGCCGAGGGCGAACGCCTTGAGGTTGATGTCGAGAAGGGCCGCCGGAACGCGGGAGCGAAGCGCCTCGAGCCAGAGTTCCTCGGAGATGCCGGGGAGAAGTTTGGAGAGGGCGCCGGTAATCACCACGTTGGCGCATTTCGGGCTGCCGGCCTCCTTCGCGAGGGTGTTCGCGTCGAGCAGGATGAGGTTCGGAAACGCGCTCTTGAGCAGTCCGGGCAGATCGTCGGGAAGCTTCTGCGCGCCGGAGGAGACCGTGCCGGGGACGAGCAGGGCGTCGTTCACGAGCGCCGTGCCGCCGGGGGCGAGGAGGTCCGCATAGCGGAGCGCCTCAAGGCGGTCGAACGAGACCAGGACATCGGACGCGCCGGCGGGAATCACCGGGGCGAACACCTTTCCGCCGTAGCGGACCTGGCAGATGACGGAGCCGCCGCGTTGGCTCATGCCGTGGACCTCGGCCTTCTTGGCGTCGAGTCCCGCGAGTTGTGCGGCGCGGACCAGAATGTCGGAGGAGAGGAGGATTCCCTGACCGCCGACACCGACAAGAGAGATGGAGACTGTTTTCATGGGTTGAAAAAGTTTGAGGCTTAAAGGTTGGCTTGTCAAGCGGGGGTTGTCCCGCGGCGCGGACAGCGGCCTACAGGTCCGCGACGTCGACAATCAGGTTTTTGAGAATGTACTCGCGGCGTTCTGGTGTGTTGTCGCCCATGTAGAACCCGAGGGTCTTCTCCACATGGTGGTCGAAAGACATGTCGACTTTGGTGAGCCGCATGTTGGGGCCGATGAACTCCCGGAACTCCTCGCGCGGAACCTCGCCGAGACCCTTGAAGCGGGCGATCTCGGGATTCTTTCCGCACGCCTCGACGGCGGCGACGCGCTCGGCCTCGGTGTAGCAGTAGAAGATGCGGTCGTCTCCCTTGCGGCTCGGCTTGACGCTGAAGAGCGGGGTCTCCAGGATATAGAGATGCCCCTCGCGGACCAGCCGCTCGAAGAACTGGATGAAGTAGGTGATCATCAGGTTCCGGATGTGGAGACCGTCCACATCGGCATCCGTCGCGAGGATGACCTTCTGGTAGCGGAGGTTCTCGTACTTCTCGCCGATGTCCAGCGCCCGCATGAGGTTGTAGAGCTCCTCGTTCTTGTAGACGAAGTCGAGGCGCTTTCCGCAGGAGTTGAGGGGCTTGCCGCGGAGCTCGAAGACGGCCTGGCTGTTGGGCTTGCGGACGGCCTTGAGCGTGCCGGCGGGGGGGCGTCCCTCGCAAATGGAGATCATCGTGTCGTCGCCCTTGGCCTTGGCCATGTTGAGATGCTGGACACAGTCGGAGAGCTGCTTGATGCGGAAACTCACGGACTTCGAGCGCTCGCGGGCCGCCTTTTTGACGGTGTTGAGCTCTTTGCGCAGCTCTTTCGTCGCCTCGATTTTCTGGACCAGCTTGTCGGCCTCGGGACGGTTCCGGTTGAGCATCTCGAGCGTGCACTGCTTGATCTTCGCGACGAGGTCGGCGCGGATTTCGGTATTGACGAGCTTGTTCTTTGTCTGCGACTCGAATTTCGGGTCCTGGAGGCGGACCGCGATGGTCCCGACCATTCCCTCGCGGACGTCGTCGGGCTCGAATTTCGACTTCGGCGAGAACTCGTTGATGCCCTTGAGGACGCCCTCGCGGAAGGCGGAGAGGTGGGTGCCGCCGTCGCTCGTATACTGTCCGTTGACGAACGAGAAATATTCCTCGGAGAACTGGTTCGTGTGGGTGAACGCGAACTCGAGCGTCTTGTCGGCGAACCGGAACGGGGCGTAGATCTTGTCGACGGGAACTTCCTCGTTCAGCAGGTCGAGCAGTCCGTCCGCGCATTTGACGTTCTCTCCGTTGTAGCTTACGGAGAGACCGGAGTTGAGATAGGCGTAGAAGCGCATGCGGCGGCGGAGGAAGTCGTCGCGGTATTTGAAGCCCTTGAAAATCGTGTTGTCCGGGACGAACTCGACATACGTCCCGTTGCGCTCGGAGGAGGCGCCGCGCGTCTGATGGAGGAGCTCCCCGCGGCGGAACGTCGCCTCGACGAACTCCCCGTCGCGCGTGGACCGGACGACGAACTCCTCGGAGAGGGCGTTGACGGCCTTGGTGCCGACGCCGTTGAGGCCGACGCTGAACTGGTACGTGTCGGTGTTGTACTTGCCGCCGGTGTTCATCTGCGAGACGCAGTCGACGACCTTGCCGAGGGGAATGCCACGCCCGAAATCGCGGACGCGGACGCGGCCGGTCTCGAGGTCGATCTTGATGTCGACCTTTTTCCCGAATCCCATGATGTACTCGTCGATGGCGTTGTCGACCACTTCCTTGACGAGAATGTAGATGCCGTCGTCGTAGCCCGACCCGTCGCCCTCGGCTCCGATATACATGCCGGACCGCATGCGGATATGTTCGATGGACGAGAGGGTCTTGATCTGTTCTTCGGTGTATTCTTTGGTGTTCGTCGCCATTCGTCAGCAGGAGGGGAGACCGGGTGGGAAGTTTTCAAAAAAGAGACGCGGCGCGGCGTTTCGGCGCCGCACCGCGAAATGCCGCGCGCGGGAGGGGCGCGGCCCGGAAGGGATGTTCTTCTCCGCGAGACTAGAAACGGACGGAGAGCGTCGCGCCGGCGCAGTCGTCGTCGTCGTACATCTCGTAGGATCCGCCGATCGAGATGCGCTCGGAAATCTGGACATCGAGACCGAAGACCAGGCCGAAGGCGTCGTCGCCGTCCTGCTCGTAGTCGTCGGAGGTGAGGACGTTGACGCACGGGCCGAAGTAGACGGAGTACGCGTCGAGCCAGAACTCCTTGGAGCCCTGAACTTCATTGACGATTCCGAACGCGAGATAGGCGGAGAGCTCGCCGAAGGTGTCGAGATCGTTGCTCATGATGGAGTACTGCGCCGCGGCCTGGATGCGATAGCGGTCGAGCAGTTCGTTGAAGTCGTAGGCGCTGTGGTCGAGGAGGTTGAGCCACATGCCGACGCCCCACTCGATGCTGCTGTCCTCTTTGCCGCCCCAGCCCTTCTCTTCCATCTGGGAGTAGCCGCAGAGACCGTAGACGGCGAGCCACTTGGTCACATCGTAGCCGACGAACAACGCGCCGTGGTTATGGTCGAGATCGAGCTTGCGGCCGTCCTTCTCGAGAACGCGCTGATGGGCGCGGAAGTATCCGCCGGCGTGCCAGGAGTTCAAATCCGTGGCGTGGCCGAGGTAGTACTCGCCCATGCTCTCGCCGGAAGTGGGAATCGCCTGCGCGACCATTGTTCCGAACACCGCAACACACACAGCACTGAAAATTTTACCGTTCATGGGAATTCCTTGGATTGATTGCGGGTCGTCGATATCGTATACTCTCCCGAAACCGACAACCCCGCCTGTAGGCCTACTATGCTACCGAAACTTTCCCGAAACGAAAAGCAAAATTTCACATGGTGCGTTCTTTTCGTCGCAGTTCTCCTCTTTTCATGTGCCGTCGGATGCTTCCAACAGGCGGCCCCCGAGCGTCTCGCCGAGGCCCGGAATCTTGAAGAACTCGCGGCGACCGCGGCGACCGCGGGCTTTGCCCGGCTCTCCCTGGCGGTCCCGGACGGAGAGAAACTTGCCGCGTTCCCCGGAACGGAGCTGGCCGCCTGCCCGAACCTGAGGAAGGTCTCCCTCCGCGGGCAGACCGCGCTCGCTCCGCTTCCCGAAGCCCCGTTCGGCTCTCTCCCGAAGCTCGAGTGGCTCGACCTGTCCGCCATCGGGCTTACGGACCTTCCCGCCTCGCTCGCGGCCGCGGGCGTCCGCGAGCTGTGGCTTGCCGAGAACAAGTTCACGTCGCTTCCCCCGGCGGTCTCCGAACTCACCGCGCTCGCCTATCTGAATCTCGACCGCAATCTTCTCGGGGCGCTTCCCCCGGAAATCGGGAATCTCACGTCGCTCCGCTGGCTCCGCCTGAACTTCAACCGGCTCGAGACACTTCCCGCGGAATGCTCCAACCTCAAGGAGTTGGACCGTCTCTACCTCCGGAGCAACCGGATCAGGGAATTTCCCGCGGCGCTCCTGTCCCTCACGGGGCTCGAGCAGCTCGACCTTTCGGACAACAAGGAGCTCAAAGAGCTTCCGGAAGGGATTTCCGCCATGCGGAACCTGGAACGGCTCGATCTTTCCGGATGCGGAATCGAGAAGCTTCCCGACGGCCTCGCCTCCGCCCCCGCGCTGAAGACGCTCGTGCTGGTCGGCTGCCCGCTCGATCCCGCCGAGGTGGCGCGGTTCAAAAAACTCGCGAAGGGGCGCTCGCCCGGAACGTTGTCGGTGGAGTTCTAGCCCCGCCCCGCGTTCCGCGGCGGCCCCTTGCCGCCGCGCTCAAACTCGGGAAGGCAGTGAATTTCCCGTGGCGGTCTTTTCTCCGAAACGGCGCGCCCTAACGATTATAAACGATAGTATAAGTTTGACAAAACACGGAAAAATTTGCGAAATCCCTAAGGTTTTTCGAGGTTTTACTTTTGAATTTGTAGGGATTCCAAATCGCCGGGACGGGGCGGATGGAAAGGAATACG
>JAZUKQ010000156.1:0-8770 GCA_045643325.1 Kiritimatiellia bacterium | reverse complement strand
ATGACCGACCCCTCCGACCCCCGCACCGCCCCCGCCGTCGAGAAGGCCATGGCCGGCCGCGCCAAGTCCGCCGACGACCCGCTCCTCATCGGCCTCTTCCTCGCCAACGAGCAGGGCCTCGAGGACATCCCGCGCGCCGTTCCGCGCAACGGCGCCGACTGCGCCGCCAAGAAGGAGCTCGTCCGCCGCCTCCAGGAGAAGTACAAGACCATCGACGCCTTCAACGCCGCCTGGGGCCTCTCCGAGGAGAGTTTCGACGCCCTCGTCCCCAAAGGCCTCGCCGTCTCCACCAAGGCCGCCTACGCCGACGTCCAGGACTTCACCGCCGCCCTCCTCGAGGCCTACTACGCCCTCATCGAGTCCTCCTTCCGCAAGGTCGACCCCAACCACATGCTCATCGGCAGCCGCTGGCAGCCCGGCACCGCCAACAGCGAGGCCCTCTGCCGCGCCGCCGGCCGCCACCTCGACATCGTCTCCATCAACTACTACGCCTCCGCCATCGACCGCGCCTTCATCCAGCGCATCCACGACTGGACCGGCGGAAAGCCCCAGTTCTGGAGCGAGTTCTACTACACCTCCGCCAAGGAGTCCAACGCCGGCCCCTCCGGCTACGACCTCGCCACCCAGCGCGAGCGCGGCCGCGCCTACCGCAACTACGTCGAAGGCGCCGCCTCCCTCGGCTACGTCGTCGGCGTCGAGTGGTTCACCCTCATCGACCAGGCCTCCACCGGCCGCTTCTTCGAGGGCATGAACGGCGAGCGCAACAACACCGGCCTCTTCTCCGCCACCGACCGCCCCTACCGCGACCTCATCGACGAGATGCTCGCCGCCCACCTCGAGCTCTACCCCGTCTGGTTCGGCGCCGCGAAGCCCTACCTCTTCGACGACCCGCGCTACAACGCCTCCGCCGCCAAGGCCGCCCGCGCCGTCTCCGCCGGGCACCCCGTCGCCCCCATCGTCCTCGACGCCACCCAGGCCGGCTATCCCCTGCGCCCGCCCGAGCGCATCGGCTCCGACCGCCTCGTCCTCGGCAACAGCGCCAACGGCCTCGAGGCCTCCTTCAAGGTCGCCTGGGACGCCCGGAAGCTCTACCTCCTCGCCTCCATCACCGACTCCACGCCCATGTGCAACAAGGGCAGCGGGCAGCACCTCTGGAACGGCGACGGCCTCGAGCTCTTCCTCGGCGCCGAGGACATCGACAAGGGCGGCCCCATGCTCTTCTCCGACCGCCAGATCCTCCTCGGCGGCGCCAAGTCCGGCACGTTCTTCGTCCCGAACGTCCCCAAGCAGCCCGCCATCGAGACCTTCGTCTCCCCCAACGCCGACGGCAAGGGCTACACCCTCGAGGCCGCCATCCCCTGGTCCGCGCTCGACTATCAGCCCAAGGAGGGCGACACCATCCTCTTCGACATCGCCGTCGACGACGCCCCCGAAGGCGGCGACCGCCGCACCCAGCTCATGTGGAACGGCTCCGCCCGCAACTCCTCCGACCGCTCCGCCTGGGGCCGGCTCTCCCTGGTTCCCTGAACGGACTTCCGCGCCGTCGCGCGCGAAGCGTCACGCCCGCGCCTGCGCGCCGAACGGGATGTTCCGGTCCATCAGCGCCCGGTCGACCTTGTCCATGCGCTCCTCCAGCGTCCCGTGGAGCGGTATGTAGAGAAGTTTCCTCTCCACAAGGTCCCCGATGATTCTCCGCTGGAACGCATGCCGCTTCACGTCCCCGCTCCGGTCCGGCGTATCGTCGTAGGGGATCTCGTCCCCGCACAGGAAGACCAGATCGTACCGAGAGGCGCAGTCGCGCGCCAGCTCGGCGAGCCGCGGCGGCGCGCTTCCGTGGTAGTCCAGCGCGAACATGTACGTCGTGATGGCGTTGGTGTCCACGAAGCAGACGCCGTTGGACGCGAGAACGGCCTTCTCCTCGCGGCGGAGGTGTTCCTCGGCGATCTCCACCAACTGTTCCGGCGAGACCCGCCGGTCCACCTGATGCTCCGCCCAGTATTCGCGTCCGTATTCCGGCATGAAGGTCGTCCCGTGCCTCTTGGCGAGCGCCTCCGCGATGGTGGACTTGCCGGTGGAAACCGACCCGAGGAATACCACCTTCGTCACGAGATCCCGGAAGACCACGTCGCTCAGGAACCGCCGGTTCGCCGCCAGATTCTCCCGGATCCACGTGGCGCGGACCGGGACATGCGCCCTGGACTCGTCCACCCTGCGGTCCACCGCGCCCAGCGCCCGGCTCACATGCGCCCCGTAGAACTCGCCGCTGTAGAAGTGCGTGATCCTCCGCGTCCCGAGCATGGAGCGGATGTACTCCTCGTGGATCCGCATGATTTCCGGCGAATCCCCGGTGCATTCCGGACCGCCCCATCCCTCCAGCACCTCGACCTGGGGATAGAGCGTCCGGATCCATCGCGCCCGGACCTGGAGCGGCACCGGGTAGAAACCGCAGTCGTAGACCAGCACGGTCACGCGCCCGCATTCGGCGAGCGCGGTCTCGATCAGGTACTGGTGTCCCTTGTGGAGCGGGGCGAACTTTCCGAGCACGAACCCGTGTCTTTCCATGACTTCTATTCCTTTCTCGAGCCGCGGCTCCAGTTCCAGTAGCCGTAGCAGGCGTTGACAAGATACGCGCTCCACATGACGACCATCAGCAGCCCGTCCGGACTCCCCTCCTTGAGCCGGACCGACCACATGGCCACCGTGAAGACATTGAGCACGATGTACAGGGCCCACTGCTCGCGGCGGCGCGCCACCGTGAGAAACGTGGCGGCGACCGACAGGACGTTGGTCGTCGCGTCGATGTACGGCGTGTTCTGCCCGTCGAGCAAGGAGAGGCCGTAGCCCATCGCCGCGATGCCCGCGCCGCACAGCGCCAGCAGCCCGGCGAACGCCGGAACCGAGAGCCGCCTCATCTCCAGACTGCCGTGCCGGCGGATGTTCCGGCGCCACATGAAGAACCCGGCGACGGACGCCGGCAGGAAGAAAAAGAGGTTGAGCCCCATCTCGCCGTACAGGCCGTTCCGCCAGGCGATGACCGCGTAGGCGAGCACGTTCACGACTCCGAACACGTAGCTCCAGACGACGCCCTTCGCCGTCAGGACCACGCTCAGGATTCCGAACGCGGACGCCAGGAAGCCCAGCGGCGTGTCGTCGAACAGGACGGACAACACGACGGTCAGCGCGAGCGAAATCACAAGCCAGCCGATTTCGAACGGCCGCCATCCGGCCATCCATTCCCGCGTCCGTTCTGCCACTTTTCCCGCCATTTCCAAGATTTCCTAACTCGTTGTCTGAAACAGGAATACATTCTCGTTCGGACCATAGATTATCAGATTACGTCCCGGCTGCATATCTCGCGTCTTTCTTGCGAAACAAACGCCCGGTATATTTCTTTTTTCCGGATTTTGCTTCCAATTTCGCACCGGAGGGTGTATAATGCTTTTTCCATAAACGGTTTTGGCAATGTGCCCTTTCCGCGATCGAGAAATGGACGGAAAACAGGAAAACCGCGCCTATGTGGCGCTCAACATGGTGCCCAACATCGGGGCCGTGACCGCTCGGAGCATCTCCGCGCGGTTTGGCTCTCTTTCGTCCGTATTCTCCCTTTCGGAAGAGGACTTCTCCCAAGTTCCCGGCATCGGGGACGTCAAGGCGGAAGCCATTGTCCGCACCCTCGCCTCCGGCTGCTGGAAAGAGGAGATCGACCGGGCGGCCGCGGCAGGCGTCCGGCTCGTCACGCCGGCGAGTTCCGACTATCCCCCGCTTCTCCGCCATATCTACGATCCGCCGCTCGTCCTCTATGTCCTCGGCGACATCCGCGCGCTCCACCTCGCCACGGCGGCCGTCGTCGGGACCCGCACCCCGTCCCAATACGGCCGGGACTGCGCCAAACGGTTCGGATTCCAGTTGGCGCAGGCCGGCGTCACCGTCGTGAGCGGCCTTGCACGCGGCATCGACACCGAGGCCCACCGGGCGGCCCTTCTCGCGCGGGGCAGGACCGTCGCGATCATCGGAAGCGCCGTCGACGAACTCTATCCGCCGGACAACAAGGACCTTGCCGAGCGCATTGTAGCCCAAGGCGGGGCCGTCGTCTCCGAATATCCCTTCGGGCGCAAGGCCGACCGTCAGACCTTCCCGATGCGCAACCGGATCGTGAGCGGGGTCTCCTCCGCGGTTCTCGTCATCGAGGGCGGTCCGAACTCCGGCACGCTCATCACCGCAGAACAGGCCGTCCAGCAGAACCGCCCCGTCCTCGCCGTCCCCGGACGGACCGACAACCCGCTCGCCCTCGGATGCCACAAACTCCTCAAACAAGGCGCCCGCCTCGCGGAATGCGTGGAGGACGTCCTCGAGGAGATGCAGACCCTCCGTCTGGACACCCGGGCCGTCCCCGCCCCGGCCGCCCCGGCATGCCCGGCATCCGTGAAGCGTCCCCGGACCCCGGCGCGCCCCAAACAGGCCGACCTGTTCGCCGCGACGGAATCCTCCTCCGGCGCGCCCGCCCCCGCTCCGGGACCGGCGGCGTCCCCGCTTTCGGCCGCCCCGGCCCTCGACGACATCGAGCTCGCGCTCCTCGACGCCCTCGCCGACGGCCCCGCCTCGCCCGACGTCCTCCTCGGCGTCACCGGGCTCCAGGCGCCTGAAATCATGCCGAAACTCATCTCCCTCACCCTCAAAAAGAAAATCAAGAAACTCCCCGGAAACTTCTATGAACTGAACTGACGGGCGCACGGCGTCCGCCGCGCCCGCCCCCCCTCTCTTCGAACCTCTTGTCGTTACCCCTAACCCGAAGCCCCTCCCAAATGAAACATCTCGTCATCGTCGAGTCTCCAGCCAAGGCGAAAACCATCGGAAAGATTCTTGGCCCCGAGTATATCGTCAAAGCCTCCGTAGGCCACATCCGCGACCTGCCCCAGCACGCGCTCGGTGTCGACATCGAACACCACTTCGCTCCGCAGTACGAAATCTCCGCGGACAAGAAAAAGGTCGTCGCCGAACTTCTCAAAGCCGCCTCGGACTGCGACGAAATCTATCTCGCGTCCGATCCGGACCGCGAGGGAGAAGCCATCGCCTGGCATCTCCACGAGGTCCTCTCGCCGAAAGCCGGCGCCAAGGCCTTCCACCGCGTCAAATACAACGAAATCACCAAGCGCGCCGTTCTCGCCGCCTTCCAGGACGCGGGAGACGTCGACATGAACCGGGTCGACGCGCAGCAGGCCCGCCGCGTGCTCGACCGCATCGTCGGCTACAAGGTCTCCCCGTTCCTTTGGAAAAACGTGCAGCGCGGACTCAGCGCCGGCCGCGTCCAATCCGTCGCCCTGCGGCTTGTCTGCGAGCGCGAGGACGCCATCCAGTGCTTCAAGCCGGAACCCTACTGGATGTTCGCCGTCAGCGCCGCGAAACTCACGGAGCCGTCCGACCCGTTCACGATGCGCCTCGCGCGGATCAACGGGAAAAAGGCCTCGGTCACCACCGAGGAAGTCGCCCGGAGCGTCTACAAGAACCTTCTCGAAAGCAGGCTCACGGTCGATTCCGTCTCGGAGAAGACCGTCGCCCGGCACGCCTATCCGCCGTTCATCACGAGCACGCTCCAGCAGAGCGCCTCGTCGGTCATCGGGCTTCCCCCGAGCAAGACGATGTCTATCGCCCAAAAACTCTACGAGGGCATGGACCTCGGCGGCGACACGGGCCACGTCGGCCTCATCACCTACATGCGTACCGACTCGGTGAACATCTCCGCCGAGGCGAGGGAGGAGGCCAAAGCCTACATCGTCCAGCGCTTCGGCGACGCCTACTATCCCGCGAAGCCCAATTTCTACAAAGGCCGCGAGACGTCCCAGGACGCGCATGAGGCCATCCGGCCGACCAGCGTCTTCCGCACGCCGGAATCGCTCCGGAACATCCTCGACGACGCCTCCTACAAAGTCTACGCCCTCATCTGGCGCCGGTTCGTCGCAAGCCAGATGGCCGACGCGCGCCTCTCCCAGAAGACCGCGCTCGCGACCGCCTCGAATCCGGACGCGCACCGCGACGCCTATACGTTCTCCGCGACCGCGACCGCCACGGTTTTCAAGGGCCACCTCATCGTGACCGACTCCATCTCCACCAAGTCCGACGACCCCGAGGATCCCGAGGACGACACGGTCGCCACGCTTCCGCCCCTCGAGGCCGGCGAGTCCCTCCGCGCCCTCAAGTGGATGTCCGACCGCAAAGAGACCAAACCGCCAAACCGCTATTCCGAGGCGGCGCTCATCAAAGAGCTCGAGGCCAACGGCGTCGGACGCCCCTCGACCTATGCCTCCATCATCGGAACGCTCTACCAGCGGAAATACATCGAGCGCCAGAAACGGGCCGTCCTCCCGACCGAGATCGGCATGCGCGCCAACAAGGCGCTCGTCCACGCCTTCCCGGACCTCTTCGATGTCGGCTATACGGCCTCGATGGAGACCGAGCTCGACGGCGTCGAGAACGGATCCGAGCAGTGGACCGGCATGATGGACCGCTTCTACGCCAAGTTCACGGAATGGATGGCCGGAACGCCCGGTCCGGCGACCGTCGCGGCCGAAAACGTCACGAAGGTCCTCGACGCGCTCGACTCCGTCGTCAACTGGAACCCGCCCGTCTCCAAAAACGGGAAACGCGCGTTCGACGACCATAAGTTCGTCCAGTCCATCCGCGACCAGCTTTCCGTCGGAAAGGCCGTCACCGAGCGGCAGTTCGAGGTCCTCCTCCGGCTCATGTCCGGCTACCGGGCCCAGATTCCGGGATATACCGATGTCGCGACCGCGCTCGAGCGTTTCGACCTGCTCGTCTCCGAGAAGGTCATCACCCAGGCGCCGGAAATCGTCCGGGAGAAGCTCGAATGGGTCGCCAAGGCCCCGCTCTCGCCCGACACGAAAAAGTTCGTCGAGTCCCTCCGCAAGCAGATCGACAGCGCGCACCACCTCTCCGAGGCGCAGATCCGCGTCCTCGACGAGATTCTCTCCGCCCAGGCCTCGCACATCGACGGGCTCACCACCGAGACGCTCGAGAAGCTCGGCGTGAAACCCCGCTCGATGGAGGAGATTCACGCCATCGAGGAACTTCTCGCCGCCCTCGAGTCCGTGAAGGAGTGGCGTCCGCCGTCGCAGCGCGGAAAGAAAACGTACGACGACAAGTCGTTCTCCACCTCCGTGAGCGAGCAGTTCCACAGCCGCGGCGACCTCTCGCCCGCGCAGCTCAACGCCGTCAAGCGCATGGTCTCCCGCTATTTCAAGCAGATTCCGAACTACGCCGAGCTCGCGCAGAAGCACGGGCTTCCGCCCGACGGCCTCGCCCCCTCCTCTGGCGTCCGCAGCCGCCGGCCCAAGGGCCCGAAAGGCCACATGGGATCCGCCCCGCTCACGCCGCCCTCCGGTCCCATCATCGACGACATCTCGGAGGAGAATCTGTAGCGCCCGTCGCCCGCCCCAAGGCCTGGACGGATTTCCATGGTCCGGACAGGCCCCGGCCCGGGCCGCGCCCTTTTCCTGTTGTCCGCAACTTCCCCTTTTATCAATCACACCCTAATCGTCTTTACCAACTATGAGAGTCCGTATCGCCGCCTGGTCCCCCGCCCGCCGCTCGCGTGTCGTGGAATCCTTCCTTCAGCGCCCCGCCTTCGATCCGCTCGCGGAACGTTCCGCCGCCGTCGTCCTCGACGATGTCCAGAAGCGCGGGGAGATCGCCGTGCTCGCCGCGTGCACAAAATTCGACGGAGCCGTCCTCCGCGTCCAGGATCTCCGGCTCACGACCGAGGAGATCGCCGAAGCCTGCGCCAAGGTCCCCGAGGCCACCCGCCTCCAGATCGAAGAGTCCCACCGCCGCGTCAAGGCCTTCTCCGAGGCCTCCATGCGCAAGGACTGGGAGATGTCCACGCCCGGCGGCGGCCGCCTCGGCGAAATCTATCAGCCCCTCGAGCGCGTCGGCATCTACATCCCCGGAGGCACCGCCCCCCTCGCCTCCACCGTCCTCATGACGGCCACCCTCGCCGAGGTCGCCGGTGTCCCCGAAATCGACGCCTGCACGCCCTGCAACCCCCAGACTCACGAGGTCAATCCCGTCGTCGTCTACGCCCTCGGACTCTGCGGCTGCAAGGAAATCTACCGCGTCGGCGGCATCCAGGCCATCGGCCTCATGGCCTACGGCATCCGCAAGACCGAGCCCGTCCAGAAAATCGTCGGCCCCGGCGGAACGTTCGTCACCGCCGCCAAGCGCCTCGTCTACGGCACGGTCGCCCTCGACCTCGTCGCCGGTCCGAGCGAGATCGCCATCCTCTCCGACAAGAACTCCGACCCCGACTGGCTCGCCCTCGACATGCTCTCCCAGGCCGAGCACGGCACGGGCCACGAGAAGGCCCTCCTCGTCACCGACTCCAAGGACCTCGCCGACGCCGTCGACTCCGCCATCCACAAGTATGTCCTCAAGTCCCCGCGCAAGAAGCTCATCCAGAAGGTCGCGGACAACGGCGGCCTCCTCATCGTGACCGTCTCCGATCTCGAACGCGGCATCGAACTCATCCGGCAGTTCGCCCCCGAGCATTTCGAGCTGATGGTCGACCACCCCGAGGAGTTCCTCCCGAAGGTCCGCAACTGCGGCGCCGTCTTCGCGGGCCGCCACACGCCCGAGTCCGCCGGCGACTTCGCCGCGGGCCCGAGCCACGTCCTCCCCACCGGCGGCTCCGCCAAGCGCTTCTCCGGGCTTACGGTCGACGACTTCCGCCGCCGCACCTCTCTCGTCCAGTACACCGAGG
>JAZUKQ010000155.1:0-15448 GCA_045643325.1 Kiritimatiellia bacterium | reverse complement strand
CGGGTTTCGCGGCGGCCTTGGGCGCGGGCTTCGCGGCGGCCTTGGACGCGGGCTTGGGAGTCTGTTTCGTCGCTTTTTTAGCGGTTTCCTTTGGGGCGGCAGACTTTGCGGATGTTTTGGCCGCGGGTTTCACGACAGACTTTGCGAGGGGTTTCGCAGAGGTAGGTCCAAAGCCCAGTCCTTTGGACAGGGGTTTATTTTTCGAAGAAGAGGACATCTAAAAACTCCTTTCCGAGCAACATTGCGGAATGCAAGAAGCGGAAAAAATACCAAAACCCATGAAATGTTTCAAGTGGGAAATTAGGAAATTTTCTTTTTCCCCATCGGAACGAAGGAAGCGGCCCGAGGTCGCCCTTCGCATCCGTAGTTTCTGCGACTTCCAATGCGACCATACCTCAAGAGCGGGCGCAAACACCCCAAGTCGTCTTGGCGGCAGTCCTCTCGTGAGCGCCGAAGCCAGCCAACATCCGGACGAAATAAAACGCAACACTTTTTAAATAGCGAGAAATGTCAAAAAAATGTGACGGAAAATGCCCAAGAAATGCGACATGTTGCGCGATGTGCGGAAAAAGGATAAAATACGTCGCAATCTTGGAGAAATCCAAGGTTGTTGTCTGAATGTTGTCAAATTGGAAACCCCATTGGAAACCCCATGAAAAAGTTATTTGTCTCGCTTCTCGTCGCGGCCCTTCTCGTCGCTCCGTCAGTCCAGGCCAAAGACTCTGGCGGTCTCGCGTCCGGTCTTGTCGGCTGCTGCTTCGGCGTCCGTACCGGTATCGACTACAACTCCGGGAAAAAGCTCGGTATCCGCGACGTGCTCGATCTGTTTTGGTTCGGCCGCATCTGGTCCGCCGTCACTTGCTATCAAGGAACGACGCGCGAGGAGCTCCATTCCGAGGAACCGCTCTACTTCTAAGACAGCCATGTCGGTTCGTCCGATATTCCGGCCGACGCGCGCGATTCGTCGCGCCGTCGGCTTTTTCCTTCTCTGCGCGTCGGCCGCCTCCGCCCCCGCGGAAGCCCCCCGCGCGCTTGCCGTTCCGGCGTCGGAAGTCCTTTCCGCGATTTCGGAATCCTACGGGCGTGTCACCAACATCTCGCTGCATGTTCGCAGGGAAATCGGCACCTCTTCCGCGAAACTGATCTCGCGGGTCTTCTGGGCGAGAGGCGACCGGATGAACGTCGAGACGCTTCCTCCGTTCGCGGGGCGCACCGTTTTGGACGGGACGAATGTGACCCGGAAGCTTCCCGGCGACACGAAACCCGTCGTCAGGCCGATTTCCGAACAGTCCCCCGCCCATCGGGCCAACGAGCGGTCCGTCCCAGGCTCGCCCTGCGAGGATCTGGCGCCTTGGGACCCCGCCTCGGCCGAGGACCTTCCGCCGGAGGGCGACGCGGTCCGTAAAATCGCGATGCGCCTGCTCCCGGAGTTTTCCGGAAAGTCGTTCGCCTCGGCCGTTCTGTCGCTGGACTCCGAAGGCCGCGTTCTCTCCCTTGTCGCGTACGCGGACGACACGCGAAAACTCGTTGTTCTCTCCATCGAGTACGAACTTCCCTCGGAACCGGTCCCGGGGGTGTGGATCTACCGTAAAAAAGTCGCGACATCGCTCGTGGACGGCCGCCCGGTCCACGTCGTGACCCGGTTCGACGACATCGAGGCGAATGGCGCGCTTCCCGACAGAGTATTCGATGCCGATGCCTTTTTCTGAGACGATGCGGAGCGTTCTTTCCGTCCTCCTTTCCTGTCTCTCCGCGCTCGTCGCGGGGGCGGAGTCCTCCGCCCCCGGAAGCGGCGAGGATTCCCGCCTTTCGCGCCGCGCGGCGCTCGTCCGCGAACTGCTCGACGAGGATTCCGCCGCGGAGGCCGCGTCGGAATATATCCGGTTCCAAGCCGAATTTCCGGGCGAGGCCGCGTCGAAGCTTCCGGAAATCCCGTTCCGGCTCGCGAAAAAGAGTCCGTCCTCCGCTCCCGCAGAGAAACCGCGCGGGGGCCCGGGTGTTTGGCTCGCCTCGGCCGTCGTCGGATTCTACCGGATTTTTGTCGGCCCTGCCATCGGCTCCCGTTGCGCCCTCGAGCCGAGCTGTTCCCGCTATTTCACGGCAGCGGCGAAGAAACACGGGCTTCTGGGCGTCCCGCTCCTCGCGGACCGGTTCGTCCGCGAGCCCGTGGCCTCCGCCTCGGAAGAATGGGTTCTTACAGCGGACAACGAATGGCGGCATTCCGATCCGGTCGAGGCCCATGATTTCTGGATGACCAAATGATGAAGGCATTTTCTTTCCTCGCGGCATGTTTCAGCGCCGCCGTCAGCGCTTTCGGCGCGGACATCCCGGCGGACTCCTGGCGGCTTACCCAGGATCTTCTCGGCTCCGGCGACACCTCCGCCGCCGCGTTGGAGCTCCGCCGGTGGGCCGCCGACACCGATGACGTGGAGTCGAGAGCGAATCTCTATCTTTTCGCGGCCGACGCCTATCGCCGGAGCGGGGACTGGCAGCGGATGGGAAAGATGCGCGACCACGCGGACGAGGACCACGCGTCCGAGACAGATTTTATCCCGTATGCCTGGCTTCGCCTCCGGCAGGCCGAGGGCCTGTGGGCGCTTCCCGACGCCGGACTTTGGGGCGAGTCGCTTGCCCGGGCTGGAGAAAAACTCGGAACAGGCGAGGGGAGGGCGCTCCGGACCTACGCGCTTCGCCGGGCAGCGGCCGACTATTTCGAGGCGAACGATTTGGAAGACGCCGTCCGCGTCGCGGAAATGGAGCCGGGAGATGACGCGCGGATCGCGCCGGCGCTGGACCGGTTCCGCGCCGGACACGACAAGTCTCCGACAGTCGGCGGACTGCTCGGATTGATTCCGGGGCTCGGCTACGCGTATTCCGGCGAGTGGGGCAACATGTTCCGCTCCATGGTCCTGAACGGGCTCTTTATCTGGGCGATGGTCGATACGGCACGCGACGACGAATGGGCTCTGTTCGCCGTCTCCACGTTTTTCGAACTCACGTGGTACACGGGAAGCATTTACGGGGGGATCGACGCCGCGCACCGCTATAACCGCGACCGACGCGACGAAGTCGTCGACGCGATTCTCGGCGAGACGCCGCAGGAGCCGGTCCTGAAGCGGAAAGATCGGATTCCGCTGTTCCGCGTCGGGCTGGATTTCTAGGAGGCGGTGAACGCGTAGAGCGTCCCGTAGCTCCAATTCGCGGAACTTCCGCGGTTGCGGTCGAACGTGAGGAGTTTGTAGACCCAGCGGCTTCCGCACGGAACAGCGAAGACGTTGCCCCAGCCTCGGAATCCGCCGTCGGGAAGGTCGAATTCCAACGGAACGGGAGGTTTCGAGAGATCCTCCGGGTCGTACTGGTAATAGACCGACCGCCGGACAAAGTCCGAGCCGCAGACGAAGGCCAGCGATCCGTCCGCCCTACGGACGAATCCGCCGCCCGTGCAGTTCCCGTCCTCGGCCATCGAGCGGAAGGAGAAACCGTCCAGCGGGGAGTCCGACTCGAACACGACGTACCGGTACGGATGCTTCCCGTCGGGAAGGTTCCGGACGCGGCAGATCGCGAGAAGCCACTTTCCCGACGCCTCGTCCCACAGAAGGTCGGGATCCTCGTCTCCGTATTTCCCGAGAAACAGCCGGTCGTCGGAGAGGACGGCCTTGTCGAACGCGCCGGGCCGGGCTCCGAGCCCGGTCTCGGCATGGGACGGCTCGGCCCGCACCAGACGCTCCGTGTCCATCAGCCGGATGTCCACGCAGTTCACGCCATGGCGCAGGTCCGCGAGAGATACGCCCCGGCCCAGCACATGCCCGTGCGAGAACGAGCAGCACCACAGATACCATGTGGAGGTCCTGCGGTCGAAGAGGACCGACGAGGCGATGTCCGGGGACCAGGAGCCGTCGCCTGGGTCCATGAAAATCACGCCCTCCATCCGGAGATCGCAGGCCGACGGATTCCAGGAGAGGACGCCTTGGTAGCCGCTTTCCTCGCCCCGGGAGGTAAACGTAAGGAAAACGCGGCCGTTCTCCATGTAGGGGCGGCCGTCCTCGGTTCGGACGGGGCGGGTGTCCGCCTGCGACACTCCGTCGTCATAATACGCTTCCGCGCAGGACGTTTCGAAGAAACCTCCCGCGCCGGTCTCGGAGACGAAATCCACTTCTGCGGCGCGGAAATTCCGTTCGAAAACGAGCGGCCGGAGTTCCGGAACCACGAATGTCGCGAGTTTGCGGAGCGCGGCGCCGTGCCGGAGCCAGGCGTCCAGAAATCCGGTCCGCGACGTGACGACCAACGCGTCGCCGTTCGAGAACGGGCCGACGGGGACCTGTTCGGTACGGACGACGGAATCCCCGGCGCGGACGCGCAGAAGAAGGGCAGGGGACGCGGCGTTCCCGGCGGACAGCAAAACGTCCGCGGACGGGACCGTATCCGTTGAAAAGTCCGTTCCGGGCTCTGGACGCGAACGGAACGAAAGCCCCGCCGCGCCGTTCAGCCCGTCGAGCCGGAGCTCGAACGTGGCATGCGGAAAGAACGGCGAGAAAAATCGGGAGGTCCGGACCGGGCTTTCGGAACCGGTTCCGAGGTATTCCGCGCGGTATCCGGAACAGACGCCGTCGCGTATCGCAACAATCGACTCGCGGACGTCCGGCGAACCGCAGACGAGCGGATACGGATCGCCGCGGTCGGCATCGTGACCGAGCCAGTCTTTGTCGAACGACGCCTTGGCGAGCGGATAGCGAAGGGACTTATACGACGTCTGGGCAAACTGACGGCGGAATTTCGGGAAGGGAATAATCATGTCTACGAATGTCGCATAATGCTTGTTATGTAACACACGGGATTCAGCGCGGCGGGAGGAAACCACCCACTTCGTCGAGCCAAAGGTCCAGATATGTCGGCGCGATCGCCGAGGCATGCGGAAACAGGAACGCGTTCGGAAGACTCCGGAGCGGACTGTCCGCCGGCAGCGGCTCGGTCGCGAAAACGTCCAGAACCGCGCCGGCCAGGTGCCCGGACCTCAGGGATTCGGCAAGCGCGGTCTCGTCGACCGAATTCCCGCGCCCGAAGTTATACAGGACCGCCCCGCGCCGGATTGCGCGAAGGCGTTCAGAATCGAAAATCCGGTCCGTTGACGTGTCTCCGGGCAAAACGAGCGCGACGTGGTCGGCTTCGGCCAACGCGGCGTCCAGTCCGTCCATCCCGACGACCTTGTCCTCCGGTCCGAACCACGAAGGCCGCGAGACGGCGTCCGGATGTCTCCGCACACCCGTCAAACGCGTCTGGAACGCTTTGATCATCGCTCCGGCGCGTTGACCGATGTTCCCGAAGCCGACAATCACGACGTGCGAGCCGGCAAGCGTCCGGGCGACCCCAGTGAACCGTTCGCGCGGCCATCCCTCGGCTCCCGCGCCTTTCATCGCGGAAAGATTCTGAAAGAGTCCATGCGCCATTCCGAGCATCATGCCGACAAGCGTCTCTCCCATGATCGCGCCGTGGAAATGCCCGAAATGAAGTTCGACGCCGGGAGGAGGCCTCAATCCACCGAAATATTCCTTTCCGGCGGCCGGAGTGCACAGATGGCGGAGCTTTTGCGATTTCTCGAACCATTCCTGACGGAAGGTCCATGTGAGCGCTATCTCAACGTCGCATAATACTTCCGTAAACTCTTTTTCGCTGGAGCAAACAACCAGTTCCGCATCCGTCCCGGCGGACTTCAGGCGTTGAATCCAGGCATCGCCCTGAGCGTGGGTCAACGTCCATTCGGAGACCGTCGGATTCACCAGATAAGCCGCGATTTTTCTCATAAAATGCCCTAATCAAGCGTTCTTTCGCGCTTTTTCCGGCTCGCGTCCCCCACCCCGCGCGCGCCGAATGCTATGAGTTCCGCAGATAGCGGCCCCAGTCCTCGCGGGAAAAATAGTGTGTTCCGAAACGTTCGTGGAATCGGATTCCGCCCTCGTCCCAAACATCGCCGGGTCTCGGCAGACGGTCTTCCGCGACAAGTCCCCTCCCCCCGAGATTTTCCCACGCCTTGGAGGCGGCGACGGCGCTCAGAAACTGGGACTCGGGGTCGGCCCATTCGTCCCGCTCGGCGCTGCCGAGGAGAAGACGCCTCGGCGCGATGGTCGCGAGGAGGAAGTGCTGGTCGAAAAAGAGCTTGGTCTCGTCCGAGTACTCTTTGAATTTCGGGCAGAACCAGAACGGGAACGTTCTCGTGATGTCTTGGATGCGCTCGCCCTTTTTACCGCGGGAGATCGCGTCGCCGCCGCATCCGGAGTCGTTCGGAGCGACGCGGGTGAACCGCTCGTCGAGCATGCCGGCGACCAAGGTTGTCTTGCCGAGACGCGAATGGCCCGTCATGCCGGCGCGCGACATGTCGAGCTCCGGAAGCGTGGACGCGTAGTCGAGGACGCGCCGAGCCGCCCAGGCCCAGCACTGGATTTTCCCCGCGCCGTTCGCGGGACGCTGTCCGTCGGGATACAGAATCGCCGCAAGCTTGTCCCACCGGCCCGAGTCGGACGTGATGTCCTGATAATAAAAGGAAAGAATCGCGAACCCGTGGTCGATGATCTCCTCGGTCGGCATGTACCGGTCGGGGACGTCGGGACGGAAATTGACATGGACGTAGAAAGGAATCTCGCCGGCGCGCCCTCTCGGAATCACGACACAGAACGGAAACGAGAATACCTTGCCCCGAAGCGTAGCGACAGCGCGGACACGCCGGAGTTCGGCCTTTCCCGCGCACGTCGGTGCGGGAGGGTCGGTCACCTCGAAAACAAGCGATTCGGGCTCCGGAACAGGCAGACCGTACTCTTCCTCGCAAAGAATCCGGACATATTCCGCGCGGATTTCCCGCCATTCCGACACCGAAGAGACAGACGGAATCTCCTCGACGCCGCGCGCCTTGAGAATTTCGTGCATTTTCGCGTACATCGCTTGTCCTTTCATGGAAATCCGGGGAACACCCGGGAAACTTTCCGGATTTTACCAAACCCTTTGTTTCGGGGCAAGCGACTAGACACCCGGGACGGTAATGTGGTATTCTTGGGAAGACTTGGAGATGTATCCAAGTTGCCGTTGATTTGTCCTCTGACACCGTTTTTCGAGAACTCCGACATGAAAAACACTCCTATCGCCGTTCAGCTCTATTCCGTCCGCGACGCCGTCGCGAAAAATCTTCCCGCCACCCTCGACGCTGTCGCCCAAATGGGGTATGACGGTGTGGAAACCGCGGGATTCGCGAACAACAAGCCGGCCGAGTGGGCCGATTTCCTCAAGAAGTCCGGTCTCAAGGTCGAAGGCGCCCATGTCGGCGTCGACTCCATTCTCCCGGAGAACCTCCAGAAAACGGTCGACGACTACGCCGCGATCGGCTGCAACCGCCTCATCGTCCCGTGGATCGGAGGCGACTGGACAAAGACGCTCGACGGGTGGAAGCTCTTCTTCTCGGTCATGAACGTCGCCGGCGAGACGCTCGCCAAGCAGGGCGTCGGGCTCGGTTTCCATAACCACATGGGCGAGTTCCGGTATACCTGCGGAATCGTCCCGATCGCCGAGATGTTCAAAGCGTTCACCTCCAAGGTCTTTCTCCAGATCGACATGGGCTGGGCCTATGCGGCCGGAGCGGACGGCATCTCCCTTCTCACCTCCAATCCCGGGCGGGTTCCCACCATCCATGTCAAGCCCTTCAAGAAGGACGACGAGGATGCGTTCGTCGGCGAGGACGACGTGCCTTGGAAGGACGTACTCACCACCGCCGCGGAGCTCGGCGCGGATTGGTTTGTCGTCGAGCACGAGCGTTATCCGATCGACCCGATGGAGTGCATCAAGCGCGACATCGACAACATGAAGAAGCTTTCGTAGCCCGCTTCTCCAGGCACGATATCGGCGGTGACCGCCGAATCCGAACAAAGAACGTACATGCCAGGCCATTTCATCAGTTTCGAAGGCCCGGAAGGCGGCGGAAAATCCACGCAGGCCCGTCTGCTTGCGGAACATCTCGCGGCCGACTACGGCATCACGGCGCGCTACACGCGGGAGCCCGGCGGCACACCCACCGGCGAGCTCATCCGCGACATTCTGCAGCACGACGCCGCGCACGAGCCGCTCTGCGACGCCTCCGAGGTTTTCCTTTTCTGCGCCTCCCGCGCCCAACTCTGCCGCACTGTCCTCGGTCCCGCGCTCGACCGCGGCGAATGGGTCCTCTGCGACCGATTCACCGACTCCACGCTCGCGTACCAAGGCTACGGCCGCGGATTCGACATCGACATGCTTCGGAGGTTTAACGCGTTCGCCACCGGCAGCGTCGTCCCGGAGGTCACCTATCTTCTCGATCTCCCTTCCGACATCGGGCTGGCCCGCGCGCGCGCCCGCTCCTCCGGCGGCCCCGACCGTATCGAGTCGGAAGCCCTTTCGTTCCACAGGCGTCTGCGCGATGGATATCTCGAGATCGCGGCGTCCGAACCGGGACGTTTCAAGGTCGTCGACGCCACGCAGTCCCCCGAAAAAGTCGCCGAGCTTATTTGGGCCGATGTCCGCGCGAGATTCCTCTAATGAAAAGCAGTCATCTCGTCCTTCATTCCATCGCCATCTCCGTCCTTATTATCGCGGCCGCCATCGCCTTCTACTGTCTCTGTCTTCCGCAGATGAAGAGGACGGAGGAATTGCGGGAGAGGTTGGACTCGCTTGAAGCGACAAATCAAGTGCTCAGCGCGGAGATCGAGGCGCTCCGACGCAATTGTCAGGAGTTCGACACCAACCCGGATTTCGTGACCTACATCGGACGCAAACTCGGTCTCGCCAACGAGAACGAGGTGGTTCTTATTTTTCCTTCGAACGCCGTGCCCGCCTCCGTCCAGAAACCTTCCCAGACCCCCTGATTTCAACTTCTCCCCCGGTTTCCAGCATCACAGCCATGTCCACTAAAACATTCCTAGCCGCCGATCTCGGCGCCGGTTCCGGCCGCGTTATCGCGGGCCGGTTCGATGGTCGTACCCTCTCCCTTGAACCGGTCAACCGGTTCGACAACACGCCGGTCTCCCTTTCCGGGCATATTCACTGGAACCTCCCCGCGCTCCTCTCCTCCATTCGCGAGGGAATCGCCGCCGGCATCGCGAAATATCCTCAGGCCGTCTCGTTCGGTCTCGACACCTGGGGCGTCGACTACGCGCTGCTCGACCGGACCGGACGCCTTCTCGCGCTTCCATACGCCTATCGCGATGTCCGCAACAACGGAGCGGCCGACGCGTTCTGCGCGACGGCGGGCGGACGCCGTCCTGTCTATGACCGGACCGGCGTGCAGTTCATGGATTTCAATACGCTCTTCCAGCTTTTTGTCGAATCCCAAGAGGCCGATTCCCTGCTCCCGAAGGCGTCCCGCCTCCTCATGTTCCCGGACCTCCTCAACTATCTTCTCTCCGGCGTCATGGCCAACGAGGCCACCATCGCCAGCACCACGCAGGCCGTCGATGTCCAAACACGGGGATGGGCCTACGATCTCCTTGAGGCGGCGGGAGTCCGGCGGGATCTCGTTTCCGACCTCACGCCGCCCGCGACGCGGCTCGGAAACATCCGGGAAATCCCCGGTGTGAACCTTCCCGTCGTCACGGTCGGCTCCCACGACACCGCCTCCGCCGTCGCGGCGGTTCCGGCCGACCCCAAGTCCGCGTGGGGCTATCTCGCGACGGGAACCTGGGCTCTCATGGGCGTCATGATCGACAGGCCCTGCGTGAACGAAGACTCGTTCGCGCTCAACTATACGCACGAGGGCGGTGTCGCTGGCGATTTCCGCTTCCTCAAAAACATCACCGGGATGTGGCTTCTCCAGGAACTCCGCCGCGACTGGAAATCCAAGGGGGAGACGCTTTCGTACGACGAGATGGCCGCGCTGGCCGCCGCCTCGAAGCCCTTCGCGCATTTCATCGATCCGGACGCACCCGCGTTCGCCGTCGCCGGGAACATGGCCGAAAAAATCATCGACTTCTGCCGCCTCACCGGCCAGTCCGTCCCCTCGACCAAAGGAGAGATTCTCCGCGCCGCCTACGAAGGCATCGTTTTCCGCTACCGCCAGGTCTGGGGCGAGATCGAGACGCTCTCGGGCGTCCGCCGCGATGTCCTCAACATGGTCGGCGGCGCGACGCAGGACGCGCTCCACTGCCAACTCACGGCGGACGCGCTCGGAATCCCCGTCGTCTGCGGTCCTGTCGAGGGAACCGCGATGGGCAACATTCTCGCGCAGCTCGTCGCCGCGGGCGATCTGGCCTCGTTCGACGAGGGCCGCGCGCTTGTCCGGGCCTCCACCGCGCTCAAGACATTCACTCCGGCCGCACCCGCTCCGTGGGACGATGCCGCGGAGAAGTGGCTTGCCGTCAAACGTTCCGCCGCCGGAAATGCCTAGCGGTCTTCTCGCGCCGGAGCCGCCCCGCCGTTCCGGCTCCATGCTTTCCCCGATGTCGGATTCCTCCGCCCAGGATGTCAACGCGGGAGCGCTTTCGCGCTCTTCGCGGAATTCGCTCCTCGAGCTCTATCGTTTTCTTTTCGCCCTCTGGGTCGCCTACTACCACGGATTCCTTGTCGCCCTCCCCTCGTCGGAGAGCCCCTTCGCGATCGGAGTCGTCTCCGTCGAGTTCTTTTTTGTCCTTAGCGGGTTCTTTCTGCCGAGGACTTTCGCGAAACTTGAGGACCGTCCGTTCTTCCCGGCGGCGGGGGCGCTCGTCGGAAAACTCTTCAAATCCATCGCGGTCCCGTTTTTCATCGGGTGGTTCTGCGTTCTTTGGACCGTCCTTTTCCTGACACCGCGCCCCCTCCCCCGTACTCCCGTCGCCTGGATTGGATATCTGTGGTACGTTCCGTATCTCGCGGCCGCGGAAATTGTCCTGATGGGCCTTCGGAGAATTCTGAAATCCAAGGTCCTCTATGCCGCCGCGCTCTTGGTGCTCGTCGCGGCGGACACGGTCGCGTACGCCCGTTCGTATCCGAATCTCTTCGGACCGCTCCGCGCGTTGGGAGGCGTTTCTCTGGGCATTCTCATCGCGCCGGGAATGTGGGGACGGCGGCACGGCGGCGAGACGGCCGCCAAGACCCCGAAGCGGATTCTTCTGACCGCGCTGACGTTCGTCTTCGGACTCGTTATCGCCTGGATTCCCGGCGAAAGCCTGGTCCGCATGGGGATTCTCGGACTCGTCGTCTATCCGCTTCTGATCCGGCTTTCATACGGGATTCCGGTCCATATCCCTTTGTTCAATCTTTTGGGAAAGTTGAGTTTCGGACTTTATGCTTTCCAGTGTACGACGCGCCTGCTTGTCGTCTACAAATTCCATCGGCAGGGCGCGCTCTGCTTCCTGCTCTTTCTGCTCACCCTTCTGGAGCAGAAAGAGGCGGTCATGGCGTTTTTCCGCCGCCCGCCGCGCGGGAAGGCGCCGTCCGGGACGGGCCGCATAAAAAACGGATCCGCGGAACGGCCGTAATGCCGTCCCGCGGACCGGATTCCGACAGTTGCCCCGGCGAGCCGGGACCGCCTGTCTATTTCACGCATTCCTCGGCGGGCGTGTACTCGCGGCCCTGCGCGTCGGCGACGCCCTTGAACGTGAGCTTGCCCTTGTAGACGTTGAGGCCCTTCATCAACGAGCTGTCGGCTTTCATCGCCACGTCGGCTCCGGCTTCGGCGAGCTTGAGGACATACGGAAGCGTCGCGTTGGTAAGCGCGAACGTCGAGGTGCGGGCGACACCGCCCGGCATGTTCGCGACGGAATAGTGGATGACGCCGTGCTTCACGAAATATGGATGCTCGTGCGTCGTGCAGCGGTCCATCGTCTCGATCGATCCGCCCTGATCGATGGCGACATCGACGAGCACCGCGCCGGGCTTCATCTGCTTGACCATATACTCCTTGACGATTTTCGGAGTCTTCGATCCGGGAACAAGCACGGCGCCGATCACGAGGTCGGCCTCCTTGACGGCCCCCTCGACGTTATAGGGATTCGACATGAGCGTCTGGAGACGGCTGTTGAAGATGTCGTCAAGATAGGCGAGCCGGGCTCCGGACTTATCGAGGACAGTCACCTGCGCGCCCATGCCGAGGGCGATTTTCGCGGCGCTGGTTCCGACGTTGCCGCCGCCGATGATGACGACCTTGCCCTTCTCGACACCGGAGACGCCGCCCAGGAGGACGCCGCGACCGCCGTTGGTGCGCTCGAGGAGGTACGCGCCGACCTGGACAGCCATGCGGCCCGCGATCTCGCTCATCGGGGAGAGCAGCGGGAGCTGGCCGGTGGGAAGCTGGACCGTCTCGTATGCGATGCCGACGATTTTCGCGTCGAGCATCGCCTGGGTGAGTTTCGCGTCGGGCGCGAGATGGAAATACGTGAAGACGGTCTGACCGGCCTTCAGCATCTTGAATTCCGGCTCGAGCGGCTCTTTCACTTTGACAATCATCTCCGAGGCGGCGTACACCTCCTGAGGCGTGCGGAGAATCTCCGCGCCCGCCTTGATATACTCGTCGTCCGTGAAACCGCTTCCGGTTCCTGCGGATGTCTCGACCAGCACCTTGTGACCCGCGCGCACACAGGCGTCGACACCCGCCGGGGTCATCGCGACGCGGTCTTCCTGTTCTTTGATTTCTTTAGGGACACCGATAATCATGGGGTAAAATCCTTTCGTTGAAGACGCGGTATTATACCAAAACGAACCGATGTGAAATACACGAATCGCATTCTCCGCGCATTTTTTCCCGGCGAGCCTCCCCGCGCGGCCTCCACGATGCCTTGCTCCCCCCTCGGGACTTCTGGGGCCAAGAGACCTTATTCGCAAAAAGTGAAGTTTTAATTTTTCGCTTTTCAGTCTAGAATTGCTAATTAGAAATGCTACAATTGATACCCACATTGCGTTCTCATTGTCGCACTCAACCGTAGGACTCCTCTCATGAAACGATTCTTCGCGCTCTCCGCTCTGTTGGCCACACTCGTCTCCACCATGGCCGATGTCACGCTTCCCTCCAAGGACAAGTTCCTCCTCGTCGCCCTGGTCGGCCAGTCCAACATGTCCGGCCGCGGCATCCCCACCGCCGCCGACCTCGTGGCGCATCCCCGCGTGGTCATGATGAACCGGGAGGGCGAATGGGTCCCGTGCGTCGACCCCATCCACTTCGACGCCGACGACGCCGGCGTCGGCCCCGGCAAGACGTTCGCCGAGGCGCTGGCGAACTCCGACCCCTCCATCACCGTGGGCGTCATCCCCTGCGCCGTCGGCGGAACCTCCATCACGAGCTGGGTCCCCGGCGCCTCCGCCGTCAAGGGCAAGAACACCTGGCATCCCTACGACGACTGCGTCGAGCGCATCACCGCCGCCCAGGAAGACGGAACCCTCGTCGCCATCCTCTGCCATCAGGGCGAATCGGACTGCATGCGCAGCCACGGCTACCTCTACCAGGCCCGCTTCCCGATGTTCGTCAAGCGCCTCCGCACGGACGTCAACGCCGAAGGCGTCCCCCTCATCGTCGGCCAGCTCTCCCAGACGCAGGGCACCGAGGCCCTCGGCAACGTGACCGAGCTCGCCACCGGCTGGTTCGGAAAGATCCTCTCCAAAACCCAGCAGTACACCTGCGAATACCTCTACGGACCCGGCAAGTTCGTCCCCTCGCTCGCCTCCTACGATCTCAACGAGGACGGCATCCACTTCACCCGCGATGCCCAGGTCGCCTTCGGCGGCGCGTACTACGCGGCCTATCAGGAGGTCACGACCGCGCTTGCGGACGACCCTGCGTACTGGACAAAGCAGACGGCGCCCTCCTCCCTTGCCGCCTATCCAATCCCGGACGAATATCTCGAGGAACTGGACCGCCCCAACCTCCCCGAGGAAATCGACGCGTACCTCTTCCCCGCAGACCATCCCGCCGAGCCGGTGGAACCGGATCCGCCCGCCGGCGATGATACGGCCTTCCATTACCCCTACTCGGAAGACGCCTGGCTCTTCGCCGACGGTCAGATCACCGACGGCTTCTGGACATTTAACGCCTCCGCATCGGGTTCGGATCTGACCGTCAACGCCGTCACCGCCCATCCGGACGCGGTCTCCGTCCTCGACTTCTCCAAGCCCGTCGTGGACGCGAGCGAAACCTCCTACACCATCGTCAAGCTGGACACGAAGTTCAGCACATCGTCCAAAAATACGTGGAAATCCAGTGAGACGACGGCGACGGAGCACGCCGCCTTCCTCGGCGAGCTTATTCTCCCGCCCGAAGGTCTCAAGAACATTGCCGACGGCGCCTTCGCGAACTGCTCGGCCATGACCCACGCCCGGAACATCCTGCCGGATTCCGTCACGACCCTCGGCCGTGCCGTCTTCCTGAACGACTCCGCGATGGAAGTCGATGTCTTCCTGCGCGGCTTCGTTGGCCAGACCACTCGCAGTCTCTTCTACAGCTGCTCCAAAATCAAGTCCGTCACCTTCGGCCCCGGGCTTACGGGAACTACGACAGACGGCAACAAGAACGCCTCCTTCCAGGGGTGCGCCGGCCTCACAAACATCGTCTTCGACCCGGCGGGCCACGACATCGTCCTCAACAAGTGCACCTTCTCGGCCAAGGCGACGCTGACGCAGCCGCTTGTCCTCAACGGCGTGAAGACCGTCGGCGAAAGCTGCTTCGCGAATGTGAAGGTCGCCAAGATTGTCTTCGACGAAGGCCTTGAGACAATCAACGCGACCAAGGCCTTCGACGGCAACTCGACGCTCTCGGAGGTCTGCTTCCTCGGCGCGCCGCCCACGTCGTTCAGCGCCGACTACAACAACGCCACCCGTCTCATCACGACTTATGTCCCGTGGAAGTACCGCGAGCAGTGGCTCCCGTACTCCGCGGACAACGACATCGAGCTCCGGAACACGACGTTCTCCTCGACCTATGTGACCACTCCGTCACTTCGCCCGCTCCTCCTCTCCGAGTACTTCAAGGCGACGACGTTCCTGATGAAGTAACGCCGCCGAGAGATTCCTCCGGCCCCTTGGAGGCGCGGGGGCGATGGCGGCCGCGGGGAGACGCGGCGGCGATGGCGGCGGAGCTTGCTCCGGCCCCCTCCGCGAGGGGGCTGCCGCTTGCGGCTGGGGGAGTACACCGGGCGCGGCAAAGGCGCGGCACCCGCTTTCGGGCGGAGCCCGGCCCCCTTCGAGGGGGCTGTCGGCGGAGCCGACTGGGGGTGTTTTCCCTCCTCTGCGGCGACACCCACCGGCGCTTCGCGCCACCTCCCTCAAGGGAGGCGCCTGCGGCGGGCTACGGTCTCGGAGCTTGCTCCGGCCCCCTCCGCGAGGGGGCTGCCGCTTGCGGCTGGGGGAGTACACCGGGCGCGGCAAAGGCGCGGCGTCCGCTTTCGGGCGAAGCCCGGCCCCCTTCGAGGGGGCTGTCGGCGGAGCCGACTGGGGGTGTGTTCCCTCCTCTGCGGCGACACCCCCCGGCGCTCCCCGCCAC
>JAZUKQ010000154.1:0-6582 GCA_045643325.1 Kiritimatiellia bacterium | reverse complement strand
GTGGAGGCCATGGCGACCCACTTCAAGGGCCGCGTCACGGATTGGGCCATGTGGAACGAACCGGACCTGAACAAGGACAACTCGATGGAGACCGTCGCGCAGTTCAACGTCCGCACGGCGGAGATCATCCACCGGATCATCCCGGACGCCCGCATCGCGGGTCTGTCCCTGGCCAGCACGGACTGCGGGAAACTCCATGCCTGCCTCCGGGAAATCCAGCGCCTCGGCAAGCTCGACCTGTTCCAGTGGTTCATCTACCACGGGTACTGCTACAACCCGGACGCGAACTTCCAGACGGTCCGCGACATGCAGACGACGCTGTCGCAGTACACGGACAAGGCCACGATGCGCCAGGGCGAGAACGGATGCCCGTCGACCGTCACGACCGGCTACGCGCTGCGCGGGCACGACTGGACGGAGGTGAGCCAGGCCAAGTGGGACGTCCGCCGGATGCTCTCCGACCTCGAGCTCGATGTGGAATCGGCCATCTTCACGATCTGCGACTTCCAGCAGGCGGGCCGCGATGTGAACCGCAAGGGCCTGCTCCATGCGAACGCGGACAAGAGCGTCCACCATGCGAAGCTCTCCTACTACGCGGTTCAGAACCTCGTGGCGGTCTTCGACGAGACGCTGGAGCGCGACCGCTCCGGCTCCGCCGGGCTGCTGGCCTCCGGATCGGCCTCCTCGGGCCAGGCCGCCTGTTTCGCCTACCGGCGGAAGGGGTCCGGAGCTCCGCTCATCGCCTTCTGGGACCGGTCGGAAAAGCCGTCGGACGCGCTCACGACGTACAAGGTGGACCTGATGACGAAGGGCCTTTCCTTCCAGCGTCCCGTCTGGTGCGACCTGGTGTCGGGCCGCATCTACGAGATTCCCGCCTCGGTCCTCCATGCGGACGGGAAGTACATCCGCTTCGAGGGCCTTCCCTTCTACGATTCGCCGGCGATTCTCGCCGACCTCGCGGCGCTGCCCGTGGATGACGGAAAGTAGGGCGGGACCCGGACGCCCGGGGCCCCGCCCATCGCGTCGCGGTGTTCTAGCCGCGGGAGAGAAGCGCCAGACGGACGCGGTCTCGCCAGTCTGCGTTCTTCGGGAAGTCCTCGAAGGAGCGAATGTCGGCGAGCATCGGGTCGTCGCGGGAAACGCCGAGGGTCTGCAGCAGGCGGTAGTCCTGCAGCGCCTCGCCGAAAAGCTCCCAGCGGATGGAGTCGATGGGACCGTTCTCGCCGGGATAGACGCAGAAGGTGTCGCCATGCGGCCAACCGGGCCAGGCCAGGCCGTCGCTCGTGGTGAACGGATCGATCATCTGGCGCGTCTGCGACTTGTACCAGTAGTTGTAGCCCCAGTGCAGAAACCCGTGGAACGGCCACCGGTAGAACAGGAACCCGTGCATGAGAATCTTGGCGGCGGGGGTGTCCAGAAGGCGGTTGATGTACCGGGAGCGCGGGATGCAGCAGTAGTAGCACCAGCTCTGCGAAAGGCCGGCCTTGAGGAAGTCGAGCGCGAGGTCCACGTTCGGAATCGGCGCGTCCGTGAGGTCCTTCTGCGCGGCGAAGGCCATGTCGGACGTCGCGTCCATGACGCGCATCCACGGCGCCAGCTCGCGGAGCATTTCCCGGGCGGCCCGGTACGCGGCCAGTCCCTCGGGGCCGCTGGGCTCGTCGGAAACGTGGAACAGGGATTTTTGGAGGATTTTCTCCTCCGTGAGGAAGCGGTGGAACTCCGGGAAGAACGCGCGGAGGAAGCCGCGGTAGACATCGGATGTCGCGGGCGTGTCCGCCGGGAAGACCAAGGTCTCCGTCTCGCCGTGTCCTTCGTAGATGCGGATGGCGTAGCGCGCGCCCCACTGGGTGAAGAAGTGCGGCCAGTCGCAGTATTCAAGGCCGCACTCGCGGGCGAGGCGCACGTAGCGCCGCACGAGCGACCAGTCGAAGCGCCACGTGCCGTCCGGCTCGCGCGAGACGTGCAGAAGCTGGGAGGGGCGCTTCACGCCGTCCATGGGCAGCGTGAAGACCGGAACCGAGGCCGAGTTCTGCCCGTGGGCGACGACGTCGCGGAGGTAGGCCTCGGCGAGTTCCCAGAAACGGGGCTGCGAGAAGTCGGTCCCATAGCGGTCGAACAGCGCGTCGACATAGAAGCACTGCGACACCGGGAAGTCGCGGCGCGGCTGGAGAACGACGTGGTGGACGCGTATCGTGATCTTCCGGGAGACGGGCGTTCCGGGCACGGACTTCCAGTCGCAGGCGTCCCAGGTCGCCTTCAGCGAGATGGCGTATTCGCCGGGCTGGACGGTCTTCGGCACGGAGACCGTGATCCAGTAGGAACCGGTCTCCCCGGCGCCGACGACGAGCGTCGAGTCGTCGAACAGCGGGTCCGGCACGAGCCCCGGCACGAAGCCGATGCCCTCGCGGTCCTCCGCGGCGTCCGTTCCGGGCGTGTTGAAGTGCGGCATCGGCACGAATCCGACGCGGCGGACGCGCACGCCGAGGCCGCCTTCCGCCTCGGCGGTCAGCGCGAGTTTGGCGTAGACTTTCGCGTGGAAGCACACTTGGAAGGATACCGTGGAATCGCGCGCGGCATCCAGCGCCGTGAGATTACGCGCCGGCAAAGGGGACAACGGATACATCCTCCGGGAGGAGGGGACAAGACGGCACTCGATACGGGGTTTCATAGGGACTATGATACCACAGCGGCGGAGGAAAGGACACTGCGTCCCGGCGGTCTCGTCTCGTCGGCGGCGAACCAACCGGAAGAAACTCCTGTCTGGTATAAGCGGGGCGCCGTCTCGTCCGACGGTACGGACCGGACGACGTGTGACCGTTTCGACTCCGTCCGCCATAGGGGTCTCGAAGACGGCCTTTTTCCGGATTTCGGGCCGGAGACGTCTGCGGACACTCTGCCGATGCCGAGGGCGACGAAGGGGAGTCCGCCGCCGAGTCAGCGCTTTGTGGAGGTACCCGGTTCGTCCAGTTCCTTGGCGACCGCGAGCAGAATGTCCCGGTACCGGGCGCCGACGCGCTTGCGGATCTGGTAGAGGTTGTCTCGGGAAACGCCGTAGAGGTTTTGGATGGTGTCCGCGTCCAATCCTTCCAGAGCGCTGGCCTGATAGACGGCGAAATGCTTTTCGGAGACTTCTTCGCGCAGCCGGCGGAGGGATTCCCGCGTCACCATGCCCTCCCATTCCGCGTCCAAGGTCCGCTCCAGGTCGGTGACAGTCGGATCGACCAAGGTGTCGAAAAGGACCGGGTCGGTCGGCTGGATGAAATCGCGGACGCTTTTCCGGCGCAGAAAGTCCAAGGTGCGCCAGGTGGCCAATGTGGAAAGCCAGGTCCGGAAACGCCCCTTGGAGCGGTCGAATTCCGCGAGTTTCCCCCGGACGAGATCGAGAAAGACGGCTTGGACGATTTCGTCGGCGTCGGCGGGGGAGAGACCCTTCCCTCGGGCGATGGCATAGACGAAGCCGGCGTAGAGGTCGAAGAAGCGTCCCCAACCGGCCTGGTCGTCCGGGTTCCGGACGCCCAGCAGGACGGACGTGCGCGTCTCGTCGTTGTGGTATGGCTTGTAGTTCATGGTTTTTTCAAGTTATACCTCGTTCTCAGTTCCTCCCACCGCTTGTTCGATTCCTCCCGCCTCTTTCTTTGATCTTCCTGCCTCTTTCTTTGATCTTCCTGCTCCTTTTTCTGTCGTTCCGCTTTTTCCCGCTGGTACTTCATCCACCAGTCGTTTTCATGTTCCTTCAGGAACTTCTCGCGTTTGATGCGGTCATTCTCCTTTTTTTGCTTTTCGTAGGCTTCGATGACGGCGAGTTTTTGCTTCTCCTCTGGGGTCATTTCCCGGATGCTTGCCCATTCCGCGCGCTGCGTTTCCGTCATTCTGAGAATGGCTTGATAGGCAAAGCGTTCTTCGTTTGACATATTGAGGTCGGGGTAGCGAGTGGAATCCGTGGCGACACGGATTGTGTGACTGTTCAGATATTTTACAAACCCGAACCAGACGGCGGCGCCGACCAGCGGAATGGCCAGAAGCTGTGCCAGGTTTTTCCGGGGCATGAGGCGGGTCTGGAGTTGGAGGCGCAGCAGGTCTTTCCGGAGGGCCTTGGCGCTGCGGTGCCGCTTGTCCGGGGAGGGGGAGCAGGCCTTGGCGAGGATGATCATCCACTTCCAGAAGTAGGGGGCGTCGGTGTCGGCCTCGGTGCAGGGGGCGAACCCCTGCTCGTCGGGTTCGCGTCCGGTGCTGGCGCGGTAGAGGGTTTTGCCGAGGCTGTAGACGTCGCCCTGCGGCGTGCCGTGGTTCTCGGGCGGGGCGTAGCCCGGGGTGCCGACGAGGGAGGTCGCCTCGCGGACGTCCATGACGAGGCCGATGTCGGCGAGGACGGGCTGTCCGTGGATGTAGAGGACGTTGCCGGGCTTGATGTCGCGGTGGAGCAGGTGGTGCCGCTGGAGGTGCGCCACGGCGGAGGAGAGACGGAGTCCGAGGGCGATGCACTCGCGGAGGGGGAGGGCGATTTCGGCGGACAGGACCGAGGTCAGGGTGCGCGGGCGGTAGGTGGCGGGGTCGATGGCGCGGCCGTTCTCCTCGTCGTCGGCCAGTTCCATCAGGTACGAGAACGAGTTCCCGTCATCGGCGACGGCGAGGTTGGAGATGCGGATGAGGCCCTCGGCGGGCGGGACGTGCAGATACGCCCGGACGGCGCGCAGTTCGCGGGCATAGACGCCCGTGTCGCCGGACTCGGGTTTCGTGCAGACCTTCTTGGCGACGTACCCGGCGGGCGTTTGGACGAGCGTGACGACGCCGGAGGCGCCGCGGCCGATTTCGTGGGGAGAAGGGGAGGAGGACGTCATGGTTTCTGCCACTGTTGGGTCATTTGCCGATTTTTTATACTGCAAATCTCAAGGTAGAGATTGAAATTACGGTATTAGATGACTTCGTCGGTCAGAAAGTCGGAGACCGGACGATGCATGATTCCGTCCTGACTGAAGTCCATATCGTCCAGGGAAACGACGTACTTCGGATGGTTGTCCGGAATCTCCAGAAGCGGCTGGAATTCCCGGCGCCGTGTTTCCTCGGACGGCATCAAATAGGCGACTTGCACATACACGCGGTCTTTGCCCCGTTCTGCGACGAAGTCGATTTCCGACGTATGCAGTTTCCCGACGAATACATTCCACCCGCGACGGATCAGATCCATGGCCACGATGTTTTCCAGAACGCGGTCGATGTGCTGCTGGTTCGATTCCAAAATGGCCTCGCGGAATCCGACATCGGTCAGAAAGATTTTCTCCTGCGTGGACATAAGCGCCTTTCCAAGCAAGTCGTACCGTCGGATTCTGTGCGTAAAGCAGGCCTCTTCCGCATGCGATGCGTAGTTGTAGACGGTTTCCAGCCCCGCGTTCCGCTTTTCCGCTTGGAGAAAGCGGGTCACGGCGGAGGCGGAAAACGTGTGTCCGATTTCGGAAACATGATATAGAATGATTTTTTCCAGAAGATCGATGTCGCGGATTCCGTGCCGACGGGAAATGTCTTTGAGCACGACGGAGTTGAACACATCGGTAAGGTACTGCCTGGCGGGTTCGCCGGAGATGTCTGCGTCATAGAGAAAGGGCATGCCGCCTCTTCGGCAGTATTCGCGAACGGCGTTGTTCCCGGAGAACCCTTTGCGCGCCAAGAGGGGAAACGCCTCCTGAAAGGAAAGCGGAAACACGTGGAATTCAACGTACCGCCCGCCGAGATGTGTCGCAAGCTCTCCGGAAAGGAGATGGGCGTTGGAGCCCGTGAGATAGAGGTCGCAATCGAAGTCAATGGACAGCGAGTTGACGAGTTTTTCCCAGTCGGGCAGTTCCTGGACTTCGTCCAGCATGCAATAGAGTCGGCGTCCTTGGATCGAGGCGGAGAGGTCTCGCAAAAAGGCATACGCGGAATCGACCGAGAGAATCGCCGGATTTTTCCTAGATTCGAAATTGATTTCGACGATCTGTTCGGATGGTACGCCCCGCTCCAGAAGGCGGTCGCGAAGGAGGGTCATAAGGCAGGACTTGCCGCACCGGCGGATGCCCGTGAGCACTTTGACGACATTCTTGTCGATGAAGGGTTCTATTTTCTGAATGTAGAATGGACGTTGGATCATCGCATGGTTCCTTGTATCGACTGTATCATATTTCGTTATGGAGAAAAATGCAATGAGATTTTTCGTTATATCGAAAATTACAATAAGATATTTTAATTTGTTTCGTTGTGTCGAAAAGTGATATTTCGTCCCCCATGTTATCTTTCGCGGCACCCGGTTGGGGAGTACACCGTGCGCCGCAAAGGCTCGGCGTCCGCTTTCGGGCGAAGCCCGGCCCCCTTGAGGGGGCTGTCGGCGAAGCCGACTGGGGGTGTTTTCCCGAGCCGCCGCGTCAACACCCACCGGCGCTTCGCGCCACCTCCCTCGAGGGAGGCGCCTGCGGCGGGCTGCGGTCGCGAGCCCCAAGGAGGCGCCTGCGGCGGGCTGCGGTCGCGAGCCCCAAGGAGGCGCGGGGGCGATGGCTCGGAGCTTGCTCCGGCCCCCTCCGCGAGGGGGCTGCCGCTTGCGGCTGGGGGAGTACA
>JAZUKQ010000153.1:0-9405 GCA_045643325.1 Kiritimatiellia bacterium | reverse complement strand
GCGCCTGCGGCGGGCTACGGCGGCGAGCCCCAAGGAGGCGCCTGCGGCGGGCTACGGCGGCGTCTTCGGGGAGGCGCGGCGCCGCCCCCTTTGGAAGGGTTGGCGCGCCCCCTGTTTAATGCTACTCTATCCTGCGGGCTTGCACCCGCTTTTTTATCAGACTTTCAGAAAGACGATTCCATGTCCAACACCTATCCGCACGGCGACACGTCCTGGTTCACCCAAGCGCGCTTCGGCATGTTCATCCATTGGGGGCTCTATGCCGCCGGAGCCCGTCACGAATGGCTCATGCACAACGAGAGGATTCCCGTCGAGGAGTACGAGCGCAAGTATTTCCGCCACTTCGATCCGGACCTCTACAACCCCGAGCTTTGGGCGAAGGCCGCCGACGACGCGGGGATGCGGTACTTCGTCATCACCTCGAAGCACCACGAGGGCTTCTGCCTCTGGGATTCCGAGTTCACCGACTACAAAGCCCCGAACACCGCCGCCGGGCGCGATCTTCTCCGTCCCGCCCTCGACGCGTTCCGCGCCAGGGGACTCCGCGCCGGCGTCTACTACTCGCTCATCGACTGGCACCACCCCGATTTCATCATCGACGACCATATCGGCCCCTACCGCGACAAGTCCGACGCGGAGCGCGCCGCGATGAACGTCGGCCGCGACCAGTCGCGCTACGCGGCCTACATGCGGAACCAGGTCCGCGAGATTCTCACGAAGTACGGCCCGATCGACGTCCTGTGGTTCGACTTCTCCTATCCCGACAAAGAGCGCCCCGATGACTTCACGAAGGGCAAGGGGCGTCTCGCCTGGGAGAGCGAGAAGCTGATCGAGCTTGTCCGCGGGTGCGCCCCGAACATCATTCTCGACGACCGTGTCGACCTTCCCGGCGTCGGCGACATCGTCACCCCGGAGCAGTATCAGCCCAAGAACGGTCTCCTCGCCGACGGGAAGCCGGCCGTCTGGGAGGCCTGCCAGACGTTTTCCGGCTCGTGGGGCTACTATCGCGACGAGTTGACCTGGCGCTCGACCGGAGAGCTGATCCGGACCCTGATCGACTGCGTCTCGAAAGGCGGCAATCTCCTTCTCAACGTGGGACCGACCGGCCGCGGCGAGTTCGACGCCCGGGCTCTCGACCGGCTTCAGGGAATCGGCCGCTGGATGCGCGGAAACTCCGCTTCGATCTACGGCTGCGGCCCCGCCCCAGCGGACTTCAAGGCCCCTCCGGGGTGCGCGCTCACCTACAACGCGGAAAAGAAGCGCCTCTATCTCCATATTCTCGCCTGGCCGTACGGAAACGTCTATTTCGACGACCTCGCCGACAAGATGGAGTACGCCCAGTTCCTGTACGACCATTCCGAGGTCCTCACCGGGCAGGTCGGATGTTCCCACGGCGAACTGAACGGCACGAACACCGTCGCCTTCCGCATCCCCGCCGCGCCGCCTCCGACCGAGGTGCCCGTCATCGAGATTTTCCTGAAGTAACCCACTCCTCGAACCATGAAATCCATCTTTATGGGCGGCGAGATTCTCCGCCGCGTCTATTCCAAAGAGATCTGCGACACGCTGGCCCGCGAGGCGGGCCTCGGGTCCTTCGAGATCGTCACGCGGGACGCGCTCGCGGCGGATCCCGGGAAATTCCGCGACACGGAGTACATTTTCACCACCTGGGGCATGCCCGCGCTCTCCGCCGAGGAGATTTCCGAGTTTCTTCCGTCGCTCCGCGCCGTGTTCTATGCCGCCGGAACGGTCCAGTATTTCGCCCGGCCGTTCCTCGAGAAGGGGATCGCCGTCTTCTCCGCGTGGGCCGCGAACGGCGTCCCCGTCGCGGAGGTCACCGTCGCCGAGATCCTTCTCGCGAACAAGGGCTTCTACCGCGCCTGCCGCGCCTTCAAGGAGGACCGCAACAAAAAGCGCGCCGCGGAGATCACCTCGAAGTATCCCGGAAACTACGGGACGTCCGTCGGACTCGTCGGATGCGGGATGATCGGCACGATGGTCGCCAAGCGCCTCCGCGACTACCGGGTCGACGTGAAGGTCTTCGACGCCTTCATGAAGCCGGAGAAGGCCGCCGAGCTCGGCGTCGGGCTGTGCTCCCTCGAGGAGCTTTTCGCGACCTGCTCCGTCGTCTCCAACCATCTCGCGAACCTTCCTCCGACGGTCGGCATGATGCAGTACCGCCACTTCGCCTCGATGCCCGAGAACGCCACCTTCATCAACACGGGGCGCGGCGCCCAGTTGGTCGAGGCGGACCTTCTTCGCGCGCTCGCCGAGCGGCCCGACCTCACCGCGGTGCTCGACGTCACGAATCCCGAGCCGCCGGTTCCGGAGTCACCGTTCTACACGCTGCCGAACGTCGTCCTCTCGCCGCACCTCGCGGGCAGTCTCGGCAACGAGGTCCACCGCATGAGCGAGTACATGCTCGACGAGTTCCGCTCGTTCGACGCCGGAAAACCGACCCGCTACGGGGTTTCCCTCGCCATGCTCGAGACCATGGCATAGCGCGTCCACCGTCCCCTTCTTCCTCCCATGTCCCGTATCGTTCTCGGCGTCACAGGCTCCATCGCCGCCTACAAAGCCTGCGAACTCACCCGCCTCTGCGTGAAGGCGGGGCACGAGGTCTCCGTCGTCATGACGCGGGCCGCCACGGAGTTCGTCACGCCGCTCACGTTCCAGACGCTCTCGCAGCGGCATGTGGCGGTCGATCTTTTCGCGCCGCCGCAGGAGTGGACGCCGAACCACATCTCCCTCGCGGAGTGGGCGGACCTTTTCGTGATCGCCCCGTGTACGGCCAACGTCCTCGCGAAACTCGCGCACGGTCTCGCCGACGACATTCTCACGTCGACGGCCCTCGCGACGCGCGCGCCGCGTCTTCTCGCTCCCGCGATGAACACGGGAATGTGGGAGAATCCCGCCACGCAGGCGAACCTGAAACTGCTCGCGTCGCGCGGCGACATCCTTCTCGCGCCGGACTCCGGGGAGCTCGCCTGCGGGACGGTCGGGGCGGGGCGTCTTCCCGAGCCCGAGGCGATTTTCAAAGCGATCGCGAAACAACTCAAGCGGTCCACCTAGCGGACGTGACCGCGCCGGGCGGTCCAGACCGCGTTCCGGCGCCGTGTTTCCATGACTTCAAAACCGGTTCCATATTGGCAGAATCCGGGGAAACGTCCCGGAGAGCCCGGGTGGTACGACAAGGCGAAATGGGAGGTCGAGCGGATGCGGCTCCATCTTGAAGGGCCGCCGCCGCTTCCCGACCGGGCCGCCGAGCCGATCCAGGGCGCGGTGCGGACCATCGTCAAGTCGTTTCATCTGGAGACGGATGTCACGCTCGAGACGGTCCGGTCGTCCTGGACGGAGATTGTCGGACCGGATCTGGCGCGGCACGCGCGCCCGCTCCGCTTCGAGAACCGGGTTCTTACGCTCGCGGTGAAGGGGGCCGTCTGGATGTCGGAACTCCGCCGGGCCGCGCCGAGGCTTCTTCAGAAGGTCTCGGAGCGCGCGGGGGCGGGGGTTGTGTCGCGGATCGCCTTCGAGCCCGTCGCCGCGCTTCCCGAAGACGGGAAATGACCGGCGTTTCGCCGGGAGGAGCGGGGGAGGGGGAGGAGGCGCTTTTCGGTCACCCGATTTCCTCGTTCCACGCGGCGAGCACCTCGTCGGCGGCGCGGGAGACGTCGTCGGCCGACGACGGACCGGGAATCCAACGGGGGGCCATGCGGTTCCGGAACCAGGTGCGCTGGCGTTTCGCGAGCTGACGCGTCCGGGCGGCGATCCGCTCCTTGGCGGCCGGGAGGTCCAGTTCTCCGGAAATCAGAGCGCGCGTCTCGGCATAGCCGATGGCCGCGGAGGCGGTGTCCGACCAAAGAGGATAGTCGGCGAGAAGTCCCCGGACCTCGTCCACGAGCCCGTCGGCGAACATCGCGTCGATGCGCGCGGAAATCCGGCCGGCCAGGACAGGCTGCGGAATGTCCAGCACGGGGATGCGGAGCGGCGGTTCGGTCCCGTCGCGGCGCGGGGCGGGGTCGAGTCCCATGTCGAGCCGTTCCAAGGCGCGGAGGACGCGCCGGGGATTGCGCGGGTCGTCGAGCCGCGAGAGGACTCCCGGAGCCCGGGACTCGGCGGCGGCGTGCAGCCCCGCGAGCCCTTCCGACTCGTACACCTTTCCCCATTTCGCGCGGAGTTCCGGCGGAACGGGGTCCGCCCCTCCGTCGATCCCCTTCAGAAGAAGCTCGAAATAGAGGCCGGTCCCGCCGACCACCAGCACGTCCTCGCCCGCGCGCTCCGCCTCCTTCAGGGCGTCGTTCGCCTCGTGGAGGTAGGTCCCGGCGGAATACGACTCCGCGGGCGAGACGAGATCGACGCCCCGGTAGCGGTATGCCGCGCGCTCGGCCTTCGGCGGTTTCGCCGTCCCGATGTCCATCCCCCGGTACACGAGCATCGAGTCCGCGGAGAGGACGCGCATCCCCCGCCGCCGCGCGATCTCGTGGGCGACGGCCGTTTTTCCGCATGCGGTCGGACCGGCGAGACAATAGACGGACATCGGTTTTCGCGGAAAGCCGCGTCGCCCGGGCACCCGGGGACCGGCGGATTAGAAGAACAGGTCCCGCTCTCCGGCGCGGATCCGGTTGTAGTGGTCCATGATGGTCTCGTAGAAGGCGGGCTTGAACATCGCCCTGGCGTCGTCGAGCTCCTTCTGGACGAGCGGCATGACCATGGCGCGCGTCTCGGGCGAGGCGAAGTCGTCGAGCCACTCCTGCATCGTGAGCACGGCGTTGATCTTGCAGAAATGCCCCTCGCGTCCGGTCTTGAGCGCGTCCATGATGCAGCCGCCCGTGCGGCCGCAGCGGTAGCCGGCGGTGCAGAACGAGACAAGGCGGCCGCGGGCGGCCATGGCGCGGACGACGTCGTCGAGCGAGCGGGGGTCGCCGAGCATGAACTGCTGGCGGTCGATCTCCTGGTCGGCGACATTGGCGAAGTCGCTGTATCCCTTGATGGCGATGTTGCTCGAGCAGTCAAGCTGCGTCATGCCGATGTCGGCGCAGAGGTCGCGGATCTCCTTGCGCTCGCGGGCCGTGACGATGAGGCCCGTGTACGGGACGGCGAGACGCATGATGGTGACGATCTTGAGGAAATCCTCGTCGCTCACGATGTACGGGGACTTCTCGGGGACGTCCGTCCCGCTCGCGGGCTGGAGGCGCGGGAACGAGACGGTGTGCGGGCCGATATTGAACCACTTCTCGAGGTCGATGGCGTGGTGGACGCAGGCGAGCAGCTCGTATTTCCAGTCGTAGAGGCCGTAGAGGACGCCCATGCCGACATCGTCGACGCCCGCCTCCTGACAGCGGTGGAAGCACGTCGTGCGCCAGTCGTAGTTGCCCTTGATGGTGTCGGCCGGATGGAGGAGCTCGTACGTCGGCCGGTGATACGTCTCCTGAAAGACCTGGAACGTTCCGATTCCGACCTCGTGAAGCACCTTGAGGTCCTCGATCGGGAGCGGCGCGGCGTTGATGTTGGCGCGGCGGATGCCGACGGGCGCCCCGCTCGGGGCCTTGACGACGTGGTTGTAGATGGTCTGGATGCTCTCGGCGTAGTAGTCGGTCGAGGTGAGGTTGTGCTCGCCGAAGACCGCGATGATGCGCTTGTGGCCGATTTTTCCGGCGAGGACGTCGATCTCCTCCTTGAGCTCGTCCATCGTGAGCATGCGGCGCTTCTCGTGGCAGTTGTCGCTCCGGAAGCCGCAGTAGGCGCAGCGGTTCACGCAGTAGTTCGAGATGTAGAGCGGGGCGAAGACGACGAGGCGGTTGTCATAGACGAACTGCTTCACCTTGAGGGCGGTCTCGCGCATCTCCTGGAGGAGTTCGGGATCCGTCACATAGATGAGCGTCGCGACCTCGTCGGGAGAGAGCGTCTTGATGGCGAGCGATTTCGCGAGAATCTCGCGGACGCGGCCCTTGTCGTTCGCGGCGGCCGCCTTGGCGCGGGCGAGCTCGCCCTCGATCTCGGCGTCGTCGATGAAGTGTTTTCCGCCGGGAAGATACTTGTCGATCTGTTCCTGGACGACGAAATGTTTGCGGAAGTCCGCCGCGTTGTCGAAATGGCGGATTGTAGGATTGGGAATCGTGAGCATGGAAACATCCGCTCCCGGACGTCAGGTGCGCGATGGACGGCCATGCGGACTCCGGCCTTCAAATCCCGCGCGTTGCCCCTTCGCCTCAGAGCGCCGGAAAGTGTACCACAATCCTTCCGGAAAGTCGAAGGCGGGCGGGACATCGGGCGCTTTGCGCACTTGCGTTTTCCGGGGGTTCGTGGTTTAATTCGCGACGCATCGCGATCGTGCGATTCCTTCCATTGTCCTTCACGAAAGTTTTTCCCATGGCCAAGAAGAATCCTGATTCCAAGGCGGCCGTCAACGCCGCGAAACCCGCTCCTAAGAAACCCGCCGCGAAGCCCGCCGCGAAGCCCGCTCCGGAGAAAATCCGTGTCGGCATCATCGGTCTCGGCCGCGCCGGATTCGGCATGCAGTGCAACGAGCTTCTCGCCCGCGCCGACCGTTTCGAGGTGGTCGCCGGCTGCGACACCGCGCTGCCCCGCCGCAAGCGTTTCCAGGAGAAATTCCCGAACGCCGCCGTCTACATCAAGGCCGAGGATCTCATCGCCAACCCCGCGGTCGAGTTCGTCTCCGTCGCCACCCGCACCCCGACCCACGTCGAGCTCGCCATCAAGGCCCTGAAGGCCGGCAAGACCGTCTTCTGCGAGAAGCCCATCGCCGTCACCTACGCCGACGCGAAGAAGCTCATCGCCGAGGGCAAGAAGCATCCCGGAAAGCTCTTCATCCGCCATAACCGCCGCTTCGAGGCCGCCTTCAACGACATCGAGGCCATCATCAAGTCCGGCATCATCGGCAAGGTCTTCGAGATCAAGCTCCGCCGTCCCAACTTCAGCCGCCGCGACGACTGGCAGACCATCAAGAAAGAAGGCGGCGGACAGCTCCTCAACTGGGGCCCGCACATCGCCGACCACGCGCTCCAGTTCCTCGGGACGGACGCCAAGGTCGTCTTCTCCGACCTCAAGCGCATCGCCGCCGTCGGCGACGCCGAGGACCATGTCCATATCCTCCTCAAGAACGACAAGGACCAGACCGTCGACCTCGAGATCAGCGGCGGTTCCGCGCTCGGCGAGTCCGTCTACTGGATCTTCGGCACGAAGGGCTCCCTCAAGTCCGACGAGAAGACCATCGAGCTCAAGTACCTCGACCCGAAGGCGAAGATTCCCGCCCGCAAGCCGACGACCGGACTGCTCGAGACCTTCGGCACGCCCGAGAAACTTCCCTGGGTCACCGAGACGCGCGAAGTCCGCAAGGGCCTCTCCCCGGAGTGCATCTGGGACGCGGTCTTCGACACCGTCCGCAACGGCAAGCCCTTCCGCGTCACCCTCGACGAGGCGCTCAATGTCATGCGCGTCCTCACCGAGGCCCGCAAGGGAACCCCGTTCGCGTTCTAGTCCGCGCGCGCCGCTGCAAAACCTCCGCCGACCGCGGCGGTTCCGAGGCGTCTCGGGAGGCGGGGGAAACTCCGCCTCTCTTTTTTCGTGCCGCGCGGTTCCGGCGGACGGTCCGCCCCCGTGTCGCCGCGAAGCCCGCCTGCGCCCCGTCTTTTCCGTTTCTGATTCCGCATTCCCCGACATCCCATGAAAATCTACCGTTCCGCCCTTCTTCTCACCCAAAATGCCGACCGGAGCCTTCTCTCCGACGCCGCGCTCGCCGTCGAGTCCGGCCGCGTCGCCGACCTCGGCCCCGCCGCGGAGGTCCTCGCGCGCCATCCCGGCGTCCCTGTCTCCGACGAGGGCGACACGGTCCTCCTTCCCGGTCTCGTCAACGGCCACGCCCACATTCCGATGTGCGTCTTCCGCGGATACGCCGACGACCTCGCGCTCATGGAATGGCTCACGAAACACATCTTCCCGGCCGAGGCGAAATGGACCCGGGACGCCGTGAAGGCCGCCGCCGCCTACTCGTGTCTCGAGCTGCTCCGCTTCGGCTGCACGACAGTCTACGACATGTACATGGACGAGGAGTCCATCGGCGAGGCCGTCTTCGAGTCGGGCATCCGCGCCGTCCTCGGTGAGAGCCTCTCGAGCATGACCTACGGCGCGCCCGGCGCGATGGAGCGCTTCGCCGATGTCGCGCGCGCCCGCAAGGCCGCATGGGCCGGACGCGGCCGCGTCACGCCGGGCATCGCCCCCCACGCCGTCTATTCGACCTCGCCGGAGCTTCTTACCGCCGCCTACGCGCTCGCGGAGGAGCTCGATGTTCCGTTCGGCATGCACATGAGCGAGACCGTCGGGGAGACCGCGGGCATGATCGAGAAGACCGGGAAGCGTCCCGTCGCCTACTGCCGCGACCTGGGCGTCCTCGGGAAGCGCACCACGCTCTTCCACATGGTCGACACGGACGAGGCGGACATGGAGACCGTCGCCTCCGCCGGCTGCGCGGTCGTCCACAACCCCGCCTCCAATATGAAGCTCTCGTCGGGCTTCTCTCCGCTCACGGCGATGCTGCGTCACGGCATTCCCGTCGGAATCGGGACGGACGGTCCCGCCTCGAACAACGCGCAGAACATGGTCCGCGAGATGTACCTTACGGCCCTCCTGCAGAAGGGCTTCCGCGCGGACCCGCTCGAAATGCCCGCGGGCACGGTGCTCGACATGGCGACGCGCAACGGCGCCGCGGTCGTGAAGAATCCGGATGTCGGCTCGCTGGAAATCGGAAAGAATGCCGATTTCATCGGCGTGGACCTCCGCGCGCTCAATCTCCAGCCCGTCCATAAAATCGTGTCGAATCTCGTCTATGCCGCGACCGGCGCCGAAGTCCGCCTGACGGTTGTCGGCGGCGACGAGCTCTACCGCGACGGGGCCTTCCCGGCGGTCGACGAGGCGAAAATCCGCGCCGACATGCGCCAGGCGCTCACGACTCTCGGCCTCACCGCCTGAGGCACCGCCTCCTGCGGCCGCGATACGATGCCTGTGGCTGCGTGCCGCAAAGGCACGGCGCCGCAAAGGGGTGGCGGGGGCGCTGGCCCGGAGCTTGCTCCGGCCCCCTTCGAGGGGGCTGTCGGCAAAGCCGACTGGGGGTGTTTCCCGGGGGCGGAGGCAACACCCTCCGGCGCTCCGCGCCACCTCCCTCGAAGGGAGGCGCCTGCGGCGGGCTGCGGCATCATCGGGGGAGCCGCGCGTCCGCTTTCGGGCGGAGCCCGGCCCCCTCCGCGAGGGGGCTGCCGCTTGCGGCTGGGGGAGTACATCGTGCGAGGCAAAGGTACGGCGGGGGCGCTGGCTCGGAGCTTGCTCCGGCCCCCTTCGAGGGGGCTGTCGGCAAAGCCGACTGGGGGTGTTTCCCGGGGGCGGAGGCAACAC
>JAZUKQ010000152.1:0-20482 GCA_045643325.1 Kiritimatiellia bacterium | reverse complement strand
CGTCGAGCGCCTCGACCTCAAACGCCTCTCCGCCACCCGTGTCGACACCGACGAACTCCACCGGCGCGCCGAGGAGACGATCCACCAGATCATCTCGGAGGTCTCCGGAAAACTTCCCGCGGGCATCGACCCGCAGGGACTCGCCAAGGAAATCTACGACGAGGCCCTCCGGCTCGGGCCCCTCGAGGACCTGCTGGCAGACGACACCGTCACCGAAATCATGGTGAACGGCCCCGACAAGGTCTATGTCGAACGCGGGGGCCGGCTCCAGCTTTCCGGCAACTCGTTCATGGACGAGCAGTCCGTGATGGCCATCATCGAGCGCATCGTCGCGCCGCTCGGCCGGCGCATCGACGAGAGCCAGCCCTATGTCGACGCCCGTCTCGCCGACGGTTCCCGCGTGAACGCGATCATCCATCCGCTCTCGCTCATCGGACCGTGCATCACGATCCGGAAGTTCTCCAAGAAGCCGCTCTTCGACCACGACCTCATCCGGTTCGGCACGTTCACGCCCGAGATGGCGCGCTTCCTCCAGGTCTGCGTGCTCCTGCGGAAAAACATCGTCGTCTCCGGCGGAACGGGCTCCGGCAAGACGACGCTTCTCAACGTCCTCTCCAACTACCTTCCCCACACCGACCGCATTCTCACCATCGAGGACGCCGCCGAACTCCGGCTGCAGCAGCCGCACCTCGTCCGCCTTGAGGCGCGTCCGCCCAATATCGAGGGGAAGGGCGCCATCACCATCCGCGACCTCGTCCGCAACGCCCTCCGCATGCGTCCCGACCGCATCATCGTCGGCGAGTGCCGCGGCGGCGAGGCGCTCGACATGCTCCAGGCCATGAACACCGGTCACGACGGCTCGCTCACGACCGTCCACGCCAACGCCCCGCGCGACGTCATCTCGCGTCTCGAGACGATGGTGCTCATGTCCGGCCTCGAGCTTCCGTCGCGCGCCATCCGCGAGCAGATCGCCTCGGCCATCGACATCATCTGCCACGAGTCGCGTCTCTCCGACGGCTCCCGCAAGGTGACGTGCATCTCGGAGATTGTCGGCCTCGAGGGCGACAAGATCACGATGCAGGACCTCTTCGAGTTCAAGCAGACCGGTCTTTCCTCCACCGGCAAAGTTCTCGGGCACTTCCGTCCGACCGGCGCCGTCCCGACCTTCCTCGAGGACCTCCGCGCGCGCGGCATCGAGCTCGACACGACGATGTTCCAGCCGAAATCCTCCTATTAGTCCCGTCCGGCCGCCGGGCGCCGCATGTCCGGACCGCTCCATGTCCCGTTTCACCACCATCACCCTCGCTCCGGCGCTCGACCGGACCATCCACCTCACGGGATCCCTCGCCAAGGATTCCGTATGCCGCGTCGCCTCGGAGACGGTCGAGGCCGGCGGCAAGGGGCTGAACGTCGCGAAGATGCTCTCGCGGCTCGGCGCGCCGGTCGCCGCGAGCGGGCTTTTGGGCGACGCAAACTACGAGCCGTTCGAGCGGATGCTCCACGAGTTCGGCATCGACAACCGCTTCCTCCGCGTCCACGGCGAGACGCGCCGCAACCTGATGCTTCTCGGCACGGACGGTCTGGAGCGGAAAATCAACTTTCCCGCGTTCCCCGAGCTCGATTTCGCGGACTACCTGCTCCGCCAGATCTCGCTCCTCTCCGTGCGCCGGGCGGACGTCATCATCCTCTCCGGCTCGCTTCCGGCGCGGTTTCCCGCCTCGACCTACGCGACGCTCGTCCGGCTGCTCCGGGAGCAGCAGAAGGACGTCGTGCTCGACACCTCGGGAGAGGCCCTCGCGCTCGCGTCGGCGGAGCAACCCCTTCTGATCAAGCCCAACCGCGAGGAGGCCGAGTCCCTTCTCGGCCGGCGACTCGTCACCGAAGCGGATTTCCGCGGCGGCTGCCGCGAGCTTCTCCGCCGGCACAAGGCCGTCATCGTGTCCGACGGAGAAGCGGGCGCGTGGTTCGCGAAGGGGACGGCGCTCTTCCACGCGGTCGCGCCGCGGGTGGACGCCGTCGACACCACCGCCGCGGGAGACATGATGCTCGGCGCGTTCTGCTCGCGCTTCTTCCCGGACAAGACGCTCGACGAGGAGACGGTCGCCTTCGCGGTCGCCGCGGGCAGCGCCGCCGTCGAACTCCCCGCCTCGCGGGTTCCGGACGTCGCCCGGATCGAGGAACTCGCGCGGCAGGTCCGGATCGAAAAATAAAAGTGAAAAAAGTTAAAAATACCCCCTTGCGCTTTCTCCGAAGAGGGTGTACAATATGTGCCGTTTTCGAGCGGGTTTAGCTCAGTGGTAGAGCGCCACCTTGCCAAGGTGGATGTCGAGGGTCCGAATCCCTTAACCCGCTCCAGTTTTTTGACTTGCTGGGAGCATAGCTCAGTTGGTAGAGCAACTGACTCTTAATCAGTGGGTCCGGGGTTCGACCCCCCGTGCTCCTACCAGTTTTTCAAAGCTGCCTTGTTGTGTAATGGTAGCACAACTGACTCTGGATCAGTTTGTCTTGGTTCGAATCCAGGCAAGGCAACCATTCTCCGCCCGGTCCTCCCAAAAGGCCGGGTTTCTTGTTTAACGGAATTTCCGGGAAATCCGGACCGATATACGGAACAAGACGCGGGAACAGAGTCGCAAGCCCAAAATCCGGTTTCTTGAGGCGATTCTTTCTTTTTCCCGTTTGAACCGGAGCGCCGTCCGCGGTTCACGACAGCGGACAGCGCTCCCGTTTTCACGAAAAACCGGAACGACTTTCCTTATTTCAAGAGGAAGGCCGTGCCGTCCGGCACGACCATGACGGCGCCCGGAACGGTCTGCCCCTCCGGAAGCGTGTCCTGGAAGCAGGCCGAGACCTCGGCGTCCGAGGCGAGATAGACGCCGGCCGGAACCTTCTCCCCGGCGATGACGAGCCGCTTCACGCGCAGGATGCCGCCGCGGAGGTCGTACTTGGTTCCCGTCTCAAGCGTCGCCTTCAACACACGGGAATCCGCGACCGTCTGCATGACGCGCGCATTGTCGCCCACATAGAGCTCCGCCTTGCGGAAGTCCTCGTCCTCGCCGCCCTTCTTCGTGGAGGGGAAGGGCGTCCAGGCGTCGGTGATGACGGCCGAGTCCGCGCGGTTGCGGATGTATACCGTGCCCGCGCCTTCGGCGGCCGAGGCGTCCTGCAGGTAGACCGTGCCGCCCGAGGACATGCTCGCGATGTAGCCCTTGCCTTTCGGGCAGCCTTTGGCCGTGATCCGGGAGACCCATTCCGGAGAGAAGACGGCGCCGTCGCCCGTGAGGCGCACGGCGACGCGGCCGCCCGCGGAGGCGGAGAACTTGCTGCGTAACGTGGTGGTGGACGGCTTGACGACCTGCCCGTCGTTTTCGCAGCTGTTCTGGAAGCCGTCGGCGCGGATGGAGCCCGAACCGGAGAGCGAGGCGGCCGTGATGTCGAGCGATCCGCCCGCGCCGTGTGGATTGTAGTCCCCGTTTTCCACCGCGCCGTCGGAGAGCGCGACGCCGTCCAGCGCCAGCGCGCCGGAGACCGTCAGTTTGAGCGCGCCGCCTCCGGGATACTGCGAGGCGGAGTCATCCCAGATGCCGACCGAGCCGGCGGTCGAGGGATGGAGGACGGAGCCGTACGCGGCGATATTGGTGACGCCGTACCATCCGATCTGCCCGCCGTGGGAAAACGTGCCGTCGGATTCTCCGAAAAAGCTGTAGCCCGTGCCGCGGGCGTAGAGATAGCCGGTCGACTCAACCGTCAGGTCGCCGTCGACGCGCAGGTCGCTCACGATGTTGGCGGAGGCGTTGTGGAAGAAGCGGAGCTGGCCGAGCGCCGCGCCGTCCTTGACGACGACATCGCCGTGGAACGTGTACGGGGCGCCGGAATGCGCGTCGAACACCCAGCCTCCCTGGAGCGTGTGCGTCGCGGCGTCGCCAACGTCGATCGTGCCGCCGTAATAGAGAATGCCGGCGGTGAGGACGAGCGAGTTCAGCGCGGCGGGCGCCGGACCGCTTACGGAGGCGAAGCCGTTGGGGAGGCGGAGCGTGGCGCCCGCCGGGACCATGAGGACGCCCGAGCCGGAGACGACGACCTCGTCGAAGGTCCAGGTCGCGCCCGCCGGGATCTGCGTCGTGCCGTACGGGGACTGCGGGTAGAGCCCGTAGGTCCCGCTGAGGGAGCGGCGGCGGTTCTTCACATAGAGCGTGCCGTGGTCCTGCGCCGCCGTCTTCACGAGCACCGTCCCCGCGCCGGACGCGCCGGAGACCGTCGATCCGTCGTTCGTTCCCTCCGCGCCGTACGCCGTGAGGTTCGCCGCCGGGAGCCCGAGCTCCTCCGCCTCGGTGAGCACGACGGCGATGCGGCCGCCGGAGGCCGCCGCGTTGTTGCGGTCGATTTGCGGGGCGGAGACATTGACGCTTCCGCTGCCGGAGACGGAGGCCGCGCGGATGTACACGGACCCGCCGGTGCCCGATCCGGGATCCGTCCACCCGTTGGTGTTGTCGCTGGAAATCGCCGTGACGCGGCCGTTCAGGACCGCGTCGCCCGCGATGTCGAGATAGACGGCGCCGCCGCCGGGGAGCTTGGTTCCGCCGAGACCGAGGTCCGTCGGCTCATAGACATCGCCGAAGACGGCGAGCGAGGTGCGGTTTCCGCCGGCGTAGACGCCGCGCGAGCGGCCGGCGGGAAGTCCGGTGAGACCCTTCTGGTTCACGTCGATTTTCGCGGACGCGGCGAGCGTGAAGTCTCCGCCGACGGAGACGGCGAGGCGGTTGACGGGCGACGCGCCGTTGGCGGGATGCGTCCAGACACCGTTCTCCACCGTGCAGTCGCCGGCGATCGCGAAGACGGGGAAGGTGTCGTCGAACGTAGTCGGGAACGTGACGGTGCCCGCGAAGTTCTCGTCCTGCGTCCACGACGCCACGGCGGCGGGAAGCCCGTTGACGCCCGCGTCCCAGGTCATCGCCTTCTGGGAAAAGACGCCGAGAAGGATGTGGTCGGACGCGACCGGGACGCGGCCCTCGCTCCAGTTGGCGGCCGTAGAGGCGAGGCCGTCGGATTCAGGGGACGCGACCCAGGAGTTGAAGCCGACGGGAAGCGAGAAGTCTTTCACCGCGACGGTCACGCCGTTCTCGGCCGGCAGAACATAGCATCCCGGTTCAAGCGCGACAAGGAGCGTCGTGTCGTGCGCCGTTTCGGCGTCGAGAAGAGGAACCACCTCGATGACGGCGGAGGCGGCGCCCGCGGGAATCGTCACCGTGCCGGACGGCGCGGCGTAGTTGACTCCCTCGACCGCGGCATGGTCTACGGTTCCGCTGAAAGAGTAGCAGACGACGAGCGGAATCGGAGAGGAGACGGCGCGGGAAACAGTCACCGTGCCGGGAACATAGGCGTTCTCGAACGCGTCGGAAACCCACGAGAGAGAAAGCGCGCCGTTGTAGAGCGAGCCCGCGACGGCGGAGTCCGAGCCGCTGTCGTTGGCGGCCGTGACGGTCGCCTCGTACGTCGTGTCCGCCGCGAGAAGGGAGCGGTCGACGGTGAAGCTCGACCGCGACTCGCCGGAGGCGACGGACAGCGAAGAGGTCACCGGGGCGGCGTCCGTGCCGTCGGACAGCGAGAGCGTGACGACGCAGTCGACCGGGCAGTAGACCGAGGTGTCCACGACGAGATCGTCGCCGTCCCGGGCGAGTTCCGCCGCGTTGATCGCGGGGGCGTTCGAGCGAACATAGCCGACCTCCACGAAACCGTCCTCAAGTTCCACGGCCTCGAAGAAGTAGCCCGCCGTCGACCCGGTGTATCCGGCGACGATCTTGAAACTGCCGGAGGACGCCTCGGCCGTCGAGGCGGCGAAGCGGCTTTCGGCCGACGCGGGTGTCGCCTGATACTGGAAGCGGGCGCCGAGCGAGGCGAGCGAGACGTATTTCACAAGATTGCCGCCGAACGGGGACGCGTTCCGCACAATGAGCCGGGCGTCGCCTGTGACGATGACGGCGCGGTCCTTGGACCATCCGTCGATCCATGAGAACGAGACCGTGCCGCCGCCCGTGCAGGTCAGCTGGTTGGAGCCGTCCAGATAGAGCTTGTTCAGCTGAAGCGCCGCGCCGGAATTGACGTCGATGGTCGCGGTGGAGAACTTGATATCGTTTGCGAACGTCGCGACGGTTCCGGAGCATCCCGTCGCCGAGATTCCGTTCTTGGTGAGGAACGTCCCGTTGTTGTCGATGGTCCAGCCGGAGGTGTTCTCGAAAAAGATTTTTCCGATCTGACGGCCGGCCGGCACGATTACCCTCTTGATCACGGGGTTCGCGTCGTCGGTGAAATGAATCCTGTCCGAATAGTCATTGTTTATCGGCGCCGTGGTCGCGACTTTTCCGTCGGGTTTGCCGGAGACCCAGTTGCCGGGGTCGGTGTAGTCCGAACTGGCGGCTCCGGTCCAGTAGTACTCGGCGGCGGAGGCCGTGACGGCGGCGAGGAAGGAAAACAAAAGAGAAATCGCGGGGGCTGAAATCTTTTTCATAACCACTTTTTGTCGAACAGAATTCCGGGTTCAGAACACATGAATACGCCTCGAACGGTTTTTACTATAACAATAACGAAAGCTTTCGGCAAGAGACAAGTCTGATTGGGGTGTTCCCCATTTTTCCCGGAAGCGAAACGCCCCCTTCCTGTCGGCTCCGCCCGACAGCCGTGCCTTTGCCGCGCATGGTGCCTCTCTGAAGTGCCGCTGCCCGCCGCAGGCCCCTCCCTCGAGGGAGGTGGCGCGAGCGCCGGTGGGTGTTGCCGCCGTATGCCCGGTGTACTCCCCCAGCCGCAAGCGGCAGCCCCCTCGCGGAGGGGGCCGGGCTTTGCCCGATCGCGGCGCCGTACCTTTGCGGCGCCCCGAAGTGCCGCCGCCCGCCGCAGGCGCCTCCCTCGAGGGAGGTGGCGCGAAGCGCCGGGGGGTGTTGCCGCCGTATGCACGGTGTACTCCCCCAGCCGCAAGCGGCAGCCCCTCGGAGGGGGCCGGGCTCCGCCCGAAAGCGGACGGGCGGTGCCGCGCAGTCCAAGACACTCGCAGGGGCGTCGTCATTTCGACTTCGCGTCGGTCGGGCGGCCCGCCGCGGGGAGGTCTTTCCGGACCGAACGAGAAAACGTATAATCATACGCGGCATTTCGCCGGAAACCATTCATTTCTCTTTTTTGTTTTCGACCATGAATAAGTCCATCTCCTGGTTCTTTCCCTTGACCGACTGTCACGAGGGGATTCCGTTCGGCAACGCGGACATCGGCGCGCTCGTCTGGGGCGAGGGCCGCACGCTGCGCGTCACCATCTCCCGCGCCGATCTCTGGGACCATCAGGGCGGTCTCGAGTTCGGCGGCTTCACGTTCCGGCAGATCCGCGCCGCGCTCGAGGCGAACGACGAGCCGGGTCTGAGGGCGCTCTTCCCGAAATCCGGCACGATTCTCATGCCCACCGCCCTCCCGCTCGGACGGTTCGAGTTCGTCCTCCCCGCCGGCGCGGCGCTGAAAGAGGGACGCCTCGCGCTCGCGAAGGGCGTGGCCGAGATCGACGTCGTCAAGAATCGCCTCGTCCACACCGTCCGGGTCTGCATGGACCCCGAGAGCGGCCTCGTCTTCCTCCGCTGGCCCGCCGGGCTTCGTCCCGAGGACGTCGCGGCCGTGCCCGCGTGGGACAACACGGAGATCCGTCCGGAGTTCTCCGGTCCCCGCGGATATCTTCCGCCCGAGCGGTTCGACGAGGAATCGCTCGTCGGATGGGAGCAGACGCTCCGCCTGCCGGACGACCCGCCCGTCGCCGCGTTCTGCGCGACCCGCGGCGCGGAATCGGTCATCGCCACCGCGCGCGGCACGAAAAAGCGGAGCGCGGCGACCTCGGCCCGGGCGCTCCTTCCGGCCTCCGCGGGTTTCTGGACCGCGGCGGAGAAGGCCTCCTCGGCATGGTGGCGCGCCTTCTGGAAAGACGCGCCGGATATCGACACCCCGAACCGGGACCTCGACGAGCTCTTCACGCTCGGTCTCTACAAGTTCGGTTCCGCGATGCGCGACGGAAAGTTCCCGTGCGGCCTCCAGGGGCCTTGGATCGAGGACTACCGCCTGCCGCCGTGGTCGGCCGATTTCCACTTCAACATCAACGTCCAGATGTGCTACTGGCCCGCGTTCCTGACCGGCCGGGCCGATGTGCTCCGCCCGCTCTTCGACATGATGCTCTCCTGGACGCCGAAGCTCCGGAAGAACGCGGAGCATTTCCTCGGAATCAAAGACGGCGTGATGCTTCCGCACGCCGTCGACGACCGCGGCACCTGCATGGGCAATTTCTGGACGGGCGTCATCGACCACGGATGCACGATGTGGATGGCCGACTTCCTCTGGCGCTACTACCGCCTTACCGGCGACCGGAAATTCCTCCGGGAGAAGGCGTTTCCGTTCATGTCGGGCGCGATCAACACGTTCTACGCGATGCTCGAGAAGACCGAGGGCGGCGCTCTCTCGCTTCCCGTCGGGGTCTCTCCGGAATACGGCGGCTCCGGAATGCGGGCGTGGGGTCGCGACCCGAGCTTCCAGCTCGCCGCCGCGCACCGGCTCGTCGACGACCTTCTGGACGCCGCGAAAACCCTCCGCGTCGCGCCCGACGCGCGCTGGACGGCGGTTCACGAGCGGCTTCCCCGGTACACGACCGCCTCCGTGCCGATCGAGTTCTCGCAGAAAGGCGCCGAGGTCATCGCGCTCTGGAAAGGGAAGACGCTTTCCGAGTCGCACCGCCACCACTCGCACATGGGCGCGATCGCCCCCTTCGACGTCATCGACTGCGACGATCCGTCCCTCAGGAAACTGATCGACAACACCTACCGGAACTGGATGGAAAAAGGATATTCCGGCTGGTCCGGCTGGTGCCTCACCTGGGCCTCGATGCTCCACGCGCGCGTCGGCAACGGCGAGATGGCCGAGCTCATGCTCGACTTTCTCGTCCGCCTCTACACGAACAAGGGCCACGCGACGCGGCACGACGTGGCGGCCGCCGGCTTCTCGTGGATGGGAGGCGACGGCATCAAGGCATGCTTCAAAGACCAACGCCACATCATGCAGCTCGACGCCGCGATGGGCGCGGTGGTCGCCGTCGGCGAGATGTTCGTCCACGAGAAGCGCGGCGAGCTCCAGTTCTTCAAGGGCGTGCCGGCCCGCTGGCGCGACTGTTCCTTCAAGAATTTCACGACCCCCGACGGAAAACGTGTCTCCGGCTATATCAAGGACGGAAAGCGGCACGTGACCGTGAAGGAAAAGGGCGGGAAGGTCTGACGGGTCGAAGGAATCGGGGGCGCGGCATCCCGCCGCGTCGCGCGGACTAGGTCGCGGGGTTGCGGCACCGCTTGACACGTGCACCGGATTTGTCCATACTTGCACATTGTTCGCACACACTATGCAAGGAATTTGATATGACGACGAATTTCACGATGCGGATCGACCGCGACCTGAAGAAAGAGGCGGAAGCCCTGTTCGAGGACCTGGGAATGTCCCTCTCCACGGCCTTCACGGTGTTTCTCAAGCAGGCGCTTCGCGACCAGGGCATGCCCTTCCTGGTGGAACGCCGGAAGGCACCCTCCGAGGAACTCCGCGCGGCGATGGCCGAAGCGGATGACATCCGCGCGCATCCCGGGAGGTACAAGTCGTACTCCTCGTTCCAGGAGATTCTGGATGAGGTCGACGCGGAAATCGCCGAAGAGGTCCGAACCGCGACGTCCGGTGTCGCGGAATCCGCGAAGGAGAGATACGACGCGGGGCACACGAAGAAATGAACTGCGTCCTTCGTCAGACCACGCAATTCAAGAAGGGTCTCAAGAGAGTCCGGAAACAGGGGAAGGATCTCTTGAAACTCAGCGCGGTCGTGGAACTGCTTGCCAAGGGGTCGCCGCTTCCACCGGCGAACCATGACCACGCGCTCTCCGGGGACTACGCGGGCTGCCGCGAATGCCATATCGAACCGGACTGGCTGCTCGTCTATCGGTACCAGCAGGAAGAACTTGTTCTCCTGTTGGTCGATACCGGCTCGCATTCCGACCTTTTCGGATAACGGAAACCGCGATAGGTCGCAGGGACGCGGCGGGACGCCGCATCCCCCTCCATCGCCGAGCCCGAGGCAGCTGGTTGGATCAGAGAGGTTGGAAAAGGTCAACCCTTCAACCTTTCAACCTTTCAACCTTCAACCTTCAACCGATCCCGTCCGTTTCGGCAAAAAACCGTCCGTTCGCCCGCGTGACTTGCCCGCGCGCGGACGGCGTGGTACACTTTCCCCGTTTTTTGAGTTTAGAACCATCCTTCGATTGGAACGCCATGAGACTTAACGGAAGACGCGAAAGCACGAATGTGGACGACCGCCGCGGTCAAAAAGTCGGAACCATCCTCGGGGGCGCCGGGCTCACCGGCATTGTCCTCGTCGCGGTGTTCACCCTCCTCCGGGGCGGAAACCTCGGCGACGTGCTGCAGCAGGTCGTCGCGACGCAGATGCAGCCGGGCGCGGAGCAGTCCGCGGAGCCCGTGGACACGTCCGCGACCGACGAGTTGGCCCATTTCTCGAAGCAGATTCTCGCCGGAACGGAGGACGTGTGGTCCAAACTGTTCAAAGAATACGGCCTCGGCGAATACCAGCCCCCGAAACTGGTCCTGTTCAGCGACCGTGTGCAGAGCGGATGCGGCGGCGCCACCGCGCAGACGGGCCCCTTCTACTGCTCCGCGGACCAGACGGTCTATATCGACCTCATGTTCTTCAAGACGATGCGTCAGACCATCGGGGCGGACGGCGATTTCGCGTACGCCTACGTCATCGCGCACGAGGTCGGACACCATGTGCAGAACCAGATGGGCACGCTCTCGCGGGCCCACCAGAAGATGAGCCAGCTGCCGAAGGCCGAGGCCAACCAGATCAGCGTGCGGCTCGAGCTCCAGGCGGACTTCTACGCCGGCGTATGGGCCCACCACGACAACAAGATGTTCGGATCGCTCGAGGACGGCGACATCGACGAGGCCCTCGCCGCCGCGCAGAAAATCGGCGACGACTACCTGCAGAAGAAAGCGCAGGGCTACGAGGTCCCGGAAAGCTTTAACCACGGCCGTTCCGAATGGCGCCATCATTGGCTCAAGAAGGGCATCGGAACCGGGAACATGAAGCTCGGCGACACCTTCAGCCTCGCGTACGGAGACTTCCTGAAATAGCGATGCCGCTCTTTCGCCGTGTCGGAGCGGATCCGCTCCGTTCCTTCCGCGCCGCGGTCTCCGCGCTCCTTCTTCTCGCGGTCTCCGCGTACGGGACGCCGGTCTTCACGGCGACGCTTTCCGCCACGGCGTCGGCGGACGGCGAGCCCGTCCGGACGGCCTACGTCGGCCAGACGCTCCGGCTGGTCCTGGACTTCGAGGACGAGGCGGAGCTCGACCGCATCTCCCTCTCCGGCATGCCTTCCCCGTCCTGGTCCGAGGCGTCGGAGTTCTCCGAATACCGCCGCGAGCCGCGGACGGAGAACGGCAACGTCCTCAACCGCCGCCGTTTCGCCTGCGACCTGCTTCTGCTCCGCCCCGGAGAGTTCACATTCCGGCCCGCGTTCACCGCGCTGGCGGTCACGCGGGTCCGCTCGAACCCGCTGTTCACCCAGCAGTTCGCGCGCGACACGGGAGGCGAGACAGAGGCCCCGCTGTCCCTCCGGGTGCTTCCGCTTCCAAAGCCCGCCGCCGAGGGATTCTGCGGGCTCGTCGGGACGTACGGGCTGTCGGCGGACCTCTCGCCCCGCGACGCGTCGCCCGGCGACCTGGTCAATCTCGTCTATACCGTCAAGGGGCTGGTCCGCGAGGGCTCGTTCGTCCCGCCCGCGCCCCCGGAGATTCCGGGCGTGAAGGTGTATCCCGCGAAAACCTCGGTCGGCGGGGACGCCGTCACCGTGACGCACGTCCTGGTTCCGGAGGATCTTTCCGCCACGAACCTTCCCCCCGTGGAACTCTCCGTCTTCGATCCGCTGTCCGGCGGATACACCCGCCTTTCGGCGCCCGTCCCGCCCCTGTCCCTCCGCCCCCGCGAGGCCTCCCGGACGGACATCTCCGACTATCTCCCGGAGGAAAAAGAGCGGACCCCGGGACGGGAACCGGCCGGCGCCGCGGCGAAAAACGGCGGGACGCGGGGCCCGGACGCCGCCTCCGCCCCCGCGCCGCCGCGGGCCGGAGACACCGCGACGCTCCGCGCGTCCGCCCCCTCCTATCTCGCGCCGTCCCTGCGTTCGAAGAAGCTTCGTCCGGTTCCGGGCGGCACGGAGGTGACGGTGGTCGAGGAGGCCAAAGGATTCCTCCGGGTCGTCCCGCGGGACGGTTCCTCCGGCTCCGTCTGGATCCAGGCGGAGTCCCTGCGGGAAGAGCCGGACGGAGACACGGTTGCCAAAGACCCGCCCTTGTCCTAAAATGGGCGCGTCGGACGGAGTGCCCCGTCCGGATCAGGACAGGAAATGAAGACCGAGATGAGTGAGTCCCTTCGAATCGTAGATGTGACGTGGGAGACGTTCCGGAATCTTCCGATGACCGAAAAGGCCCGGATGCTCGCGAACGCCGACGGAAACCCGTTTCACACGCTCTTCGCCCAGCAGTTCGACCGCCGGCTTCTCGACGAGCTCGGAGTTCTCGCCACGGAGATCCGCACTATCGCGAAGTCCAAGCCGGGCATGGGATTCCTTCAGGACCTGCTCTCCCACAAGCGGGCGATGCTCTATTTCTCGCAGCCGAGCTCCCGCACGTTCCTCTCGTTCCAGTCCGCCTGCCAGATTCTCGGGCTCAAGACCGGCGAGGTCCGCGACGCCTCCATATCCAGCGAGTTCAAGGGCGAGTCGAGGCAGGACTCCGTCCGGACGTTCAGCTCGTACTTCGACCTCATCATCATGCGGTCCCCGCTCAAGGGGCTCGCGGAGGAGATGGCCTGGACGCTCTCCAACACCTCGCGTCCGGTGCCGATCATCAACGCCGGCTCCGGCCCCGACCAGCATCCGACCCAGGCGCTGCTCGACATCTACACGCTCCAACGGAGCTTCGAGCGGCGCGGCGGCCTCCGCGACCGGACGGTCGTCTTTGTCGGCGACCTCAAGCGCGGGCGGACGGTCCGCTCGCTCTCCAACCTGCTGCTCAACTACGAGGGAATCCGCCAGGTGTTCGTCGCCCCGGAACCGCTTCAGATCGGGCAGGACGTGCTGGACATGCTCGCGGCGCGCGGCGTGGAGTCGCGCGTGAGCTACGACCTCCGCGCCGAACTCCCGACCGCGGACGCGGTCTACATGACGCGCATCCAGGACGAATGGGACGAGTCGAAGGGCGAGAGCGCGAAGATCGACACGACCCGCTTCCGGATCGGAAAAGAGGAGATGGCGCTTCTGCCGCTCACGAGCGTCCTCATGCATCCGCTGCCGCGCCGCGAGGAGATCTCCACCGAGGTCGACTCCGACCCCCGCGCCGTCTACTGGCGTCAGATGCGCAACGGAATGTGGATCCGCACGGCGCTCATCGCGAACACTTTCGGACTCGCGGGCTGCATCCACGACTACTTCCGCCGGAACATCTGAGTCCCCGGAAGCGGGGCGCGGCGTCCCGCCGGTCCTTCGTTTTTTTTGGCGCGCCCGGGACGGCGCGCCGCATCCTGTCCGTGCCGTCCGTGGTTTCAGAACACCCGCGACTCCGCGAACGAGAGGCCGCGGTCGATCGATCTGGCGCAGAGATTCAGCAGCGCCTGGACGGGGAAGGCGAGCGCGGCGGCGAGCGCGACGGCCGTCAGATAGACCAGGAAGACCGCGCCGCCGCGGCTCCGCTCCCACGCCCCGGGCGACCCGAGAATCCAGATTCCGGCGGCGCGGTAGCAGACGACATGAACCAGGAACGCGGCCATGCTGACCGAGCCGAGCCGCGCCGTGACACGGTTCGACAGAGCGTTCCGGAGACCCGTCCAGCCGTCGACGAGACAGAGAAAGAGCACCGCCGCGCATCCATAGAAAACGTAATGGGCGGAAGGAACAGCCCGGAGAAACGGGAACGCCTGCGTCGGAATTTCCGCCGCGAGGACATAGACGCAGACAACCGCCGCCGCCCGGCTTCCCGCACGCGAGAACAGCCGTTGCCCGACGCCTTTTTTCACAGCGAGCGCGTAGACGTCGCCGAGAAGGCAGATGGAGATCCACGGATCGGCGAACAAAAAAGCCGCGATCTCCGGCAGCAGCAGCCAGCGCCCCGCCTTGTACTTCCCGTTCACGAAGGAGAGGACGCTCGCCGCCAGAAACGGGCGCATGCACCAAAAGGTCGGGAAGATGTTGTCGCCGATCAAAGCGCCCTGTTTGAGAACCGCCCGCCAGGAGACCGGTCCGTACAGAACGCCCCACGGCGTCTCTCCGACGACTTTCGTGAGCGCGTTGACGAACAGCCCGGCGACGGCGAAATACAGATAGCGCCGGGCGGAATACCGGAGGACCGAGACGTTTTTTCCGCCGGCGCGGAACGCGAAATACCCCAGAAGGACGCCGAAGACCGCGACCATCAGTTTCCCGTTGATTCCGCAGAGCAGATACCACCAGGGCGCGCGGTCCCAATACGGCAGAAGCGCGGGACGGAAAGCCGCGACGACGTGCGTCGTCAGGATGATGAAAACCGCGAGGAACCGGATGGAGTCGATATGGTCTATCCGGGAGGACATCGTTCGGATGTGGTTAGAATTTCAGGAAGAACGGGTTCGACTCGAGTTCGTCGGCGAGCGTCGTGAACGGCCCGTGCCCGGGGTAGACGCGGAGTTCCGGCGGAAGGGTTCTCAGAACGTTGAGGGACGTCTTAATCTCGCGGAACGACCCTCCCTCGAAGTCCGTCCGGCCGATCGAGCGCCAGAACAGCGTGTCGCCGGAAAAAAGATGTCCGCCCTCGAAGAGGAAACAGCAGGACCCTTTCGAGTGCCCCGGCGTGGAATAGACGGAGAAGGGAATGGACGGCGCCTCGGGAAGGACGACATCCGCCGCGCCGGAACCTCCTTCCGGAAAGCCGCGCAGGTCTTTCGGAATCTCCGGGAGCGTCCCGTACGGAGGAAACGGGTCGGTCAGATAATGGGTCGGCCAGAAATGATCGCCCTCGTGAAGATAGACGGGGACGGGATACCGCTTCTGAAACTCCGGCAGGGCGGAGAGATGGTCGATGTGCCCGTGGGTGAGCAGCACGGCCGCCGGCGTGAGCCCGCGCCGCTCCAGCGCCGCCCCGAGATTGCCCGCCTCCGCCCCCGGATCGATGACGAGCGTCTCTTCCGGCTTGTTCCAGACGAGAAAGCAGTTGACCTCGAACGGTCCGACCTCGAGAGGGATGATTTCCATGAAATGCCGCTACTTTCCGAGCCGTTCTTTGACGAAGTCCGCGGTGACCGCGAACTTTTTCGCGCCCTGCAGCTCGGCGTCCGCGTCGAACATCACGCTCTTCATGATTTTCTCGAGGATGGCGCGCAGGCCGCGGGCGCCGGATTTCCGGGCCACCGACTCGTGCGCGATGGCGCGGAGCGCCTCCGGCTCGAAAGAGAGCTCGATGCCGTCCATCGCGAAGAGTTTCTGGTATTGCCGGACAAAGCTGTTTTTCGGATCGGTGAGAATGCGGACGAGGTCCTCTTCCTTGAGTTCCTGAAGCGTCGTGACGATGGGAAGGCGTCCGACAAACTCCGGAATGAGCCCGAAGTGCAGCAGATCCTCCGGCTCGACATTCTGCATCGCCTTCTCGGAGGCCTCCGAGCCTCCTTCCGCGGCCGCCTCGCCGAAGCCGAGCGCGCGCTTGCGGGTGCGGCGGGCGACGATCTTGTCGAGGCCGACGAAAGCGCCCCCGCAGATGAAGAGGATGTTCTCGGTGTTGACGTCGATCATCTCCTGGCCCGGATGTTTGCGGCCGCCCTGCGGCGGGACATGCGAGACCGGGCCCTCGATGATTTTGAGAAGCGCCTGCTGGTCGCCCTCGCCGGAGACGTCTCGCGTGATGGAGACGTTCTCGGTTTTGCGGCCGATTTTGTCGATCTCGTCGATGAAGACGATGCCCGTCTGCGCTTTCTCGACATTGAGGTCGGCGGCGCGGAGGAGGTTGAGAAGGATGTTCTCGACATCCTCGCCGACGTAGCCCGCCTCGGTGAGCGTCGTGGCGTCGGCGATGGCGAACGGCACGTCGAGCATTTTCGCGAGCGAGCGGGCGAGGAGCGTCTTGCCGCATCCCGTCGGGCCGATGAGGAGGACGTTGCTCTTCTCGAGCTCCACGTCCTTGTATTGGTCGAGAAGAGGCGAGGAGTCGTCCTGCGAGAAGACGCGGCGGTAATGGTTGTGGACCGCGACGGCGAGCGCCTTTTTCGCCTCGTCCTGCCCGATGACGTACTGGTCCAGAAATTCCTTGATCTTCTTCGGGGCCGGAACGGCTTTTCGGGCGGGTTTCTTCGCCTTCACGCCCTTTTTTCCGTTTCCGGACGTCTCGAGAAAACTGTCGAACAGGTCGTCGAGCTCTTTTTCGGCGCGGGCGGCCTCCGCCCGGCTCTTTCCGGCGGGTTTCTCGCCGCTCGCCTGAGTGTCCAGCTGGCGGCAGATGCCGTTAAACATGTCTTTGATCGCGTGGGCGCACTCGTCGCAGTACGTCTCGCCGGTCTGCTGGTTCTGGAAAAAGACGTCCTGGCCCGGGGCGAGCGGCCGGCGGCAGATGGTGCAAAGAATGTAGGAAGGATTCTTCCCGGAAGTGTTTTTGGTAGGCATAGCGCGGGGATTGTACCCTTTTCGGCGGAGGGAAACCATCAAAATCTTCCGTTCGCTTAAAACGAGTTTTTGATTGACTTATATTTTCGGAGAACATATAATCATTGTAAAGTTTGACGGTTCCTTTATCGCAAAGTCCCAAAAATGAAAACTTCGAAACGTCTTGTTTTTTGCGCTTTCCTGTCTTTCCTCCTTGTCCGCCTATTCCGAAGTCAGTGTCGGAGACGCGACGCTTTCCGGCGACCAATTGGCGATTCCGGTCACGGTCAGCGAGGCCGCGAGCGTGGACATCTACATGGGATACGGCGGTCCGAAGGACACGCCCGAGAATCTCCAACAGGTCGTGAGGACCGAGTCGCTTCCGGCCGGTCTGACCACCGTGTACATCCAGGTTCCCGTCGGCGCGAAAATCGCCTATTCCGCGAGCGCGGGCGATGTCCAGTCCTCGACGAAAACCGTCATCTCGACCGACACGAGCGAGTACCGCTGGGTGAACAACGCCGTCGGCGACTGGGAGGATCCCGCCAACTGGACGCGCAGTTCGGACGACGGGTACATGACCATCGGGTATCCCGCCTACACGACCGGCAATATCCGTTTCTACGGAAACCAGACCGCCGAGGTCGCGCTCCACGCCGACTATTCGTCCGCCGACCTGTTCGTCGACAACTCCGGGCTCAACCTGACGCTACGCGGAAACGGGCACACGTTCTCGTGCGGAAACACCCACTGCACGCATAGCAACACGTTCGTGCTCGACGACGTCCGGCTCGTGTCGAGCGGTTCGTACACGCTGGGAGCGAACTCGTCGATGCGGCTGGTCAACGGGGCGTATTTCTCGACCACGTGGGAGTTCAACGTCAACGGGACGAACGCCAAGCTGTACGTCGGCCCCGGCTGCGAAATCTACGCCTCGACCGGCTGGTGGTGGACGTTCCGCCTCGACGGCAGCGGAGCCGAGGTGGTGCTCGACAACGGCTACATCCATTCCCGAGGCTTCCGTGTCGGCAGCCAGGTCGGCGACGTCACCCCGAAGGGATTCACCTTCCGCGGTTCGCGTCCGCGGCTTGAGCTGAACCAGGAGTTCGTGGTCTGCAAGTCCCTTTCCGCGAACCCGGTGTTCGAGTTCGAGGTCCCGGTCGGAGGCTACGAGACGGCGCCGATCCGGAAGACCGATTCGGGCAACGACTTCCCAGCCCTCGACAACAAGTGGCAGGACCATACCACCTCCACCTCCGTCTACAGCCCGGTCTTGTTCAAGGTGAGTCCCTTCTCCCCGTTCTATCAGGACGAGGGGACGCGGTCCGTCTGTCTGTTCGACTGGTCGAAGTGCACGGAGGCGGTGCCTCTTCTGGCGGACCATGTGCGGTTCGCGGAGTGCGGGAATCCCGAAGACAACTATCTGGAGTTCCGGAGCTCGGACGACGGGGCAATGGACCAGGTCTGGGCCGTGCTGACCGGCACGGGAACCCCCGCCGACCTTCCGTCTATGGCCCAGGAGATCACGGTCACGAAGGACTCGTCCATCGGCAAAATCACGTTCGGCGGCGCGATTACCGCCCTTTCGACCAGCGTCGACACGAAGGTGCAGGTCTACATCGGCGCGACGGGCCCGAACGCCGACCCGACCAAAGCCATGCGCCTGGTCGACACCATCGACATCTCGGAAACGGGGCCGTTCTCGTACGAGTACAACGGAATCCTCGGAACGCAGGTCGCGTACCGGTTCCTATGCGTCGGCGTCAACGAGGAACTGGAGAAGTCATGGGGCAGCAGCGAGGTCGCCGGCACGGTGATTTTCCCGGACACGCACACCCGCCGGTACAACTGGAAGAACGGCAATGTGGGCGAGTGGTCCGATCCGGACAACTGGACGCTGGACGGCGCGGACGACGGGCTGCCCCGCATCGGCTATCCGACGTGGGGCGCGAACGCCGGCTTCTACAGCGCCACGGACGTGGTCCACGTCGACGCCAACTATGCGGAGATCAACGAGATCATCCTTGGCTGGGGCGGCGCGAAACTGACGTTTTTCTGCACCAACCGGACCGACGGCGCGATCATCGAGTGCGGCGGATTCCGCGACGGCCAGTACGACAATGTCGACGTGACGCTCGACGGCGTCTCGTTCGAGACGCTCGGCTCCACGTACCCCGGCACCTATGCCGTCAAGAACAACAGCTCGCTCCGCATGTACAACGGCGCCCGCCTCCGCACGCGCTGGGCGTTCACGGTCGAGGGCGCGAACGCCTACGCCTACATCGGGACGAACTGCCAGGTCGTCGCGACCGCCGCGGAACCCTACCACCGCATCGGCCTCGCCGGCGAGAACGCGGAAATCGTCCTCGACGGCGGCAAGCTGATCGGCCTCTATCTGAGTGTCGGAAGCACCTACACGTCCGAGACGCCCAAGGGCATCACGTTCAAGGGAAAGAATCCGCGGCTCGAGCTCGACGACCACATGGGCGGGAGCTGGGTCACGAAGTGCTCCGCGATCCCCGGTTCGCCGGTGTTCTCGTTCGAGGTTCCGGAAGGCGGCTACGACAGCGCTCCGATTGTCCGGACCGGCACAAGCTCCGGCGTTTTCTTCCCGTCGGCCGAAGGTGTCCCGCCGGTCGTTTTCTCGGTCTCCCGGACTTCTCCGTGCCGCGGGACGCAGGAGAGCTTCACGAAGCCGCTGCTCGACTGGTCGCTGAACGGCGGAACCGTCGATACGGCCGGCGTCGTGCTTTCCCCGATGTCCGGCATGGGCCGCCTCTACTATACCCCCGAAGATTCCGCCGCGAAGTCCGGCGTCGCCATGGACTATAAGCCGCAGTTCACGGTGATCATCGCCAGGTAGCCCCGGAAGAAACGGAGAGCCGTCCGCGCTTCAGGCGACTCGATCCAAAGGAAGGTCCGGGAGGTGTGTCTCCCGGACTTTTTTTGCCTTGTCCTGCCGTGCCGGCTTGGACATGGATGGACGGGGCGTCCCCTCCCCCTCCGCGTTCAGTCGAGCCCCCCGGGAAGCCCGAGCGCGGCGCGGAGCTCCGGGACGGGGACGGCGGCGACAGGAACGGCGTTCCGGACGGCCATCGCGGCGGCGGCGCCCGCGGCCTCTCCCATCTGGTTGCAGTTGACCATCACGCGCACCGCGCCGCAGGCGTCGGAGTCGGCGTCGATGATCCGGCCCGCGCAGAGCACGTTCTCCGCCCCTTGCGGGACGAGGGACCGGTAGGGAATGCGGTAGAAGGTCGGAGCGTCCGGGGAGGCGTCGCGCCAGCGCCCGCTCCGCCACGAGCTTTTCCCGGTCGCGGGATCCGTGACGCATTCCTCCAAACGGCCGTCGAGGTATTTGAACGTGATGCCGGCGTCGTGGTGGATGTCGATGCGGTAGCTTCCGTAGGCGACGGTGTCCTCGAACTTCCGGCCCGAGAGCAGGTCCTCGCCCGTGAGCCGGTAGAGCGCGGAGACGTGCCGCGACTCGCGGCTTCCGAGTCCCGAATAGACGGACACGAGCGTCGGGAGTCCCGGCCCTCCGGGGACGGGCGCGTCGACATCGGGCGTCGGGACGACGCGGCGCACGGCGTCGAGAATCGCGCGGATCTGCCGCCGGCCCTCGATTTCCGCGGCGGTGAGGCTGTCGGCGTCGGATGTGTCGGTCCCGTTCATCCGGGTCGCGGCGAGGAAACGGAGCCCGGCCGCCCCGAGGATGGGCGCGCCCCAATGGAAGAAGTGGTCGACCCCCGCCGCGCCGCCGGGACCGG
>JAZUKQ010000151.1:0-3781 GCA_045643325.1 Kiritimatiellia bacterium | reverse complement strand
CCTTACCGCCCAACCCGTCCCCATACCCATGTACACACCGATTCTCGCCGCCGCCTCCGTCGAGGCCACCTCCTCCTGGCTCCAGGACTTCACCGCCTGGGTCGACAAAATCGACGGCTATGTCTGGGGTCTTCCCCTCATCATCGCCATCTTCACGACCGGCGCGCTCCTCACGTTCCTCCTCCGGCTCCGGCACGCGTTCAGCCTCCGCCGCGCCTTCTACTACATGTTCCACAACGAGAAGGACTCCACGGGCGACGTCTCCAGCTTCGGCGCGCTCTGCACGGCCCTCTCCGCCACCATCGGCACCGGAAACATCGTCGGCGTCGCCACGGCCATCTCCCAAGGCGGTCCCGGCGCGCTCTTCTGGATGGAGGTCGCCGCCTTCTTCGGCATGGCCACCAAATACGCGGAGGGCCTCCTCGCCGTCAAATACCGCGAGGTCACGCCCGACGGCCATATCCTCGGCGGCCCGTTCTACTACATCGAGAAGGGTCTCGGCAAGGGCTGGAAGTGGCTCGCCGTCCTCTTCGCGGTCTTCGGAACGCTCGCCGGCATCATGGGCATCGGCACCATCACGCAGGTGAACGGCATCACGTCCGCTGCGCTCAGCTTCTTCGACCCGAAGTTCAACCCGGCCGACCCGGCCACCGGCCTGAACCTCTTCAACACGACCTACTCCTGGGCGGCCGTCATCGCCGGCGTCATCGTCACCGTCGCCGTCGCGCTCGTCGTCATCGGCGGGCTCAAGCGCATCTCCAGCGTCTCCATGATCGTCGTCCCGTTCATGGCCATCATCTACGTCCTCGTCTGCGGCGTCCTCGTCCTCTACAACATCAAGGCCGTCCCGCACGCCGTCGTCACCATCGTCAAGGCCGCCTTCAACCCGTCCGCCGTCACGGGCGGCATCATCGGCACCATGTTCATCGCCGTCCAGAAGGGCGTCGCGCGCGGCATCTTCTCCAACGAGGCCGGCCTCGGCTCCGCCCCGATCGCCGCCGCCGCCGCCCAGACCAAGGAGCCCGTCCGCCAGGGCCTCGTCTGCATGACCGGCACGTTCCTCGACACCATCGTCATCTGCACGATGACCGGTCTCGCCATCGTCGTCACCGGCGCCTGGGACCCTACGCTCGGCCTCACGGGCGTCGACATCACCATCGAGGCGTTCTCCCGCGGCCTGCCGTTCCTCGGCTCGGCCGTCCCGGCGTTCCTCCTCATGTTCTCGCTCGTGTTCTTCGCGTTCACGACCATCCTCGGCTGGGACTACTACTCCGAGAAGTGCCTTGAGTACCTTGTCGGCTCCAAAAACAAGATGGTCATCTACGTCTACCGCGTCCTCTACGTCGCCGCCGTCTTCGTCGGTCCCTACCTCACCGTCAAGGCCGTCTGGGGCATCGCCGACACGTTCAACGGCCTCATGGCGTTCCCGAACCTCGTCGCCCTTCTTCTCCTCTCCCCGACCGTCTACCGCTCTACCCGCGAGTTTCTCTCCCGCATCTGGGTGAACGGCTGGACGTTCAAGCACATCGACTCGAAAGAGCAGGAGATTCCCCGTATCAAATAACCCGCCGGGAGGGCCCCCGGTCGCCCCGCGCCGCCCTCCCACCTTGGTAGCTCCCATGAAAAACACCTCTCCGTCCACCCCCTCCCGCACCGGCGCCCGCGTCATCGTCGAGGCGTTCGAGAAGTTCGGCTGCGAGATTCTCTTCGGTTATCCCGGCGGACAGATCATCGACACGTTCGACGAGATTGTCCAGAGCAAGAAGATCCAGCTCGTCCTCCCGCGCCACGAGCAGGGCGCCGTCCACATGGCCGACGGCTATGCCCGCGCGACCGGCCGCGTCGGCTGCTGCATCGTCACCTCCGGCCCCGGCGCCACCAACACGGTCACCGGCCTCGCCACCGCCAACATGGACGGCGTCCCCCTCGTCTGCGTCACCGGGCAGGTCCCCACGACCCTCATAGGAAACGACGCGTTCCAGGAGGCCGACACCTGCGGCATCACCCGCTCCGTGACGAAGCACAACTACCTCGTCCGCGATGTCGACGAGCTTCCCCGCGTCATGGCCGAGGCCTTCCACCTCGCCTCGACCGGCAAGCAGGGCCCCGTCCTCGTCGATGTCCCGAAAGACGTCCAGAAGGGCCGCACCTCCGTCCCGATTCCCGACAAGACCGAGATGCGCGGCTACCGCCCCTCGTTCGAGGGCCACCCCAAGATGGTCAAGCGCCTCGCCGACGCCATCAACGCCGCCGAGCGCCCCCTCTTCTATGTCGGCGGCGGCGTCATCTCCGCCAACGCCTCCGACGAGCTCACGGCCCTCGCCCGCAAAGCCAAAATCCCCGTCGCGACCACCCTCCTCGGCCTCGGCGCCTTCCCGGAGGACGACCCGCTCTCGCTCGAGCTCATCGGCATGCACGGCACCATGGCCGCCAACCTCGCCGTCAGCGAGTGCGACCTCCTCGTCGCCATCGGCGCCCGGTTCGACGACCGCGTCATCGGCAAGGTCTCCGCCTTCGCCCCGAAGGCCAAAATCGCCCATGTCGACATCGACCCCTCCACCATCTCCAAGAGCGTCCTCTGCGACATCCCCGTCGTCGGCCACCTCGAGCCCGTCCTCGCGGACCTCGCCAAGCTCGTCAAGTCCCGCGACCGCGCCCCCTGGCTCGCGCGGATCGCGGACTGGAAGAAGAACCACAGCTTCTCCTACACCCCCTCCGCGACCGGCGGCATCCTCCCGCAGTATGTCATGGAGTGCGTCGACAAGGCCGCCAGCGGGCGTGAGACGATCGTGACGACCGACGTCGGCCAGCACCAGATGTTCGCCGCGCAGTTCTTCACCTACGTGAGCCCCCGCACGTTCCTCTCCTCCGGCGGACTCGGCACGATGGGCTATGGTCTTCCCGCCGCCATCGGCGCCCAGATCGGCCGCCCCGGAGCCCTCTCCGTCTGCGTCACGGGCGACGGCGGCATGCAGATGAACGCCCAGGAGCTCGTCGTCGCCGTCGAGCACCAGCTCCCCGTCAAGGTCCTCATCTTCAACAACGGCTACCTCGGCATGGTCCGCCAATGGCAGGACCTCTTCTACGGGCACCGCCATTCCGCCACCATCCTCACGCAGTCCGGACGTCCCGCCAACGAGCGCATCAAGGACGCGGAGAGCCGTCCGCGCTATCTCCCGGACTTCGTCAAGCTCGCCGAGGCCCACGGGGCTCACGCACGCCGCGTCGAACGCGCCAAGGACGTCCTCCCCGCCCTCAAGGCCGCGTTCGCCGACAACGAGACGTGGGTCCTCGAGTTCCTCGTCGAGCCGGAGTCCAACGTCCTCCCCATGATTCCGCCCGGCGGCACCGTCGCAGACACGGTGGAGAAGTAAGAAAGGATTTCCGTCCATGAAACATGTCCTCAGCGCCCTCGTGGAGAACCAGCCCGGCGTCCTCTCCCGCATCGTGGGCCTCATCTCCGGCCGCGGCTATAACATCGAGACCCTCAACGTCGCGCCCTGCGCCGAAGCGGGACTCTCCCGCCTCACCATGACGACCGAGGGCGACGCCCGCGTCGTCGAGCAGATCACCAAGCAGCTCAACAAGATCGTCGATGTCGTCAAGGTGACCAACCTCACCGACACCCTCCATCTCGAGCGCGAGCTCGTCCTTGTCGAGGTCGCCATCCCCAAAGGCCGCCGCGGCGAGCTGCTGGAGGTGGTCTCCCTCTTCCGCGCCGAGGTCGTCGGCGTCCGCGAGACCTCCCTCACGATCCAGTTCGTCGGAGGCCAGGACGCCA
>JAZUKQ010000150.1:0-5576 GCA_045643325.1 Kiritimatiellia bacterium | reverse complement strand
CGCGGGGGCGGCGTCTCCGGAAGCTTTGGTGGATGCGGGAGCGGTGCGTGTCGTTGTGCGGACGGCGGCTCGTGCGGCGAGGCGCGTGGCGCGGCCGGCCTCGGCGTCGGCTCGGAGCTGCGCTCGGGCGGCTCCGGCGATGGCGTCGATGCGGCCCTGCGCGGCTCCGGCCTCTCGTTCGGCGCGGCGCGCGAACTCGCGGCACTGGGCGGCGGTGTATTCGCGGCCTTCGAGGGTGACTCCGTCTGTGGACTTGCTGGCCCAGTAGTCGGCGGATTCCTCGGCCTTGCGGAGGGCGGCGCGCGCCTCGTCGACGGCGGCGCGGTCGGCTTCGGCGAGGTAGTCGGCGGGGACGCCGATGTCGGCGTATTTCGCGTCTTCCTCGCGGGTGGCCTTGGCGCGGAGCTCGGCGAGCTCTTTCTGCGCCTCGGCGAGTTTCTCCTCGGCGGCTTTCGCCCGTCCGGTGAGTTTGCCGGTGCGCGCGTCGATGCGTTTCTGCGTCTCGGGGTCGATGCCGTGGAGCGTTTCCGGAGCGTGGGCTTCGGGCACGGTGTCCGCGGTGGTTTCCGGCGTGGTGTTCTCTCCGGCGACTTGTTCGGCGGCAACGTCGGCACGCTGCCCCGCGGCTTCCGTTCCCGCGGTGGTTTCGGTTGGGAGTGTGTTCTCTTCCGGGTTCATGGCTTCTTTTGGCCCGCCAGGGGCCTTCGTCCAGGGCATTCCACAATGGCAGGTGCCCAGCGCCTGTCCGGAGGCGCTCGCCTTCGGCAAGGGCGGTTTTAACACAGGGCGGGTCAAGAAGCAAGCGACTAGCGCAGAAGTTGGTACTAGTTGGTACTAGTTGGTACTTCCGGGCGTCCCCGACTGTGATGCGCGTGTTCTTCACGCGGTCGCCATTTCGCCTCTCCTTTCAGCCACTCGCCGAACGAACAACCCGGGTCCTCGTCGAGGTATTTCAAATACCGCATCTCTCCGCGCGCGAACTCCGCCATCGACTTTTTCCGGAGACCACGCGCGATGCGAGATTTGTTTTTCCGGTCGCGACGCTCGTTCGCAACCGATACCATGCGTTCGGAATACTCACGCTCGGCCTCGCGGTTCCGCCAGATGCCGAGTGCTCCACGGTAGTACGCTCCGTCTGTCATTTCGCAACCTCTTTCAACATGGCCTCGCAAAGCGCCGCCGCGGTTTGGCAAGGGACCGAGTTGCCGATCTGTTTAACCCGTTCGCATTTGTTCCCTGAAAGTTTATAGCCATTCGGGAACGAGTGTGCCGCCGCGAGCTCGGACGGCTTCAACATCCGGATGCGGATATCGACTATCCGTCCGTCCTCAAGGCGCGGGAAACAGGCGTAGTCCTTGCGGACGGTCGTAAGCTCCCGGATAGGATTCTCTACTGGTTTCGCGTCGCCGCCGGAAAAGTGGTCTAGAACAATCGGCGTTGCAACCATGTGATGTTCGGCGTATGCCGTAACCGTTGGAATCGGATCGTCAACGCTACTGCACGTTGCGTTGTTCCGAAGCGTAACGATGAACGGCCTGACTATCGCGGTTCGGTTGCCGCCGGCGTGTTGCGTCGCGCAGGGTTCGTCGACGGAACGAATACGCGATTCGTCGTTGCCGTTTGAACCCATCATGTCCATCTGGAATTCAAGGCCGCAATAGCGCTTGATTCCAACGGCAATCCGGCGAAGCGTGTTTTCCGCTAGCGGTTTCTTCCGGTCGAAAATCGAACGTCCGGTATCGGAAAAGTCCAGGCACTCGCGGATTCCGCGCCACCGTTTCTTCTCCGGCCCGAAGAGTTCCGGTTGAGGATCTTCAGCATGACTCTGTTCCGGCCACGCAATCTTTCCGCAGCCCTTTCGGACGGCGAGAAGGAAGAATCGGCGGCGCGTTGTTGCGTCGCCGTAGTCCGCGCAATTGAGGATTCGCCACTCAACCCTGTACTGCCGCGCCTCGATAGCTGCGATCCACGCTTTGAAGTTCGCTCCTTTCGCCGACTTCAGCGGTTTACCGTCCGCGCCCAACGGGCCCCATTCTACGAATTCGGGAACATTCTCGATGATGATTCTCCGGACGTAGAGCTGGTCCAGCCAAGTGAGGACAAGTTCCGGCTGCGCCCGGAGCTGATTGTCGCGCGGCTTGCCGCCACGGGCGCGGGAATGATGGGTGCAGGTCGGCGACGCCCAGAGGAGGTCGATGTCGCGGGACTTTGAGATCTCGCTAGGGACGGCGGCCTCCAGGTCCATGCGTTCCGTACGCACGTCCGAATGGTTCGCACACATGGTCTCGACGGCGACATTCCAATGGTTTATTGCAAGCCCATTGTGGCGTAGACCTAGGCGGTCTAGAGCTATCTCAAGCCCAGTTTCAGCCCCGCCGGCCCCGCAGAAGAGGTCTATGGTGTTCAAAGTTTTCACTTCAGAATCTCCTTTTGAATCCGCGGAAGGCCGAGGTTGGACGCGGCTCCGCGGGGCGGGCAATGCCGCGGTCTGCGTATGGGTTCATGACGCGGCGGGGGCGCGTCTCTCCGGACGGCCCGCCCGTGTCGTCGCATCCGGAGCTGAAGAGATAGCGGACGCAGTCGATCGGATCTTTGCAGGCGGCGGCCTCTCCGTCGACGTTCTTCCACATCTCCATCGCGGAGATGATGTTGCGGCAGTCCTCGCTCACGTAGAGTCTCGGCCCGTGTCCGGAGAGGTCGCGCGGGTCGTAGTCCAGCGCGGAGCTTATCGCCTCGACGCCGGAGAGAATGCTCCCGCTGAACGCCGGCTCGACGCGGAGCCCGAGGTCCTCGTAGTCTCCGAGGAGCGTGGAGACGCCCTCGGTCGCGACGCGCGGAGCCTCTCCGCCGCGCGGGTCTACGAGCCGGGCGCGGATGGGCTCGGCGGTGTCTCGCGGATCCACGGGGTCTCCCCAGGAGCGGACGGTCTCCTCGTCCGGCCAGATGGGGTCTCCGGACCCGGTGCGCGGCCACGCGCTGCGGAGCGGGTCGGATGGGTCCGCGTCGGCGCCGAGGCTCGCGGCCCAGTCGCGGAACGCGCGCCAGCCCTCGAGCCAGGCGATGAGGGAGATGAACTTCAAATGCCCGTATCCCCAAGTCTTCGTCGCGTCGCCGCGCTCGCCGTCGTTGACGCCCTTCTTCCGTCCGCTAGTGACGGTCCACGGCCCCGGGTATCCGACGCCCGGAATCTCGTAGGGCCCCGGAAGCTCGCGGTACACGTAGATCCGGTTTCCGAGGACGGTGGCCCATGCGATGAACGGGTTTCTTCCCGGCGCCGGGTCCATGACCATGTACCGGGTTCCGCCCGTCGGCATGGCGGAGGCGGGGAGGACGTGGATGTCGCGCCGGAAGGCGGAGAACACCGCGGTGCGCGTCGGCATGACGACGCCGTAAAGGCGGCACTTGACGCGCTCCGTGTCGGCGCGGGAAAGCGTCTTCACCAGGTTGCGCGGATAGCCGAAGGGATTGTCGCTCCCGTGGAAGAAGACGACGGCGTGGCCGCGCTCCTCGTCGACGCCGACTCGCGGAACGCACTCGAACCGGCGTCCGTTCGGAAGCTCGGCGACGGGCGCGTCCTTGAGCGCGCGGTGCGCCCCCGCCCACGGCGGGAGGTTCCTCGACGGATCGACCCAGTCCCAGCAGTCCTCGGGGCGGGATTCCGGAACGGACGGAGCGAGCGGAGGGTGGCTCTCGACCGCGGAAAGGAGCGAGGCGTATTCGGAGGCGAAGAGGCCGATGGCGGCGGCGAGGTCCGGCCCCTGTCCGTCTCTCGGAAGCATGTGGCCAGGCGCCCAACGCGTGACGAGCAGCCCCTCCATGAAGCCGTGGACTACCTCGGTATATCCCTGCTGCGGCGTGTTGAAGAAACAGACGAACCCGTTGCGGCGCCCGACGCGGGCCGCGAGTCGCGACGCCCACGGCGCGGGGATGGACTCGTCCGCGAGGCAGGCGTCGGCGTCGAAGCCCTCGCCCTCGACCTCGGGGTCCTGCCCGTAGAATTTCATGGCGAGCCGCGAGGAGTTCGGGAAGACGTAGCTGTTACCCGCGAATCCGGTCTGCTTCTTGTAGCTGACGTAGGCCGTCTGCGACTTCTGCCCGTGCTTCCAAGGCGCCGGGATGTACCGGAACAATTTCTCCTGGACGCCGTTCTGCACCGATCCGGTCTCGGACGTCGTGAGGACGTAGACTCTCTGGTCCTCGGCCGCGGCCATCTGGGCGTTGGCCATGTAGGCCATGAGCTCCGTCTTGCCGGAGCCGTTCGCCCCGCTGACCCAAAGCGACCGGACGGGGCGCTCCGGATTCCGGAATCCGCATGCCTTCCGCATGCGGCGCATGAACTCCCATTTGTCGACTCCGAAACGCTCCTTCGCCGCGGCCTCGAGGGAGGCGGGCCAGTGGGGCCAGTCGAGGAGCGACCACACGACGGTCCAGACGGGCGGGACGAATCCCGCGCCGAAGGGGTCCGACTTCATGCGGTCGATGGCGTCGGAGCGGATGCGGCAGAGTTCCGCCATGGCCTCGGCCTCGCGGCATTTGAGAAGCCGCGCGGCGCGGGCTACCGCCTCGCTGGTCGGCGCCGGGAAGAGCGGATGCGCGTCGAGGCTCACGGCAGCATGCCCTCCAGCCCAAGGAGCCGGGCGATGTCGCGCGCCTGGTAGCGGCGGCGGGAGCTCGCCGAGAGCTGCACGTAGGGGATGGCCCCCTCTGCGACGCGGCGGTAGAACGTGTTGCGGGAGGGTCCGAGCGCCTCCATCGCCTCGCGGGCCGTGAGGGTCTTGGACTTCCGGAGAAGGCGCAATAAATCCACGTCCGTCACGGCATGTGCTCCCATCCTGGCTGGACGTCGCTCTGGACCGCGGGACCTCCGAAGCGCCAGGCGTAGCAGTCGTCGCAGAACTTCTTCCCACCGACGATGTGGTAGGACGGCTGGAGGCGGCCGGCGTGTCCGCCCCGGCCGACGCGTCCGACGCACGGCTTCCCGCATCTCGCGCAGGAAGGCGCGAAGGAGTCGACCTCGTCTTTCCGGTGTCTCGAGTATTCCTTGCTCACGGCTCGGTCTCCTTCGCCGCGTCGCCGAGGATGCGCCGCTTGAACTTGTCTGGTCCATGGCGCAGAAACTCGTAAACGAACGCGCGGAGCATCCCGTCGAACGCGATGCTCGCGAGTGAATGCCCGGACTCGAAGAAGACGACCGCGACGTCGCGCTCCGCCTCTCCGGTCCTGCGGAGCGTGACGCGCCCGATCCAGCGGCGGTTGTCCGGCGTGACCGCGCGGAGCGTCGCGAGAACGGACGTGTCGCGGTTGAGCGCACCGCTGATGGTCTCGCCCGAGCAGGCGCCGCGGAAATGCGTGACGTCTTTGTCGAACTCGAGCCCTCGGATGACGATGTGTTTTGTGCGGAATGTCGGTGCGGAGTCCATGGCTATTGCTCCTTTTTCGGACGGCGCATGAGCTGCGCCGGAATGCGGTCGTAGTCCCCGTCGCGGGCCGCGACGATGGTGTCGAAGAGGTCGGCCATGCCGGACGCCTCGCTGACGATGGCGTCGCGCTCCTTGTCCCGCGCTACCATCGCCTGG
>JAZUKQ010000149.1:0-2618 GCA_045643325.1 Kiritimatiellia bacterium | reverse complement strand
CCTGCCGCTGGCCCGACCTCCCCCGCCAGACGGGCGATGTCGTCGGACAATACTTCTGGCGCAAGGACAACGAGACCGGCGAACTCGTCGTCGGACGCGACTCCATCCATCTCAACCGCCGCGGCGAATACCTCCAGGCGCTCACCTGGTTCGGCGCCCTCTTCGAGGAGCCCCTCGCCGCCGCGCCCTATATCCCGCAGGACATCGGCGCCTCCGACGCCGCGTTCCTCCGCGACGCCGCCTCGGGCTCGCTTGCCCAAGGTCTGACCCTTCTCGTCTGATTTCATCGACCGCTTCCATCTTCACCCATTCCGTCCATACCATGTCCGCACTTACTCCCGATCAGGAATCCGCCGTCCGCGCCTGGGCCGCAGCCGGCGATAATCTCTCCACCATCCAGACCCGGCTCGCGGACGAGTTCGGCATCCACATGAGCTATATGGATGTCCGCTTCCTCGTCCTCGATCTCGACGTCACGCTCGCCGAGCGTCCCGCGCCCAAGGCCCCCGAGGACCTCTCCAAGGCCGCTCCGGCCCGCGCCCCCGCGCCGCCCGCCGCCGGACAGTCTCCGGACGGCCTTCCCGCCGACGACCTCGGCGACGACCTCGGCGAGGAGGAAGATTCCTGCGACGACCCCGAATGCGCCGGGCACCGCCCTCCGGCTCCGGGAGCTCCCGGCGACGAGGACGCCGCTCCCGCCGCGAATGTCAAAGTCGAGCTCAGCCGCCTCGCGCGCCCCGGTTTCGCCCTGACCGGCACCGTCACCTTCACCGACGGCGTGACGGCCGACTGGGGCATCACCCAGCGCGGCGAGCTTGCCCTCACGCCCGACGAGGCCCATGCCGACTACCAGCCGACCCGCGAGGACGTCCGCGCGTTCCAGGTCGAGCTCCGCAAGGCCATCTCCCGCGCCGGATACGGAATGTAGTCCCGGCTCACGCCATTCCCCGACAAGTCCATTCGCCATGTCTACGCTCGCATTTCTCGGCGTCGGCCAGATGGGGTCCGCCATCCTCGGCGGAGTCCTTCGCGCCGATGCCGCCGCCCCCTCCGACGTCCGCGTCTTCGATGTCTCCGAATCCCGCCGCGCGCAACTCGCCTCCGAACTCGGCGTCCGGCCGGCGGCATCGGCCTCCGACGCCGTCCGCGGCGCCTCGCTCGTCGTCCTCGCCGTCAAGCCGCAGGACCTCGCCGCGCTTCTTGCCTCCATCGAGCCCGACGCCCTCGCGGGCGTGACGGTGCTTTCGATCGCCGCCGGCAAAACAACTTCGTGGCTCGAGGAGCGGCTTCCCGCGGGCACCCGCGTCGTCCGCGCCATGCCCAATCTCGCCATGCGCATCGGAGAGGGCATCACCGCCCTCTGCGCCGGAACGAAGGCCGCCGACGCCGATCTCGCGCTCGCGACGTCCGTCCTCTCCGCGTCCAGCCAGGTCGTCCGGCTTCCGGAGTCCGACTTCGATCTCGTCACCGCGCTCTCCGGCTCCGGCCCCGCCTTCTTCGCCGTCCTGCTCAAGGCGTTCATCGACGCGGGCGCGGACCTCGGTCTTCCCGCCGACGCCGCCCGCCGCCTCGCGACGCAGACGCTCATCGGAACCGGGAAAATCCTCGCCGCCTCTCCCGAGCCCATCGAGACGTTCGTCAAGGCGGTCACATCCGCCAAGGGCACGACCGAAGCCGGCCTCAAAGTGCTTCAGGCCGCGCCGCTCCGGGAACTCGCGACGGACACCCTCCGCGCCGCGGCCGTCCGTTCGGCGGAACTCTCGCGGATCTAGCGCGCCGCGGCGCCCGGCGGACAGACCGGGCGTCCCGAGACGTTTCTCCGCCTTACCGTACTTTTCACACGTGAACACTTCTGAAATCATCGCATGGGCCCGCGCGCGCATGGAGCGCGCCGACGACTCTCCCCTGGAACCGGGCTATCGTCTCCACCACGGCGAGCGCGTCGGAAAAATCGCCGCGAATCTCGCCGAACGCGTCGCGCCGGGGCTCGCCTCCCGCGAGTTCTTCGAGGTCGCCGGGCTCCTCCACGATGTCGGCAAGGCGGGCTACCGGGGCCCCGTTCCCCACGGCCCCCGGGGCGCGATGATTATCCGGAAATACGCCGCCAAGTGGTTCGAGCCGGAGGAGTTGGAGCGGATCTGCCTCATGGTCGAGAACCACTACGCCCGGCCGCTCTCCCGCTGGTACGACGGCAAGGAGAAGCCCGTCTGGCCCGCCGAGGTCCTCATCATCCAGGACGCCGACCTCATCGACCACTTCGGCGCGAACTATTTCTGGATCACGTTCCACCACGCCGTCGCGCGCGGCGAGGACCCCGTCCGGTTCCGCGCCTCCTACGACGAGCCCGGCGCCAAAAAAGGCAAAGGCTGGGTCGAGGACTCGTTCCGGTCCCTGAACTTCGAGCTGTCGAAGCGGGAGATGATCCGCCGCCAGCGTCTCGCGGAGTCCTTCTACCGAGAGCTCGACCAGAACATCGCGGGAACATTCGGCGAATAGTCCGGTCTCCGCCCCCGCCCCGGCCGGACGGTCCCGCTCAGACCAGCATCCGCGCCGCGCGGAACCACGTCCCGGGGGGCAGCGCCGCCCCGTACGCCTCCGCCCGCTCTTTGGACTCCGCG
>JAZUKQ010000148.1:0-5299 GCA_045643325.1 Kiritimatiellia bacterium | reverse complement strand
GCCCACCGGAACCGAGGAAAAGGAATCCAACCCATGAGCAACATCGTTGATAAAATCACCGCCGAGGCCATCAAGGCGGATGCCCCCAAGTTCGAGATCGGAGACACCCTCAAGGTCTTCGTCAAAATCAAGGAAGGCGACAAGGAGCGCGTCCAGGCGTTCGAAGGCACCGTCATCGCCCGCTCAGGCAGCGGCGCGGCCGAGACGTCCACCGCCCGCCGCACCTCCTACGGCGTCGGCGTCGAGAAGGTCTTCCCCGTCCACTCCCCCGCCATCCAGAAGGTCGGGCGCCTCCATGCCGCCCGCGTCCGCCGCGCGAAGCTCTACTACCTCCGCGACCTCCAGGGCAAGAAGGCCCGCCTCCGCGAGCGCCAGATCTAGGTACGCGCCGCGGGCCCCGCGGTCCGCGGCTCTACGTCCGAATGAATCCCTCCCTCCTTGCCGCCGTGGCCGTGCGGGCCGCGTCCCGCGCCTCGCATCACGCGTTCTCGCACCTTGACCGGTGCCGCGACGCGAAGTGCATCTCCGAGGTCGAGCACGACGTCAAACTGAAACTGGATCTGGAATGCCAGAACATCGCCGTCGAGACGATTCTCGAGGCGTTCCCGGACCATACGATTCTCGGCGAGGAGGACACTCCCGAAACGGCTGCCGCCAAACGGGCCGACGCTCCCTACGAATGGATCATCGACCCCATCGACGGCACCGTGAATTTTTTCCACAGAAACCCTTACTGGTGTTGTTCCGTCGCCGTGCGCGCGCTTGACTCCGCGCCGGCCGGAGACGTCCCCCCTCCGGAACTTCGGGGACCCGCCGGCGCCGTGGTCGCGGCCGCTGTCGCGGCCCCCGGACAGGGCAAACTTTTCGAGGCGTCGATTGACGGCCCCGCCCTCTGCAACGGCACCCCGATCCACGTCTCCTCGACCGACGACATGGCCCTCGCCATGGTCTTTACCGGAGCCGACCGCGCCGAGGCCGAGACGCGCCGCCCTTGGCGCTATTTCGACCGTATCGCCGAACTCTCCCAGCGCCCCCGTATCTGCGGAGCCGCGGCCCTCGACCTCTGCCATGTCGCGATGGGCGCCGCCGAGGCCTACTTCGAGCCCGGCATCTTCCTTTGGGATATCGCGGCGTCCGATCTCATTCTCCGCCGCGCCGGCGGCAAGGGCACGGCCATCCACCGCTTCTCGGACACCAAGCTCGCCTATCTCGGCACCAACGCCCGCCCCGCCGTGACCGACACCCTCGTCCGCGAGCTCACGGCGCTCGTCTAGCCGCCCCCCCCCGCCGGAACGCGCGCGCCAGCGCCTCTCCGGTGAACGTGCCGCTCCGGGCGACCTCTTCCGGAGTCCCCTGCGCGACCAGTCTGCCGCCCGCCTCCCCGCCGTCGGGCCCGAGGTCGAGAATCCAGTCCGCCGCGCGCATCACGTCGACGTTGTGCTCCACCACCACCACGCTGTGTCCCTTGTCCACCAGTTTCCGCAGAACCGCCAGTAGCTGCGCGACATCCGTCCGGTGGAGCCCCGTCGTCGGCTCGTCCAAAAGATAGAGGGTCGAGGGACGGAATCCGCTCCGCGGTGCCCCGCGCCCCGGAAACTTCGGAGCCTCCCCTCCCCCCTCCGCGGGACGCTGCAGCTCGGCCGCCAGCTTGACGCGCTGTCCCTCGCCCCCGGAGAGCGTCGGCGCCGGCTGCCCGAGCTTGATGTAGCCGAGCCCGACGTCCTGGAGCGCCCTCAGCCCCCGCATCACTTTCGGCACCGCGGCGAACGCCTCCGCCGCCTCGTCCACCGTGAGGTCGAGCATGTCCGCGATCGACATTCCCGAGAATTTCACCTCGAGCGTCTCCCGGTTGTACCTCCGCCCCCCGCACTGCGGACACACGACGTACGCGTCGGGCAGGAACGCCATCTCGAGCCGCGTCTGCCCGTTGCCCTCGCAGACCTCGCACCGTCCCCCTTTGATGTTGAAACTGAAGCGCCGCGCGTCGTATCCGCGCGCCCGCGCCGCCGGCGTCCGGGCGAGAAGCCCGCGCAGCTCGTCGAAAAAGCCGAGGTAGGTCGACGGATTGCTCCGCGGAGCGCGCCCGATGGGCGACTGGTCGATGTCGATGACCTTCTCGACCGCCTCCGCCCCCGCGAGCCCGCGCAGCGTCGGAGGCAGCGGCTTCCCGTGAAGCGCCGCCGTGATCGCCGGCCGGAGAACGTCGTCCAACAGCGACGACTTGCCCGACCCCGACACGCCGGTCACCGCCACCAGACGCCCGAGGGGGATGTCGATGTCCACCCCCTTGAGGTTATGGACGGTCGCGCCGCGAATGGAGAGGAACGTCCCGGGTCGGGGCAACGGCTCCGGAATCCGGAACGGCGTCTCCGGAACATCGGCCGCCGCGTCCCCGGCGCGGCGCTCCACGCGCCGCGTCACCTCGCCGCCCAGCCGGCCCGCCCCGGGTCCCATCTCGATGACGCAGTCCGCCGCGCGCATCACGTCGTCGTCGTGCTCGACGACCACGACCGTGTTGCCCCGGTCGCGGAGCTCCTCGAGGGTCCGCACAAGCCGCAGCGTGTCGCGGGGGTGGAGGCCGACGGTCGGCTCGTCGAGCACGTACAGCACGCCTGTCAGCGCGGATCCGATCTGCGAGGCGAGCCGGATGCGCTGCCACTCGCCTCCGGAAAGGGTCGAGGCCACGCGGTCGAGACCGATATACCCGATGCCGACCTCGCGGAGGAAGCGGAGCCGCTCGCGGACCGCCCGGACCACGTCCGCCACCGCCTCCGCCCGCGCCCCCGCGATGTGAAGACCGTCGGCCCAGCGGCCGGCCTCGTCCACCGTCATTCCGAGCACGTCGCCGAGACCCGTCTCCCCGATCCGGACCGCGAGCGGTTCCGGCTTCAAGCGGCGCCCGCCGCACGCGGGGCAGACCTTCGCCGCCCCGTCGCGCCCGGCGACCTCTCCGAGGCCGTCGCACTTCGGACAGGCGCCGCGTGCGCTGTTGAAGGAGAAATCGGCGGGCTCCAGCACGTCGAACACATGGCCGCACCCGAGACAAAGATTCCGGTCGGACATCCACTCCTCCCGGGCCTCCGCCCCCGGTTCCTGCACTATCGCCCCCACGACGCCGAGCCCCATCCGAATCGCGGTCTCGACGGAATCCGTCAGACGCCCGCGCATCCCTTCCTTGACGACAAGCCGGTCGACGACGGCCTCCATCCGCTTGGGGACGGTGGCGCCGGCTTCCGCGTCCAGCTCGTCGAGCTCCCGCGTCTCGCCGTCGACGCGCGCCCGGACATAGCCCGCCGCGCGCACGCTCTCGAGCGCCCGCGCGTAGCCGCCCGCCGCCCGGTCGATCTCGACGGGAGCGAGGACCGTGAGCTTCGTCCGCTCCGGATGCGCCAAGAACGCCTCGACCATCTCCTCGGCGCTCGTGCGGCGGATCTCGCGTCCGCATACCGGGCAGTGGACGACGCCCACCGTCGCGTAGAGGACGCGCAGGTAGTCCATGAGCTCCGTGACGGTCGCGACCGTCGACCGCGGCGTGAGCGCGCCGCCCTTGTGCTGCGCGATCGCGAGCGCGGGCGGAAGGTTCTCGACTCGGTCCACGTCGGGCCGGCGGAGCGTGTCGAGCAGCTGGCGGGCCGCGGCGGAGAGACATTCCACGTACCGGCGCTGTCCCTCGGCGAAGAGCGTGTCGAACGCGAGGCTCGACTTACCCGAGCCGCTGCGGCCCGTGACGACCGTCAGTTTTCCCCGGGGAATGTCCACCGAGACATTTTTGAGGTTGTGCTCCCTCGCGCCGATGATGCGGATATCCATGCTGTTGTGTGTTCTGACAGAGAAACAGGGAAAGATACGACGATAAAGCGCATGTCAATCCCACGGAGGCCGGATGTCTTTCTTTCCCGGGCGTTCGGATGTCGAGCAACCGAACTCAACGCGAAAAACTCCCCGGCACGGCTCCAAGGGCAAGATTCTATCACATTTCCCTCTCCGTGCCTCCGTACCGCCGCGCGGGATTTCCGCCCGCGCCGTGTGGTCCGACGACCGGTTCTCACATTGTGGCCGGAGAAAAAATGGTAAAATAGCCGTCATGCCCGCCATGTCATCCATTGTCCTCGTCTCTCCGGAAATTCCGCATAACACCGGCGCCATCGGCCGCCTGTGCGTCGGACTCGACATTCCCCTGCACCTGATCCGTCCGCTCGGATTCCACCTCGACGACAAAAGCGTCCAGCGCGCGGGGCTCGACTACTGGGAGCATCTGCGGCTAACGGTCCACGACTCGTGGGACGCCTATCTCGCCGCGGAGCGTCCGGCCCGGCTCCTCTTCCTCTCCACGCACGGAACCCGGTCGCTCTACGATATCGCGTTCCGGCCCGGCGACGCGCTTGTCTTCGGCTCCGAGTCCGCCGGGCTCCCAGCGGACTTCTACGGGCGCTACGCCGACTCCCTTTTCCGCATTCCGATGCCGGGTCCCCACGCCAGAAGCATCAACCTCGCCAATGCCGTATCAATCGCCGCCTACGAGGCCTACCGGCAGGTGAGCGCCCCTCCGGTCTAGGCGGACGCCTCGGCCTTTTTGTCGAGGGCGCGGTTGCGCGCGTACAGAATCAGGTCCGCGCCGACCATGAGCAAATTCAGGATATAGAAGACCAGCACGTACCATTTGGACGAGAAGTTCGCCATATAGTCCGGATTCAGGAACTTCGACGCGATGCCCGCGACATACCCGAAGAAGATGAGGCAGAGGAACATCAGGCTCTTTCCCTTCGCGGTCCGCGAGCGGTAGGATTTGATGACGTTGGCGGGCCACGAGAAGCCGAACGAGACGATCATCACGATTTCGAGAATTTCAGACATGACGGTTTCCTTTGGACGCCCGTAGTCTACCAAAATTCATGCCGTCTCTCCAGCCGAACCCGGAATATCTTCCCTCGGACCATGCCCGTATCCGCCCGGACGAAGTCATTCTGCTTCCGCGCCCCCCGAAGCCTTGAACCGAATAAAAAACGAAGAAACAAAATTGTCTTGTTTTAAAATTTTCAACGATTTTCAAAGGTTTTTTCGATAAATTTCGGTTTGAACTTGTACGCGCGCGTGAACGAGAGGCCGAACCCGGAATATATTCCCTCGGATCATGCCCGTATCCGCCCGGACGAAGTCATTCTGTTTTCCGCGCCCCCGAAGCCCCGAACCGAATAAAAACGAAGAAACAAAATTGTCTTGTTTTAAAATTTTCAACGATTTTCAAAGGTTTTTTCGATAAATTTCGGTTTGAACTTGTACGCGCGCGTGAACGAGAGGC
>JAZUKQ010000147.1:0-3328 GCA_045643325.1 Kiritimatiellia bacterium | reverse complement strand
GGACGAGAAGGGCGTTCATTTCCGCGTCACCTTTCCTTTCGCCGGCCATTCGAGGATCATCGCGATTTCCTGCGCGGCGGGGGCGTTCTGCGCCGTGATCGCGAGGGACTGGAGGGAGACGAGCGGCATCTCCTTTTCCAGTCGCATCAGGAAGGAGATGGCCGCCTGGTAGCTGCCGCGGGCGTGGACCCGGATCGCGGCGCGGGTATGGAGCTGCCGGGGCAGGGGCCTCGGGACGGGAAGGGCCCTGAACGGCTCGTCCGTGTACTCCGCGTCAGTCAGGCCCGCGCCAATGACGAGCGGGTCGAGGATGGACTTCGCCCGCATGGCGTAGGATTCGAGGAGGGGAGTGAGCATCGCGTCTTCGAACGGCTTCAGCCCCGCGTTAAGCTCGGCGAGGGTCTTCTTGACGTTGTCGGCGTTCCGCAGGTCCTGGTTCATGCGCTGTTCGCGGTCCTGGAGCTCCGCGAGCCGCGCGCGCGCCTTGGCGAGGGAAAAGGTTGCGGGCTGGACGGCGAACAGGTAGACCAGGATCGCCACCGTCGCGAGGCAGAGCGTCAGCAGGAAGGAGCGCTGGGCGTTCGGCGCCATGTTCTGGAAGGCGTTCGAGGTCATTTCCCGAACCTCCTCTCCGGCATGACGTATTCGATTTCAAAGGACAGGAGCTTCCGCTTCTGGCTGTCGGCCGCGTCCTGGCGGAAGGACTTCACCTTCTTCTCGGATGTGTCGAGCGGACTGAACGACGGATCCCCCAGCGCCTCCATGAGCGAGATGACGGGAGTCTCCTTCGTGGTGCGCCCGGCCAGCACGAGGCGGGCCGTCTCGACCGTGCCGGTCGGTCCCCAGGCCGGCGGGCCCTTCTGTCCCTTCGGCGGATTGAGGTCCATCGGCGGCGGCTGCGGGATGGAGAGCTCCGTGAGCTGCACCTTGAGCGGCATCACCTCCGCCAGATGCGCGAGCGGGGCGGCGACCCGTCTTACGCCGCTCGAATAGGCGGCGAGCTGCTCGGCCTCGAGGCGGAGCTCGCGCACGATGTCCATCTCCTTGATGATCGCGGCGTGCGCCGCGCCCTTGGCCTTGAGAGTGTCTTCGATCGTGCCCGATTGCGACTGCGCCAGCATGAGCTGGGTGAAAAGAGTGCCCCACCAGACGGCAATCCCGGCGCAGGAGAGGAGGGCGCCGACCGGAAGCATGACCCTGAGACGGACCGGGGAGGAGGAGAGCTTCTCCGTCTCCTTCAGGAGATTGAGATGGAACGCGGACGTGTTCATCCCTCCACCTCCGCCGCCGCGAGGGCGGCCCCGAGCACGGGGAGGAACGGAATGGCGCCTCCCGTTTGCAAGGTTTCGTCAATATCCCCGGGTTTCGGCTTGGCCGGGAAGTCGAGCCCATCGAAGACGCCGGGCGCGGCCAGCTCGAGCCGGTGCGATTCCTGCGCGTACTTGCACCAGTACGCCGCGCCGGCGGAGAGCCCCATCAGCAGGATGCGCCCCGGACGGACCGCGTGCTGGTCGGCGAGGTAGGCGCGGGACAGCTCGAGTTCGTCGAGCACCGGATGCAGAAGGGGCTCAAGGGCGCTTCGGGGGTCGATGAGCGAGTCGTCCAGCACGGAGTCGACGAGCGTGTCGTCAACCCCGAGCCCGCGCTTGACCGCCTCGCGCAGGGCGATCGTGCCGCCGGGGACGGGGCACTTGCGCCACAGGACGGGCGCCCCCGCCTTGTAGCCGGCGAAGTGGATGTCGTGCGCGCCCACGAAGACCGCGAGCGCATTGCCCTTGTTCTGGACGAATTCCGGCTGGGCCAGGACGGAGGCCATCAGCGCGGCGTCGCGGAGCTGGATCGAGGAGGCGGTCGGCCGGCGGCCCTCGGGAAGAAGGCGGGAGAGCCAGAGGGCCTGGAACTCCGGAAGCGCCGCCTCGAGGTGGAAGCCCTGCTCGGCGACGGGCCGCACCGCGAAGCGCATGCCGTTTTCCGAGACGGGGATGCCCGGTTTCGGGAATTCCGGCGCCTTGCCGTTCTGGGCGGGCTTGGCGGCGGGCTCGGAGGCCGACGCGGCGCGACGGATGCCGATGCGCTTCTTTTCGCCGGACTGGGCCTTTTCCGCGGCGGGTGCGTTCAGGCCGAGGGAGATGCTGTTGAGAATCGTCTCGGCGGTCGCCTGGGTGAAGATGGACTGGGACGAGTTGACTACGATCGCGGCGTGCGGAGACTGGAACGCCGTCGGGAGTTCCCATTTCGGCTGCTTCGGCGTGTCCTCCCACTTCTCCGGCAACTCGCCCTGCGGCGCGGGGACGAACCCGGCGGCGAGGAGATGCCAGGCGCCCTTGCGGCGGGCCAGGCGAACCGCCGGGCAGCCGCGCGCATCGCCGGAGAAGAGCTCGACGCCGGTGATGTCAGCCGAGGACGAATTCCTGTCGCCCTTGCCGCCCAAGCCGATTTCAATCGTCTTCGTTTTTGTCAGCTGCAGTTTCATTCAGAAAAAGGTGAAGCACGAACCATGCCAAGTGGAATGTGATATAATATGTTCACTTATGACAAAGATTCTCATTGTCGATGACGAGCCGCGGATCCTTCTTCTTATGAAAAGTCTCCTGAAGGCGAACGGATTCGAGGTCGAGACCGCGAAGGACGGTCCGGCGGCGCTGGAGATAGTCAAGAGTGGCGAGATTCAGATTGTCGTGACCGATCTCAGGATGTCGCCGATGGACGGCATGTCGCTCTTCAAGGAGGTCAAGGCGCTCTATCCGTCCATGCCCGTGATTCTCCTGACGGCGTATGCCAGCGTGGAAACGGCGATCGAGGCGATGAAGTCCGGAATCTTCGACTACCTGACGAAACCGTTCAAGGTCGACGACATGGTGGCGTGCCTTCGCCGTGCGGAGGAGAAGATCGCGAAAGGGCAGTCGTCCGCGGGCGCCGTCGACCGTCCGGTCCGGTACCGCTTTGAGAACCTGATCGCATCCTCGCCGATGATGCTGAACGTCTGCGACATGATCCAGAAGGTCGCGCCGACCGCGGCGACCGTGCTCATCAACGGCGAGTCCGGCACGGGCAAGGAGGTCATTGCGAAGACCATCCACCGCAACTCGACGCGCGCGAACAAGCCCTGGGTGGCCGTCAACTGCGCGGCAATCCCCGAGAACCTCCTCGAAAGCGAGATGTTCGGGCATGTCAAGGGATCCTTTACCTGGAGTTTCACGATTTTTCATTCTGGTGAAGTGACAAGGTAAATGCGCCTCCCCTCCTTGGTCGGAGGCGCGTTTACCGTTACAAGGCGGGGAGGCGCGTTTAACCGTTCATCGAAGAAGAAGGATTCTTCCTCATCGCC
>JAZUKQ010000146.1:0-11412 GCA_045643325.1 Kiritimatiellia bacterium | reverse complement strand
TAAGATGCATGGTCCGGTACATTTCCGGCCGCCCGAAAAAGCGCGCCTGGGCAGATCCGAGACAGCTCCATCCAGGGCTTGGCCAGGCGTAGAACAACGCCTTGAGCGCACATATCCAATAACACAAACTCTCATTCTATAAAAAAAGCGGGATAAGTGTGTTCTTCTCGGGAAGCATTGACGCCATGGTGATGGAGTGCTAGAGTACGCCTTACGCAACGGCGCCATCCGTGCGATACCGGGTTCCCGCCGAGGCGTTTGCGACATCCCCCATTCCCTTCCATCCCCAAGACTGAGATAGGTTTTACGATGAAGAAGATCCATTGGCTGGCCGCCGCGTCCGGCGCCCTTGTCCTTTCCTCCTTTTCCGCGCTTTCCGCGGACTACTACGTCGCCACCACGGGCAACAACGACAACTCGGGCCAAAGCGACGTCCTGCCCTTCGCCACCATCGACAAGGCGATTTCCGTCGCCACGTCGGCCGACGATGTCATCCACGTCGCCCCCGGCACCTACACGACCTCCACGCAGTACGGCCCCAACCTCAAGGCGAAACTCGTCGGCGAAGGCGCCTCCCGCGACGAGGTCGTCATCCAGTCCTCCGGCGCCAACCGCACCCTCCGCACGGCCGCGGGCTCCATGGTCACGAACGTCACCATCGTCGGCGTCTCGGACATCTCCAAGGCCGACAAGGGCGGCGCCATCGAAATGTCCGGCGGCACCGTCGTCGACTGCGTCATCCGCGACGGCACCGCCTACGGAAACAGCAGCTACAACGCGGGCGGCAACATCTATTCGAGCTCCACGGCCTCGCTCGTCGTCGACTGCGTCATCTCCGGCGGCACGGCGAAGAACCGCGGCGGCAACGTCTGCCTCGACCAGGGCACTCTCCGGAACTGCACCATCTCCGGCGGCTCGACGTCCGGCGGCACCCAGAACCGCGGCGGCAACGTCTGGATCTACCAGGGGCACCTCGAGGACTGCGTCCTCACCGGCGGTTCGGCCGACCTCGGCGGCAGCGTCTATCTGCACAACTCCGTCGGCTCCATCACGGGCGGTTCGATGTCCGGCGGCACGGCGACCCAGAGCGGCGGCAACCTCTACCTGCTGGCCGGTTCCATCTCCGGCGCCACGCTCTCCGGAGGCGCCACGACCTCGAACAACAACAGCCAGGGCGGCGGCAATGTCTACGCCGAAGGATCCTCGACGATTTCGGACTGCGTCCTGGAAAACGGCACGGCGAAGAACCGCGGCGGCAACGCCTTCCTTCTGGACGCGACGATCGAGAACTCCACGGTTACCGGCGGCTCCATCGTCGACAACGCCAGCGGCATCGGCGGCAACGTCTTCATGAACAACGCCTCCGCGCTCGTGTCCGGCTGCACGGTGTCCGGGGGCACGGTCCCGGCGCGCGGCGGCAACGTCTTCCTGCTCGCCGGCACCGTGCAGGATTCGACCGTCGAGAACGGCGTCTGCACCAACCCGACGGACCAATACTGGGGCGGCGCCAACATCTTCGTCCAGGGCGGAAAGATTTCGCGCTGCATCGTCCGGGGCGGCAAAATCACCGGCGGCCAGAACCGCGGCGGCGGCCTGAGCCTGCAGGGCGACCCCGCGAAGACCATCGAGGACACGCTCGTCTACGCCAACGCCAACGGCGGCATCTACAGCGCGGGCAAGAACCTCGAGATTTGGAACTGCACCGTCGTCGACAATGCCGAATTCGGCTTCTTCCGCTACGGCGGGTCGCTCGCGAACTTCGCCAACTGCGTCCTGTTCGCCAACAGGCGCTCCTCCGACAGCGCCCTCGCCAACTGGAGCGGCAACGTCGTGGCGAGCGAGTTCCAGAAACTCGCCTCGGACGACGCCGCCCGCTTCGCGAGCCTGAGCGACTTCGTCCTCATCGACTCCACCGCCTTCGCCGACTACGCGAACGCCGACTACCGCCCCGCCCCCGGAAGCGCCCTCGTGGACGTCGGCGCCACGGATTCCCGCTCCGGCGCGTCCGCGACCGACCTCGCGAAGGCCCCGCGCACCAGCGGCCCCGTGGACATCGGCTGCTACGAGTACCAGAAGAGCGAGATGACCGTCTCCTTCGCGTACGCCGCGCCCCTCCCGCACACCTACGCCCCCGTGACGGCCTCGTTCACGCTCTCGGCGCAGAATGTCCCGGCGGGCCAGACCGTCACGTACACCGTCGATTTCGGCGACGGCTCCGACCCGGTGGTGACGACCGACACGGCCCTCACCCGCACGTTCGATGTGCCGGGCCACTACACCGTGACCGTGCGCGCCTCGGCGACCGGCGCGGACGACGCGGAGATGACCTACGAGAACTTCGTGTCCCTCACGGCGCAGACAGTCTACGTCACGGCGGGCAACGCCGGAGCCGCGTTCCCGTACGACACGCCCGAGACCGGCTACGCCACCGTCCAGGACGCCTTCGCGGACGCCGTGGACGACACCCTCATCCTCGTCGGCGCGGGCGTCTATCCCTTCGCGGGGCAGCTCGACGTCACCAAGGCGGTGACGATCCGCGGCCTCGGCGCGTCGCCGGAGGACGTCGTCTTCCGCAACACGCAGGAGACGGCGGACACGTGGCGCTACCGTGTGCTGCAGGTGAACAACGCCGCCGCGCGCGTCGAGAACGTCACGCTGGAGAACGGCCGCGTCGTCAACCAGTACGGCGGCAACCTTCGCGTCGCGGCCGGCATCGTGTCCAACTGCGTCATCCGCGACGGCACCGCGACGGCCAACAACGGCAACGCGGCGGGCGGCGGCATCGTGCTCGGCGGCCAGGGCGGCATCGTCACGCACTGCGTCGTCTCCAACAACGTCGTCTCCGGCACGTCCAACGACAAGAACTACGCCGGCGGCGCCGTCTTCATCGAGTACGGCGTCAAGGACGGCAGGCTCTCGAACCTGCTCATCGCCTACAACGGCTACATCTCCTCGGACCCGGCCAAGGCCGGCACGGCCGGCGTCCGCTACGGCGGCGGCAACGACCGCACGGCGCTGGAGAGCTGCACCATCGTCACCAACACGGTCACGGGCGAACTTCCCAACGGCTCCGCCGGACTCTACTGCACGTCGTGGCACGTCCCCGTCCGCGACTGCATCATCGTCGGCAACTACGAGACCGCCAAGCGCCGGTGCACGTCCGCCATGCTGGACTTCAGCTCGGGCAGCGGCTTCAGCTATTTGAACAACATCACCGACGACGTTCTGATCGGCGACTCGGGCACCAAGAGCAAGGACAACCTCCTCGTCGACTCCGCGGCCTCCGTCTTCCGGAACTACGACGCCGGCGACTTCCATCTCAACCCGAGTGGGCCGGCCTTCGGCCACGGCACGACCGGCATCGCCCTCCTGCCGGCCGTCGACCTCGATGGAAACCCGCGCGTATTGTTCGACAAGATCGACATCGGATGCTACGAGTGCCCGGCCCAGCCCTGCACCCTGTTCCTCGTCCGCTAGTCCATGGTGTCCCCACGCTACAGTCTCGCCACCCCGGCGATTCCGTACGACGCGCTGCGCCGCCCGTTTGTGGACCGCTTCGGCCAGTTCGCGCACGCGGACTGGCCGGAGAAGGTCCATGACGAGCGGGAATTCGCCCAGGACCTGGAGCGCGAGCGCGCCGCTCTGCGTCCCGCGCCGTCCTCATGGGACGAATACGGCGGCTGGCGCGACGGTCCCGTGCGCGAGGCGACCGGCGCGTTCCGCGTCGAGAAGGTCGACGGCCGCTGGTGGTTCGTCGACCCCGCCGGCCGCCTCTTCTTCTCGCACGGCCTCGACACGCTGCGCCATTACACCGACGCCGCGAACGGCCTCCGCCACCCCGACTGGTACGAGACGCCGCCGCCGAAGAACGGCCGCATGGCCTTCACGCACTGGAACCTCCAGCGAAAGTTCGGCAAGATCGACTACCTCGCCGACTACTACCGCCACATCCACGCGCGCCTCGCCGACTGGGGCATGAACACCGTCGGCCGCTGGGGCGCCTGGCACCTCCCCGCCGCCGGCCGCACGCCGTACCTATTGCTCCTCGCCGAACCCGCCAAGGCGCCGCGCCTCCCCGGCACGCGCATCTACGACGTGTTCCACCCGGAGTTCGAGGCGCGCTTCCGCGCCGGCGTCCTCGACCAGGCCCGCACCGAGGCCGCCGTCGCCGCCGCCGTGGACGACCCGCTCTGCCTCGGCCTCTCCGTGGACAACGAGCTGCCCTTTGAGGTGATGATCCCCGTCATGATGGCGCAGGACTTCCGCTCGTCCCCCGCCAAAAACGCCTTCTTCGAGCGCGTCCGCGCCAAATACGGCACCCTCGATGCCATCAACGCGGCCTGGGGGACGCACCTCGTCACCTGGCCCTCGCTTGTCGCGCTTCCGACACCGCTCCCCGGCGCGGGGTTCGCCGCCGACGCCGAGGAGTTCCGCCTCGAATGGCTCCGCCGGTACTTCCGCGCCGCGCGCGCCGCCATCAAGGCGCTCGCCCCGAAACGCCTGTACATCGCCGCCGCCTTCGCGGGCATGGAGCAGCCCGCGTCGGCCTGGGACGCCGCCGCCGAATCCGCCGACGTGCTCATGGCCGACGTGCACGAGCGCGACGCCTCCTCGCTGCGCCCGCTCGGCACCGCCGCCGCGCCGGACCGCCCGCTGCTCCTCGGGGCGTTCACGTTCGGCTGCCGCGACCGCGGGATGTTCGCGGCCGGTCCATGCCCCGCGCCCGACCAGACGGCGCGCGCCGAGGCCTACGCGCGCTTCGTGCGCGGCGCCCTCGGCAACCCCTGCGTCGTCGGCTGCCACTACTTCCAGTACCGCGACCAGCCCCTCGTCGGGCGCGACGACGGCGAGGCGTTCCAGATCGGCTTCGTCGGTGTCTGCGACCGTCCCTATCCGGCCATGGCCGCCGCCGCGCGCGCCTTTGGCGAAAGCCTGTACACGCCATGAAATTCCTGTTCTTCATCGGCTTCTTAATCCTCTTCCTCGGCTCTATCGGCTGGTTTGTCTTCTCCTCGGCGCCAAAAGTCCCGACGCGGCCGGAGACATCGACGCCCGTAGCGGCCCCGGAAGCTCAGGAACCGGAAGCTGCGAAGGGAACGACGAAACTGGCCGAACCGAAGCCCCCTGCGCCCACGGAGCCGCAGGCTCCCGCCGTGCCGTCCTTCGGCTTTTCCTCCGGCACGCTCCAGTCCGTCCACGGCGCGGTTCTCGAACGCGAAAGCGACGACGCCCTCCTGCTCCGCATGCCCAGCGCCGAGTGGTCCTGCGGTCTGCGCGTCGACCCGCCTGCCGGACGCCGCTCGCTCGACCTCTCCGGCGGCAAATGGCTTGCCGTCGATGTCGAGAACCGCTCGCCCGACCGCCAGATGCGCCTCACCATGCACGTCTCCAGCGGCGGCGCCAACTCCGAGGCCGCCGACCACGCTGTCGCCAACTTCACGAAGAACCGCGCCATCAACACCGGCATCGCCCTCAATCCCGGCGAGAAGGGCACCATGCGCCTCCTCCTGCCGCATCCCGAAATCTACGCCTCGCCCGACGGCGCGCCCGGACCGTTCCTCATCGACACACACCACGTCAACGCCATCGAGTTCCAGTGCCAGTGGCCCTACGAGGACGAATTCCGCTGGGTGGTGGACTGCCGCCTGTCCAATCTGCGGCTGGAGGGGGAGCCCGACGCCGCGCGCGCCATTCCCGCCGCCTCGTTCTTCCCGTTCATCGACCGGTACGGGCAGTTCGCCCATACGGAATGGCCCGAGAAGGTGCATTCCGACGACGACCTCCGCGCCGACCTCGTCCGCGAGACCGCCGAGATCGACGTCTCGCCCCGCCCCGCCTCGTGGGACCGCTTCGGCGGCTGGAAGGACGGCCCGACGCTTCGCGCGACCGGCCACTTCCGCACCGAGCGCGTCGGCGGCAAGTGGTGGCTCGTCACGCCCGAGGGACACCTCTTCTTCTCGACCGGCATCGACGTCGTGCGCAACAACACCGACTCCTCCGACGGCTCGAAGCACCCCGACTGGCACACGGCGCCGGTGCCGCCCGGCAACCAGATGGCGTACCCCGACTGGAATCTGCGCCTCAAGTTCGGCAAGGACGACTACCTCGCCGACTACTACGCCTTCGTCCAGCGCCGCCTCCCCGCCTGGGGACAGAACACCATCGGCAACTGGTCCGGACGCGAACTGCTCGCCGCCGCCACGATGCCGTATGTCGTCACGCTCGGCGAAAACGAGCGCTCCATCCCCCATGTCCCCGGCGGGCTGAAGTTCTACGATGTCTTCGACCCCGCCTTCGAGAGCGCCCTCCGCACGCACATGGCGAAGCGCTTCCGCGAGGACGCCGCCGCGCGCCGCGCGAAGACCGACCCGTTCTGCATCGGCTTCTTCTTCGACAACGAGCTGCAGTTCAACCCCTGCGTCGCCAAGGCGGTCGCCGCGCCGTACGCCGAATGCGCGGCCAAGCGCGAACTGCTCCGGCGCGCCCAGGCGAAGTACGGCACCGTCGCCGCCCTCAACGCCGCGTGGGGAACGGATTTTTCCGACTGGGAGGCCGCAAAGACCATCTCGGCGGAGCCCAAGGGCCCGGGCTGGCGCGAGTTCCGCAACGACTTCCAGACCGAATGGTTCGAGCGCTACTTCCGGACGGTCAAGGCGGCGATCGCCGCCCTGGCGCCGGGCAAGCTCTACCTGGGCTGCCGGTTCGTCGGCTTCCGACAGAGCGGCCTCCTCTGGAACGCGGCGGCGAAGCACTGCGACGTCGTCTCCGTCAACGCCTACGCCAACTCGATCTTCAACCTGTCGAAGAAGATCATGGACGGCGGCGTGGAGAAGCCGATTCTGCTCGGCGAGTTCCACTTCGGGTGCATGGACCGCGGGATGTTCAAGGCGAGCCTCTGCCCGGTGGGCGACCAGGCGGAGCGCGGACGCTCGTACGCGCGCTTCGTCGAAGGGGCGCTCGCGCATCCGCTCCTCGTCGGCTGCCACTGGTTCCAGTACCGAGACCAGCCGCTCATCGGGCGCGGCGACGGCGAGGCGTACCAGTGCGGCTTCGTCGACGGCACCGACCGCCCCTACCGCGACCTCTGCTCCGCCGCCCGCGCCATCGGCGAGACGATGTACGAGCGCCGCGCGAACGGGACGCTGAAGGCGGAGCGCTGATTCGTAGGGGACAGACTCCCCGCCGTCCAGTTACAATCTAGGCGGCCACGTCATGTTCGGCCCATGCACAGTACTCAAAAATGCAGATGGCTGGATGAAGACGGCGATTCCTCCGCGGACCTATGGTGTGTATTTCAACAAGGCGATTCATGGCCGAGTGGCCTCCATCTCCTCTTTCGATGGGAAACCCCTTCATTCCGCCGAAAAGACGGCAATGTGAAATTGTGTGAAATTTCGCCCGCAATTCGTCAAATAGAAAAGACACCAACCGTTCTTCTGCTGACGCAGGATGTATTCATGCGTTGCTGTTCTGCTCATAGTACTCATGGCTCCATGATACACGGTGTCCTGTATTTGACGGAAGGGCATCGCATGTTTTTCGCCTCCGGTCCCGCATGGTGTCCTTTATTCTGACGCAATGCACAGGAGTAGCCGTCCGGAATTTCCGCTTGCAATGCGGCCGCCGCGAGGAGTAGAATGGTGGCGCTGACGGTAACTCCGTGCATCGAGTTCCTTGCTTGGTGCCGGCAGTAGCGCGGTCTAGAACGCCGTGGCACCTGTCTTCTATGTTCGCGGAGGTTCATCACAGACCCTCCGCGATTTTTTCTATCCGCGTCACGAGGTCGTTACATCCTCGGTTGCGCCAGGCGGCAGTCCGGGGACAACGTTTTGCCACACCCGTGCTTTTCCCGTGACGACGCGAGTGTTCTATTGTAGAATGACCGGACATCCAAACGCGGAGATTTCCCCGGCCATGCCCGACCGCAAGCCCAACATCATCCTGTTCAATCCGGACCAGTGGCGTTCCGACGTGATGGGCGCCCACGGAAACCCGGCCGCCTCCACGCCGTGCCTCGACCGGCTGATCCGCTCGGAGGCCGTTTCCTTCCGGAACGCATTCTGCCAGAATCCCGTCTGCACACCGAGCCGGTGCAGTTTCATGACCGGCTGGTATCCGCATGTCCGCGGCCATCGGACCATGTTCCATATGCTCCACAACGAGTCCGGAGAACCCACGATGCTGCGCGTCCTGCGCGAAAACGGGTACTACGTATGGTGGGGCGGGAAAAACGACCTCATCCCGGGTAGGGGCCCTCGGGGAGGGGGCGACTTCTCGGGGGATTGCGACGTCAAATTCCGGCCGGACGAGGCGTTTGTCCAGCGCCACGGCGGACGTCGGCCCGCCCCGAACTCGCATTCGAACTGCAAGGACTGGAGAGGCGCGCCGGAGTCCGACGGATTCTTCAGTTTCTACCGGGGGCGGCTGGAATCGGACGATGGCGGCCCGTTTCTCGACGGCGATTGGATGATGCTTCTTGGCGCCATCGATTTCATCCGCTCATACAAGGGGGACAAGCCCTTCTGCCTCTACCTCCCCCTCGATTTCCCCCATCCCCCCTACGCGGTCGAGGAGCCGTTCTTCAGCCGTATCGACCGCTCCAAGCTCCCCCCCAGGCGCTCCCGCCCCCAGGAGGGCGAGCCCATGCTCCTCACCGGCATCCGGGAGGGGCAGAACCTGGAACGCTGGGACGAGGCGCGCTGGAACGAGCTTCGCGCGACCTACTACGGCATGTGCGCGCGCCTGGACAACCAGTTCGGGCAGCTTCTCGATGCGCTTCGCGAACGGGGTCTCTACGACGACACAGCGGTCTTCCTGTTCTCCGACCACGGCGACTTCACGGGCGATTTCGGACTCGTTGAAAAGGCCCAGAACGCCTTTCCCGACTGCCTTGTGAACGTCCCCTTCGTCATCAAGCCGCCACGTTCCGTCCCCGTGCGCCCCGGCGTCCGCGACGCGCTTACGGAACTGGTCGATTTGTCGGAGACCATCTACGACCTGGCCGGCGTCGACCCGGAATTCGACCGCTTCGGGAAATCCCTCCTCCCCCTTCTTGCGGACGCCCCGGACGAACACCGGGACGCCGTGTTCTGCGAAGGCGGGCGGCGCAGGGGCGAAACCCAGTCGATGGAGCTCGAGTCCTCGAGCGCCCACGATCCCGAAAGCCTCTACTATCCCCGGCTCAAGCTCCAGACCAGCGACGAACGCCCCTGGCACGGCAAGGCCGTCATGTGCCGCACGAAGACAGCCAAGTACGTCTACCGGCTCTATGAGCGGGACGAGTTCTACGACCTTGTCTCCGATCCCGGCGAGACCCGCAACGCCATCGACGATTCCCGCTACCGCGAAACCGTCGACGCCCTGCGGGAGCGCACCCTGCGCTGGCTCGTCGAAACCGCCGACGTCGTCCCACGGCAAACCGATGCGCGATAAGAAGGACCCCTCCATGGCAACCAAGCATCCCAACATCCTCTGGATCTTCTCGGACCAGCAACCCGGCTACTCGCTGTCCTGCAATGGAGACCCGAACTCCCATACGCCCCATCTCGACCGCCTCTCCGGCAGCGGGTTCAACTTCCGCAACGCCGTTTCAGGCTTTCCGCTCTGCTGCCCGTTCCGCGGTTCGCTCCTGACCGGCGAATACCCGCACCGTTGCGTTCCGGGACATGAGTACCCGATTCCCGCGGAGATGCCCACCGCTGCCGACCGCTTCTCCGCCGCCGGCTACGACACCGCCTACTTCGGGAAATGGCATCTCGCCGGCATCCGTGAATCCGAGCATCGGCGCTCCTGCCTTGAGACCGTGCCACGGGAGCGTCGGGGACACTTCGACCGCTGGATCGGATACGACAACAACAATCTCCAGTTCGACTGCTGGGTGCACGGCCATCTGGAGGATGGCACCGAGGTCCCGCACCGACGCCTTCCAGGGTATGAAACGGACGACCTAACGGACATGCTGCTGGACTACCTGCACGCGCCCGAACGCGGGAAGCGCCCGTTTTTCGCCGTCCTCTCCGTGCAGCCCCCGCACAATCCGTACCTCGCCCCCGCCGGAAACGCACGCCATTTCCAGGCGCAGTCCCTGCAACTCCGCCCCAACGTCGCCCATGTGGAGCGCGTTCGGAAAATCGCTCGCCAGGACCTCGCTGGCATGTATGCGATGGTCGAGAACCTCGATGACAACGTCGGGCGCGTCCTCGACGCCCTGCGCCGGGAGAATCTGGACCAGGACACCTGGGTCTTTTTCTTCAGCGACCACGGCGATATGCATGGTTCGCACGGCCAGTTCAAGAAGACGTGCCCCTGGCAGGAGGCGACGAACATCCCCTTCATCGCGTGGAACGGCGGGAACTACCACTCGATGAACCACGCTGAAAACGCCGTCCTCCCCTATCCGATCAATCACGTCGACATTCTTCCGACGTCGCTCGGAATCGCCGGAATCGGCGTTTCGCCGGATTTGCCCGGCTTCGACTACTCGCCGGCCTTGCGCGGTTGGGGGAGAGTTGTGGATCCGCCGCGCTCCGCCTATCTCCAGAACGTCCGGCCCACGGGCCACGGGGACAGTTGCGACCGCTCCTATCGCGGCGTGGTGACGCTCGACGGCTGGAAATACGTCTGCACGGAAGGCGACGACTGGATGCTGTTCAACCTCGCCGAAGACCCCTACGAGGAATGCAACCTCGTCTTCAACAGCCGCTTCCACGCCAAGCGCGACGAATTGCGCGCCATGACGGTCGAATGGGCCCGTCGCACGAGGGACGACTTCCGCTTCCCCTTCGGCGACTAGCTACCGGACCAGCAGCAAGGTCGGGCGGACGAGGTCGTCTCGGCGGACGTAGAGCACGCCGGAGCCGACGAAGTGCGCGTTGTCGATGAAATCGGCGCCAGAGCCCGTCGCCCCCCAGGTGCCGCGCTCGATGGAGACGGGGACGCCGTCCATGCCGGAAATGTAGAGCCGCTCGCACGATGCCGTCGTTCCGGCGGGGATTTCCAGTTTCGCGGGATGGCCGCCGACGTCCTTCAGGGTCAGGTTTTTCCCGGCGATGGCGTTCGCCGAGGCGGCGCCGAAGGCGAGCGTCGTGCCGCCGCCGACGACATTGACGTCGACATCGAGCAGAGTGGCCGATGTGGCGGTACCGAGGACGATGCGGCCGCAGTTGAGCGTGAGGTCGCCGTCGATGCCGGTCTGGTCGCCGCCGATGACGAAACTGGCGCCGTTGACGGCGGCCACGGAGGCGCCGTGCGGAGAGACCATCGCAGCCCAGATCTGGTTGTTCCCGGCATCGGTGTCGGTCGTCCCGAAGCCCCAGAGGTAGGCGCGGTTGGGGAAGGCGATGGCGCCGGCGTCGGCCCCGGAGGACTCGACGCCGATGCGGCGGGTGGAACCCAGCGCGAGCGCGCCGGACG
>JAZUKQ010000145.1:0-4152 GCA_045643325.1 Kiritimatiellia bacterium | reverse complement strand
AGTACCGCTGGTCGACGGAATCAATCCGGCGCGACACCCTGTTTCTTGATCGGCTCGGCGTCCTGAGGCCGGCTGTCCAGACGACTCCGAGGCCCGGTGGCGGACACAGCACAATCGTGGACGTGATTTCAGACTTTTAGGTTGGGATCTTCGTAGCATATAGTGGTCGTTCACCCGTATCATCATGCAATGAAGTTTTTCCGAATATCTCGTTTGCTTGACCTTGGCGAGGTGCGAACCGCGTCCAACGACTTCCGGTTCGCGTACGAGGGGACGAAGGGGACGAATCTGACCGTATCGCTTCCAAATGGCTTGCGGATGGGGTGCGGTTCGGTCTATGATTTCTGCCGGTCGAACCGTACCGAAGTCCGGGTGTCGCGGCTGGCGCGTACGAACCGGGGCGGCGAAGCGGCTGGAGCGTCCGCTGGACCGCTTACGGCGCGAGGAATCCGATGGGGCGTTTCGCCGTGAAATCGGACTCGATCGCGAGCGTCGGCGCGGCTCCTCCCGCGTCGACGGCGAAGGTTTTCGACTCGCCGGGAAGGAGCCCTTTGAGGGATTCCGCGGAGCGGACTCCGTCGACGGCGACGTACGCGTCTTTGTAGAGCGGGGCGACGCCCTCGTTTCGTACGGCGACGCGGGAGGCTCCCTCCTTGCTTCGGAAAAAGAGGACGCGGAAGCGGTATCCGCTCGAGAGCGAGGCTTCGAGAACCCGTTCCGGAGGGGCGTATTTCCCTTCGGGCGCGTCGTTGGCGACCATGAATGTGATGTGATATTTCGCGGCGGCCTGCTCCCAAGTGACGCCGTAGAGGCCTTTCGCCCTCAAAAACTCGTGCTGGTCCCGGGACGAATAGTAGCTGATTTCCCCGCCAGACGGGGCTTTCTGCCAGCGGGGCGTCCCGCCGGCGTCGGAAAGCGCGTTCCAACAGCGCTCATTGTAGCCGTCCGCGCTGCCGATCTCGTGGTTCTTGTGCATGAAGGAGTCGTCGAACAACCCGAAGGGAAGCGCGAGAAGCGAGGCGTCGTCGAGGAGCGGGGCGCGCTCGCCGTCGGCCGCGTCGATCGAGACCACCCAAGGAAGGAACCGGAAGACCGAGTCCATGTGGCGGAAAAACGCCGTCTGATAGGCCTTGTCGGGGAAGTTTTTCCCGAGTTGGAGCCGCGTTCCGTGGATATGATACTCCGACCAGTGGCCGAATCCGACCTCTAGAAAAGCGATCCGCGGGTCGCGGTCGTAGCGCGCCGCGAAGTCCGCGTAGAACCGTGCGGTGAATTCCCGGAGCTCCGCGTTCGACCAGTCGGCATAGCGCGTCGGACCGTCCCCTCCGGGATCCGGGGAGAATGTCTCCAGATAGTCTGGAAGCGCCTTGATGTACGCTGGGACCGCCGTCGCGCCGGGCCGCATGCGGTCGACGTCCTTGCTTCCGGGATACTCGTAGCGGAAGCGGAGGACGGCCTGATGGCCCCGGCCCGCGACGCCGTCGAGAAGCTTTTCGAGTTTCGTCCAGTCGTAGACGACGGAGCCGCCGGACTTTCCCCGCACATAGTCGCAGGGAAGAAGGTAGGCGAACTCGAGGGCGATGGCCTTGTTGTATTCTTTGTCGAGGTCCTCCGCCTGGTCGCACCAGAAGACGAGCCCCGTCATGGGCTGCGCCTCGACGGGCGTCGCGATGACCGGAATCTCCCGGAATCCGTCGGAATCCGTCGCGGCCGGGGGCGGGACGTCCGCAAGGGAAAGCGACGCGGCGGCCCCGAGAAGCGGAAGGATTGTCTGAAATTCTCTCATCATTCTTAAACGGCCCGCCGTCCGCGCCCCGGGCGTCTCGCGGCTCGGCAGGGCGGGGCTTTTCGCGGGGCGGAAGCGGGGCTAGCGTTTCGCGGGGAGGAGGTCGAGCGCGCAGTCCAGCTGCTGGTGGCCGCCCTCGAAGACGCGGAGGTGGATGTTTTGGAAGTCGCGCGCGAGATGTACGGCGCGGTCGCCGAGTCTCGGGGCCGAAGCCGTCGCGCGGGAGTCGGTCCGACGGGCGAGAACGGCGGCGAAGGCGGCCGGGGCGACGAGGTCGGGGTCGGCGGCGGCTTTTGCGAAGAGCGAGTCGGGATCGGTCGTGCCGTATTTCATCTCGCCGACGAGCCGGTTGTACATCAGCATGGATTGGCTGGTGGGGACGGAGCCGGTGTAGCCGTCGTGGATGCCCGTATAGATGAAGAGCTCCGCGCCGTCGCGGTGGGCGGGAAAGGGCATGAGGAGCGGGGAGCGGCGCGCGGCCTCGGCGGAGTCGAAGGCGGCTTCCGTGCATCCGAGCGCGGCGAGGATGTCGTCGGCGTAGCGCGCGGAGCGGCCGCGGCTTTCAAGGAACCAGGCCTCGATGTCGCTGATCGGGACCCACGCGGAGAACGACCTCGCGGGGTAGGGGAGTTTCATGAAGGCGAGGAGCGCCGCGTGACCGCCGCCCGACGCGCCGAGGATGTGGACATTCTCGGAGTCCGCGCCGGTTTCTTGGATGGCGTAGAGGACGGCGTCCTGAATATCGGAGACGACGGGCGGGCCGCCCATGGCCTCGAAGCGGTTGTTGTATCCCCGGAAGTCGGGATGGATGTAGTTCCAGCCGCGGGAGACGGCCTCGGCGGCGCGGGGGTCTCTCTGCAGATAGCCCGCGCTCCACGTGTGGAGGCTCACAAGAAGCGGACGGCCGGGGGCCGGCGCGCGGAAGAGAATCGCGTGTTGTCCGGAGCCGTCGGCGGAGGAGGGGACGACGACGTGCTCGAACGGGGCGGGCCACGCGGCTTTGGCGGTGTCGTCCCACTCGGGGTCGCGGGAAGGCGCGGGGGCGGAGGTGTCGGGAGTTTTCATGTCGGAACGGTCGCGGGTCCGGACATGCCTGTCACCTAACTCCGAACCGTCCGGACATCCTCTCACAACTTGGAGGGACGGTCAAGAGCCGTGCCGTCTCGCGGGGAAAGGAGCGCGTGTCCGCTCCGGAAACCCTCTCTGGAACGCGATGGACGAAAGTTTCGACACCTCCTCCGTCGCGGGTGTGGCGGAGAGGATGGTTTTGTGGTAAAATGACTTTTTCGATTGGAGTCATCAGAATGTACGAGCCTGTATCCAACAAAGTCGATTTTCCCGCCGCGGAACTCGAGACACTCCGCTTTTGGGAGGAAAACGAGATTTTCAAGAAGTCCCTCGAGAAGGGCGGCCGCGACTACGTCTTCTACGACGGACCTCCGTTCGCCACGGGGCTTCCGCACTACGGCCATCTTCTCGCCGGCACAATCAAGGACATCATTCCGCGCTTTCAGACGATGCGCGGCTTCCATGTCGATCGCCGTTTCGGCTGGGATACGCACGGGCTTCCCATCGAGGCGCTCGCTCAGGACGCGCTCGGGGTCTCCGGCGCGCACGAGATCAAGAGCCTCGGCGTCGACAAGTTCAACGAGCAGTGCCGTTCGATGGTTCTGAAGTATGTCTCGGAATGGCGCCGCACCGTCACCCGCATGGGCCGGTGGGTCGACTTCGACCATGACTACAAGACCATGGACTTCGGGTTCATGGAGAGCGTTTGGTGGGCCTTCCGGCAGCTCTGGGACCAGGGGCGCATCTACAAGAGCCACCGCATCATGCCCTATTCGTGGAAGCTCTCGACCCCGCTTTCCAACTTCGAGGCCGGGAGCAACTACAAAGACGTCCAGGACCCGGCCGTCACGGTGCGCATGAAGGCGCTCTCCGGCGCGGACCCCGCCTGGGGCACGACCTACCTTCTCGTCTGGACGACCACGCCGTGGACGCTCCCCGAGAACCTCGCCATCTGCGCCGGCGCGAAAATCGACTACCTCGTCGTCCGCGACCTCACCGACGACGCCAGGCCCTGCTACGTCATGGCCGAGGCGCGCCTTTCCACGCTCTTCAAGAAAGAGGACCAGTACGAGGTTGTCGCGCGGATGAAGGGCGATAAGCTGCTCGGCTGGACCTACGAGCCGCTTTTCCCGTACTATTCCGACTTCGCGGCCGAGGGCTGCTTCCGCGTCCTCAACGACGACTACGTCTCCACGGACGATGGCGTCGGCCTCGTCCACCAGGCCCCGGCCTACGGCGAGGACGACTTCCGCGTCTGCCGCGAAGCCGGCATGAACGCGTTCGTCGATCCGCTCGAC
>JAZUKQ010000144.1:0-2099 GCA_045643325.1 Kiritimatiellia bacterium | reverse complement strand
GTCGGGGAAGCGGGGGCCGAACTCGGGGTCGTGGGGGCCGCGGAGCGGAGAGAGCGCGGAGAGGCGCAGATGGTCGCGGATGACGACGATGTCCCCCGGGCGGTAGCCGGGGTTGACGCCTCCGGCGGCGTTCGTGAGGACAAGGGACGGGACGCCGAGGCGCTTGCAGAAATAGGCCGGAAAGACGACGGGTTCCCAGTCGGACGTCTCGTAGGCGTGGCGGCGGCCGCAGAAGATGAGGAACGCCGGGCCGGACGCCGCGGCGCCGGGGAACCTCGCGAGGAGGATGCGCCCGTCATGACCGGGAACGGCGGCCGCGCCGAGTCCGGGGAGGGCGGAGAAGGGACATTCCGCGAGAATCTCCAGGCTGTCGACCGCGCGGTTCCAGCCGGAGCCGAGAATCAGGCCCGCGGCGGGGCGGGAGGCGCGGACAGCCGCGGGAAGCGCGTCGAACCAGGAGGAGAGAAGAGAACGGTTCATGGTGAGAAATCGCCTGTCGCTTGGGATGGGGATCGGACGCCTCAATGGGGCGGCGGGCCGGCGCGGCCCTTGCGGGGCTTGGGCATGTTGGGCATGAAGGGATTCTTCTCGTCTCCGCCCCCGGGGGCGTCCGGACGTCCGGAAAGTTTGCCGGGCTTCACAATCTGCATGGAGGTGATGACCCGCGATGTCTCGGAGAGTTCCGGCGAGGAGACCGCCACATCCGACCCGTTGTCGAGCAGGACCTCGACGGGGACGGGGCGCGGCGCGCCGTCCGCCTCGACAAAGACGACCGGTCCGGCGCCGGACGGGGGCGGAGGCGCGCCGTCCGGCTTGAAGCGGAGCGCCTTGGCGGGGACGACCAGCGCGTCGTCGACGCGTTTCGTCTCGAACAGGACGTTCGCGGTGAGGAAGGGAAGAAGGGAGCCGTCCGAATTGTCGGTCTCGACCTCGACCGTGTAGGTGACGACGTTGGAGGTGACGGTGGCGTTGAGACGGACGCGCGCGACTTTGCCGTGGAACGTGCGGTCCGGCAGCGCGTCGACGGTGAACGAGACGGGCGTCCCGATGGCGAGCGAGCCGACGTCGGCCTCGTTCACGGCGACCCAGATGGAGACCTTTTTCAGGTCGCGGGCGACGAGGAACAGGGAGGAGACGCTCATGCTGGAGACGACGGTCTGCCCGACATTGACGCGCCGGTCGATGACGACGCCGTCGACCGGAGAGGTGATGGTGCAGTAGCTGAGGTTCCGCTCGGCCTTCTCGAGGGAAGCGCGGGCGTTGACGACCTGGGCCTCGGCGGAGAGGATGTTCGCCTCGGCGACGGAGACGGCGGCCTTGGCCGACTCGTACGCGGCCTCATAGGAGTCGTAGTTCGCCTGGGAGATGGCGACGCCGACGCCGGTCTTCTGCGCGCGCTCCCATTCCCGCCGCGCCTTCTTGAGCGAGGCCAGGGCGGAGAGGAGGTTGGCCTTGGCGACGGCGACGGACGCCTGGGCGCTCTGGACCTGGGCCTTGGCGCAGTTGAGGTCGGCGACATACGTGGTGTCGTCGATGCGGGCGAGGACCATGCCGTTGGTGACGACGGAGCAGTAGTCGAGCTCTTTCCCGTCCGCGCCGGAGCCGAACGCGAGAATCTTTCCGGAGACCTGCGAGCCGATGTCGATGAGCTCGAGGGGCTCGATGGTTCCGGTCGCCGCGACGGTCTCGAGGACGGAGCCGCGGGTGACGGGGGCCGTGGTGAACGTGGCCTTGGGCGGCGTCCCCGCCGCCGCGGAGCGGGCGCCTTTCAAAAAGTACCAGGCGCCTGCGGCGGCCGCGAGAAGAAGAATGAGAATAAAAAGAATGCGTTTCATGGAAGAAAGGCCGGGAAGCCGGCCGGGCGTGTGGACAATGCGGACGGTGACGTATGATACACGAAAAAACGGTCCCGCGCCACAGGTTCACACTTATCCCGCTTTTTTTATAGAATGAGAGTCTGTGTTATTGGATATGTGCGCTCAAGGCGTTGTTCTACGCCTAGCCAAGCCCTAGGCGGAGCTGTCGCGGATCTGCCCAAGCGCGCTTTTCGGGCGTCCGGAAATGTACCGGACCACGCATCTTAGGAGGGCCCCGTTTCC
>JAZUKQ010000143.1:0-3428 GCA_045643325.1 Kiritimatiellia bacterium | reverse complement strand
CCCCCGCCTCCTCCCGTCCCCGCCTCGACGACGGTCGTTCTTCCTTCCGACCCCGGACTCGTCTTCACAGCGGACGGCACGCCGAAGCTCATCTCCGTCCCCCAGGGGAAGACCCGCTGCTATGTGGACATCCTCTCCGGCGTCGTCACCTTCACACAGGCCCGGGCCCAGTGCTTCGGGCATCCCTTCACCTACCCCATCAACCGGACCTTCTCGGCAGGCTCCTCGTTCTATCTGCCCCTCGACCGCGCCAAGGAGCTCTTCCCCGGCCTCTCCGCCTCCTCCGTGACGTCGGTCATGCTCTATGACGCCGGGTCCGGCGTCTACAGCGTCCGGTTCCGCTGATTTTTCTTCGTTCCCCCGTTCTTTCATGGATTTCGACTTCGAACAGCCCCTTCAGGACCTCCGCGACGAGATCGCCTCGCTGGAGGCGCGCCGCAACCGCGGCGACTCCGAGGCCTCCGAGAGGCTCTCCGCGCTCCGCGCGAAACTCCGCCGCGAGACCGCGCGCGTCTACGGATCGCTCACCCCGTGGCAGACCGTCCAGGTCGCCCGCCATCCCGCCCGCCCGACCGTCGCCGACTACGCGCACCGCATGTGCGACGAGTTCCTGGAGCTCCACGGCGACCGGTTCTGCCTCGACGACCCCGCCATCCTCGGCGGCTTCGCCCGCATCGGCGCCACCCGCTTCATGCTCCTCGGCCACCGGAAAGGCGCCACCGTCGAGGAGAACATCGCCTCCAATTTCGGCATGGCCAACCCCGAGGGCTTCCGCAAGGCGCTCCGGCTCATGAAGCTCGCGGAGAAATTCGGAGTCCCCGTCGTCACGCTCGTCGACACCCCGGGCGCCTACCCCGGCCAGACGGCCGAGGAACACGGCATCGCCGAGGCCATCGGCCACAACCTCTCGGAGATGTTCGGCCTCGAAGTCCCCGTCCTCTCCATCGTCACCGGAGAGGGAGGCTCCGGCGGGGCCCTCGGCATCGCCGTCGGAGACCGCGTCCTCATGCTCGAGCACGCCATCTACTCCGTCATCTCCCCCGAGGGATGCGCGTCCATCCTCTGGCGCGACGGCGCCAAAGCCCCGGAGGCCGCGAAGGCCCTCAAAATCACCGCGAAAGACCTGCTGGAGCTCCATCTCGTCGACGGAATCCTCCCCGAGCCCCCGGGCGGCGCACACTCCGCGCCAGACAAGATGCTCGCCATCATGAAGGACGCCATTCCGAAACATCTGAAGGAACTCGGCTCGATCTCGCCCTCCCGGCTTCCCGACGCCCGCTACCGCAAGTACGCCGCGTTCGGATCCTCCAGGGGGTAGACCGGACAAGACGTGCCGGAAGGAGGGTGCCGGATCCGCTTCCCTCCTCTCCCCGCCCACCCCGTTTCCTGAACCGCTTTTTTTGGACGACCTGTGCGTATTCTCCACAACTACATCGCCCGGAACATCCTGTCGGCCTTCATGGTGTCGCTTCTCGTGTTGAGCTTCATCATGATGATCGGCCTCCTGTTCAAAGCGACCGGCTACATCGCGAAAGGCGCGGACCCCGGCCTCGTCCTGCGGTTCCTCGCCCTCGGCTTTCCCGGAACGCTCGCCATCTCCATCCCGATCTCCGCGCTCGTCTCGACCCTGCTCGTCTTCGGCCGGCTCTCCTCCGATTCCGAAATCAGCGCGATGCGCTCGTGCGGCGTCTCGATGCGCTCGATCATGCTCGCCCCGTTTCTCATCGCGGGCTCGCTCTCCGTCTTCAGCCTCTACATCAACGCCGTCGTCGCGCCCAACAGCGCCTACAGCCGCCGGGAGGTCCGCCGCAAGGTGAACGCGGGCGACATCCTCTCCCTCATCGAGCCCGGACGCTACATCGACGAGTTTCCCGGCGCCAGCGTCTACGTCGACTCGCGCGACGGCGATCTCCTCCGCGATGTCCGCATCATCGAGCGCAACGGTCTGAACGTCCGGGAAATCCGCGCGGAGACCGCCCGCGTCTCGGAATCCTCGGGCGCCGTCTGCTTCGAGCTGAACAACGTCACGATCGACCCCGTCCAGGACGGAAGGCCCGGCGCCGGAAAGGCGGACCGGATGGTCCGCGTCCTGGGCGACGAGAAGGAGTCTCCGGGCGCTGCCGCGCGCCGCAGGATCAAGGACTGCACCTCCTGGGAACTCATGCAGAAGCTGATCGACTACCGGGAGTTCCCGCCCGAACCCGCTCCCTCCCCCCCCGCGGCGGACTCCCCCGCGGCGGACTCCCCCGCCCCCCCCGCCGCCGCGCGGGAGAAGAGCCGCCTCATGAACCCCTTCGTGGAGCTCTCCCGGATCCGGTGCGAGCTCTCCTGCCGGGTCGTCCTCTCCCTCGCCGCGCTCAGTTTCGTCCTCGTCGCCGTTCCCTTCGGACTGAAGAGCAACCGCCGCGAGTCCGCCATCGGCACCACCGTCTGCATCGCCGTCGCGGTCCTGTACTATCTCTTTCTCATCGTCACCGACTCCCTTTCCAAATATCCCAAGGTCCATCCGGAATTCCTTCCGTGGATTCCCGTCGTCCTCGCGGGCGCCCTCTCCTTCCACGGAATCCGGAAAACTCTCTGACACCATGGTCCGCGCGCTTTCTCTCTTCTCCGGCGGGCTCGACAGCCTGCTCGCCGTCTGCGTTCTCCGCCGGCAGGGCATCGATGTCCTCGCCATCACGTTCGACTCCCCGTTCTTCGACATCCGCCCGGCCCGCGAGGGCGCGGAGGAGATCGGCGTTCCGCTCCGGGTCGTCGACTATACCGAGGACATCCTCTCCCTCCTCGTGACCAACCGCTACGGCTTCGGCTCCGGGATGAACCCCTGCATCGACTGCCACGCCCGCATGATCCAGCGCGCCGCGGAGATCCGCGAGGCCGAGGGATTCGACTTTATCGCGACCGGCGAGGTCATGGGCCAGCGCCCGATGTCCCAGAACCGGAACTCCCTGAACGCCGTCTCCAAGACATCCGGAGCGCGCGACGTCCTCCTCCGCCCCCTCTCCGCCCAACTTCTCCCCCCGACCCCGATGGAAGAGGACGGCCGCGTCGACCGCGCGAGGCTTCTCGGCCTCTCGGGACGCAACCGCAAGCCCCAGATGGAGCTCGCCGCGGAGTTCGGCATCAAAAAATACCCCTCCCCCGCCGGCGGATGCCTCCTCACCGAGCCGAATTTCGCCAAGAAACTCAAGGAGATGCGCGACCACGAGGGTCTCGGCTGCCGCCGCCTCGTCCCGCTGCTCCGGGTCGGCCGCCACTTCCGCCTTCCCGGCGGCGCGCGCGCCGTCGTCGGGCGCAACCGGTCCGACAACGAGGCCATCCGCGCCGCGCTCACCCACGAGGACGCCCTCCTCCGCACCGTCAACGTCCCCGGCCCCTCGGTGCTCCTCGTCGGCTCGCCGACCCCGGACAATGTCGCCCTCGCCGCC
>JAZUKQ010000142.1:0-4740 GCA_045643325.1 Kiritimatiellia bacterium | reverse complement strand
AAATTACGGTGCGGAAAGTTTTTCTGCGGCCGGAGTTTTGCGGGGAACGCGCGGCGTCGGGCGGTCCGGGGACGGGGTGCCGGGGCTCTGCTGCGGGAGGGACACTGGAAATGAAATTACGGTGCGGAAAGTTTTTTCGAGGCCGGAGTTTTGCGGGGAACGCGCGGCGTCGGGCGGCCCGGGGACGGGATGCCGGGGTTCTGCTACGGGAGGGATGCCGGTGATGAAATTACGGTGCGGAAAGTTTTTTCGAGGCCGGAAGTTTACCGAAAACGCGTGGCGGCGGGCGGCCGGAAATGTACCGGGCCATGCATCTTAAGAGGACCTCGTTTCCCGCATGGAATAGGTCGATTTTCTCGGCGTGGAAAAAGGCCCGCGTCGTTCTGACCGTCCCGAAAGGCTTGCCGCGCAACAACCATCTTCATCTCGCTTCTCAAAAAACGGGATACGTGTGAGGAGGAATCGTCTTGGACTGTACAGGCCGTTGGAAGGTCAGTCCGTTTGAGATGCGGTCGTTCGTTTCGTCTAAAGGCTTGCCGCGCAACAACCATCTTCATCTCGCTTCTCAAAAAACGGGATACGTGTGTCCGGTATCGCGTTTCCGGGGGCGGTGTGGTATGATGGGCGGCGAAGAGAGAGGTGTGTCGCCGTGATTTCGAAACGGAAGTGGTTGATCGGTCACCGGATTGTCGTGACGTCCCTGGCCCTGCTTGTGCAGGCGGGGTGGTTCGCGCTTCTCGTCCTCCGGCTCACGAAGTCCGCGCCGTGGCTCTCGGCCGCGATGTCGGCCGTCGCGGTCCTTCTCGCGGTCTTCCCCTTCAACCGCCATGAGAGTCCGGACTACCGGCTCCCGTGGATTATCCTCGTCCTCGTCTTTCCGCTTTTCGGGGGGCCGCTCTACCTGATGCTCGGGAACAAGCGGCCCGGCCGGGAGCTCCGGAAGCGGACCGTGCGCGCCCGGCGCAAGTTCCGTCCTTATCTGCGGAAAGACCCGAAGGTCCTGAAGGCGGTCGCCGCCCACGGCGGAGACCGGGACGCCGGCCCCGCCTCCTACCTCCTCCGGTGGGGCGACGCGCCGGTCTACGACGGCACGGAGACCGTGTACTACGCCTCGGGCGAGGCGATGGTCGCCGCCATGACGGACGCCGCGCGGTCCGCGCGGCACACGGTGTTTCTCGAGTCCTTCATCATCGGTCCGGGGAAGGTCTGGGACGGGCTGCTCTCCATTCTCGCGGAGAAGGCGCGCGAGGGGGTGGACGTGCGCGTCCTCTACGACGACATCGGGTCGGTGGAGAAGCTTCCGGCGGGATACGCCGCGGAGCTCGCCGCGCTCGGCATCCGGTGCCGCGTCTTCAACCCCGTCCGGCTGTGGGCCCCGCTCGCGATGAACACCCGGGACCACCGCAAGATTCTCGTCGTCGACGGCCACACCGCGTTCACCGGAGGCGTGAACCTCTCCGACGAGTATGTGAACGAGACGCATCCGTTCGGACACTGGAAGGACGCCGGCGTCCGGCTGCGCGGTGAGGCGGTCTGGACGTTCACGCTGCTTTTTCTCGAGCTCTGGCATGTCGCGGGCGGACGGAACGAGGCGCCGGAGGAAAATCCTGAGGCGTACCGTCCGCGCGCGCACCATCCCGGGCCCTTCCCGTCCGACGGCTGGGTGCAGCCCTACGGCGACAACCCGCTCGACGACGAGCCGACGTCGGAGAACGTCTGCCGGGAGCTTGTCGCCCGCGCCCGGAGCCAGATTCTCGCGACCACGCCCTATCTCGCGATCGACGGGAGCCTCCGGGAAGGGCTGATCCTCGCCGCCAAGCGGGGGGTCGACGTGCGGCTCTATCTGCCCGGAATCCCCGACAAGCGCCTGGTCTTCCGGATCACCCGCTCGAACTACGCGCCGCTGCTCCGCGCCGGCGTGAAGATTTTCGAGTACACGCCGGGATTCCTCCACTCGAAGACATTCGTCTCCGACCGGGAGTTCGCCTCGGTCGGATCGGTCAATCTGGACTATCGGAGCTTCAACCTGCAGTACGAGGCGGCGGTCCTGATGTACGGATGCTCGGCGGTCGCGGCGGTGCGCGAAGACATCCTGGCGGTCCAGGAGCAGTGCCGGCAGGTCCGGGCGGACGACTGCCGGACCGGTTTTCTGGGACGCCTGTTCGACGATGTGCTGCGGCTGTTCGCCCCGTTGGTGTAATCCGGCCCCAGGGAGCGCCCATGCCCGGACGCCCGTTCCGCGAGACCGCGCGCCCGGGGAGCCCGCCGTCTAGCGGACGGCTGCGCCGGATCCGTCGAAGAGATGCGCGTTGTCCATGCGGAAGGCGAAGGGCACGGTCTCGCCCGCGCGGTACGGAATGTGGCCCGGGACGCGGGCGACGAACGACGAGTCCAAGCCGGAAAGCCCGCCGTAGAGATAGGTTTCCGCGCCCATGGACTCGACGGCCTGAAGCGGCGCGGAGAAGAGCGCGGCGGCGGGGTCCGGCGGGGGGAACACATCCTCCGGACGGACGCCGAGCGTGCATCCGGGAACGCCCGCGAGCGGCATCGCGGCGGCGCGCCATCCGTCGGGGAGGGGAATGTCGAGCCCGTCCGTCCGGAAAACGGGCGCGCCCGCGCCGGAGGGGACGACCGTCCCGCGGAAGAAGTTCATGGACGGCGTGCCGATGAAACCCGCTGTGAAGAGGTCGGCGGGGCGCCGGTAGACCTCCAGGGGTTCCGCGGCCTGGCGGATATGCCCGTCCTCCATGACGACGACGCGGTCGCCCATCGTCATGGCCTCGGTCTGGTCGTGCGTCACGTAGATCATCGTGGCGTCGAGGCGTTGGTGGAGGCGGCGGATCTCGACGCGCATCTGGACCCGCATCTTCGCGTCGAGGTTGGAGAGCGGCTCGTCGAAGAGAAAGACCTTGGGGCGGCGCACGATGGTGCGTCCGACGGCCACGCGCTGGCGCAGTCCGCCGGAGAGTTGCGAGGGACGGCGGTCCAGACAGCCGCGGATGCCGAGGAGGTCGGCGGTCTCCTCGACGCGCGCCTTGATCTCCGCCCGCGGGACGCCTTTCAGCCGGAGGGCGAAGGACATGTTCTCCGCGACCGTCATGTGGGGGTAGAGCGCGTAGTTCTGGAAGACCATCGCGATTTCCCGGTCTTTGGCGGGGACATCGTTGACGACGCGGTCGCCGATGCGGATTTCTCCGCCCGAGACCGACTCCAGGCCCGCGATCATGCGGAGCGTCGTGGACTTGCCGCATCCGGACGGCCCGACGAGGACGACGAACTCGCGGTCGCGGATCTCCAGAGAGAAGTCGTGGACGGCGACGACATCGCCCGGGTAGGTTTTCCGGACATTGGTCAGGGTGACGGAGGACATGGCTCGCGGGGCGGACGGGACTAGGGAAGGAGGGCGGCGAAGAAGGCGTAGGGCCCGGCGCGGAAAACGCCGGAGGAGAACGTCATGCCCTCGGAGAGGAGGACGGACGCGGGGGCGCGGGGGAACGGCGCGCGGAGCTCGATGTCGCGGGCGGAGGCGCTCAGGTTGAGGACGACGAGGGCCCGTGTCCCGTCGGGCGCGGCGCGGAGGAAGGCGAGGGAGTCCGCGGGGGCGGAGGTCTCGACGAACTCCATCGAGCCCTCGGCGAAGACGGGGACCTCGCGGCGGAGCCGGGCGAGCTCGCGGATATGCGCGAGACGCTTCTGGCCGGCGGGCTGGAGCGCGCGGCCCCAGTCGACGGTCTTGCGGGCGCGGGCGGGGTGCTCGACGGGGCCGAAGAACGACATGAGGGAGTTGTCGGCGATCTCGTTGCCGTTGTAGAGGACGGGGAGCCCGCGCGAGAGGAAGAGCCCTGTGAAGACGCAGTTGCCGGCCTCGACGGGGAAGCGGCGGTCGAAGCGGTTCTCCCAGTCGTCGGTCGAGATGTCGTGATTCTCCAGGAAGACGAGGTCGCGCGCCTCGGGCGGGCACTTCGCCTTGTAGGCCGCGAGGCGTCCGAGGGCGCCGGGGAGCGTGTTCGGGTCGTCGGTGACGCCGCGGACGGCGTTACGGAGCGACCAGGAATAGGTCCAGCCATAGTTGCCGTGGAACGCGCGGCGGAGATGGCCGGGGCTGCATCCCTCGTTGAACATGGCGAAGTCGGGGTTGATCTCCTGCATGCGGCGGGTGCCCTCGGCCCAAAAGTCCTCCGGGACGCCGTCGCCGACATCGCAGCGGAAGCCGTCGCATCCGAGATCCCGCGCGAAGTACGTCATGTTCGCGTAGAGGTACTCGCGGACCGCGGGGGAGTCGAAGTTGAGGTAGGGGAAGCGCCAGGCGGTCGTCTTGACGGAGCCGTCCGGATTGCGCTGGAAGGCGTCGGGGACGGCCTGCTGGATGACGTTGTTGGGACCGCAGTGGAGATAGACGAGGTCGAAGAAGACCTTGAGCCCGAGGGCGTGGGCGCGGGCGACGAAGCCGGCCATGTCGGCGTCGGTCCCGTACTCGGGGTCGATGTGGGTGTAGTCGGCGATGCGGTAGGGGTTTTTCGGGGTCTCGAAGCCGGACTTGATCTGGCGGGGGCTCCAGCCTGCGCGGTCCATGTCGGTGTCCATGACGACCGACGGCGTGAGGTAGACGACATCGGCGCCGACGGAGCGGATGTGGGGAAGCATCTCGGCGGCGGCGCGGAGCGTCCCGTCGCGCGTGAACGAGCGGAGGGAGATCTGGTAGACGACGGCGGTTTTCAGGTAGCTCGGGTAGAACATGGG
>JAZUKQ010000141.1:0-2153 GCA_045643325.1 Kiritimatiellia bacterium | reverse complement strand
GACGGAGCAGAAGTCCACCGCCTTGCGGAGCCAGAGGAGCATCCGGTCGCGCTCCTCGGGGGAGTCGAAGAAGAACTCCTGCCCGGCGCTCCGGCTGATGAGGTGGAAGTAGCCCGCCTCGGTCTCGCGGTTCTTTATTCGGAGAGTACGCATGGGTTGTCCTTGATTTGCATGATGATGGAAAAAGAGTATTCCCCTTGTTCGGATCATATCATAGCAAATATACGAACCTGTGTACAAGCATAAAAAGGGTCTGTCCCCTTTTCATTTGTAGGGGGTGGTGGTCTTGCGCGGACAGGGCGGGTTGTGCCATAGTATCGTCCGCAACGGGCGCGCTTTTCGGCGGGCTCTGTTTAGAAATTCGTTCTTCCGCGATTCATGTCCAAGAATTTCCGCTTCATTCGTCCGGCTTTCGTCCCGGAACCTCAATTTTTCTCCTTCTCAGAGGATAACGCCGTCTGTCTGAGCGACACGCTGCCGTTTGTCCTCCGTTGCGGTGTGGATCCGCAAAGTGCGGAACGCATCGCGCGCGACCTTCTTCCTGCGTGGTTCGGTATCCGTCCCGACCTCCATGTGGAACAATGCCCTTTCGTCGCGCGCTCTCTTGCCGCCGGATCCGTCGCAGACGAGGCCTATCGCCTGCATGCCGCGCCGGAGGGAGTCAGAATCGAGGCGGCCTCTCCCGAAGGCGTGCGGCATGCGTTCAAAACACTCCGGCAGGCGTCTGTCCCCATCCCCAGAACCGCCGCCCTCGAAGGATACTGTTCTCCCGCGATGGACGTGGAGGACGCCCCGTTTCTCGCGTTCCGCGGGGTTCATCTGTGCTGGTTCCCCGAGACGCCGCCCACGTTCATCGAACGGATGATCCGTCTGGCCGCCAGCTATAAGTACAACTATATTGTGCTCGAACCGTGGGGTACCTTCCGCTCCGAGACTCACCCCTGGTTCGGGTGGCCCGACGCCCCGATGACGCGCGCGGAAATCCGCCGACTCGTCGGGGTCGCGCGCGGACTCGGCGTCACGCTCGTCCCGCAACTCAATGTCTTCGGTCATGCCTCCGGCAGCCGCATTCTCAGCGGAAAGCACGCATCGCTGGATTTCCGCCCTGAAATCCAACCGCTTTTCGAGCCGGACGGCGGATGGAACTGGTGTCTCTCCAACCCGAATACCCTCCGGGCGCTTTCCGATGTCGCTCTAGAGCTGTTCGAGGCGTTCGGATGTCCACCCTTCTTCCATATCGGCTGCGACGAAGCGAGTCCGCCCTCGTGTCCGCTCTGCCGCTCTGTTCCATACCATACGCTTTTTGAGGCGCAGGTCCGCCGTTTCCATGACCTTTTCGCCGAGAAGGGGTGCCGCGTCATGATGTGGCACGACATGCTTCTCAAAAAAGGCGATCCGCGCTGGACCGGTTTCGTCGCGAACGCGACCGACGACAGCGAGACGCTTGCCGACACCCTTCCCCGGGACATCGTCGTCTGCGACTGGTATTACGGGGCGCCGAGAGAGGACTGTGACTATCCCACCCTCCGCCATTTCCGTGAGAAAGGCTTTCCCGTTGTCACCTGTTCGTGGGAAAACGGGGACGGAGTCCGCGCCCAGGGCGCGTTCGCCCGGGAGAACTGTCTTTTCGGATTCCTTTCCACCACATGGCATCATTTGAACTGTCGGAACCTGCTCTGCGAGTTCCCTCTCGCGGCTAAGGCGGCCTGGGGGACGACGGACGCTGATACAGGGGTAAAGGGAGCGGCCCGCGACTCCGGACTCCTCATGCTCTCTTCCGATATCCGGCGCGTGGGATGGGATATGGGTGTCCGGTCCTATGTGGACGCCGGGTTCGACATGCGTCAGGTTGCCGACCGGATTACAGGGAAGGACTGATTCCAGGAAAGAAGAATCGGGAGTCTGTCCCTCGCGGGGTCCGCGGCAACCCTCTCAACCGTGAAAACCATCCCACCCGGGACGCCCGGTGGGCGTCCCCTACCATGCGATGGGAATGGAAACAATGAATCAAATCACTAGCATCCCATAGCCGTTCGAAGACCGTGGAAAACTGCCTGATTTCCTAGTTTTTTTGTGTTTTCCTTGGAGGGGGTGTGTGCGTTCGCGGACGGATTGCGGTGTTTTCCTCGAAAGCTCGACCGTCTGCTATCCCA
>JAZUKQ010000140.1:0-5933 GCA_045643325.1 Kiritimatiellia bacterium | reverse complement strand
ACTGACCTTCCAACGGCCTGTACAGTCCAAGACGATTCCTCGTCACACGTATCCCGTTTTTTGAGAAGCGAGATGAAGATGGTTGTTGCGCGGCAGGCCTTTCGTGACGGTCAGAACGACGCGGGCCTTTTTTCCACGCCGAGAAAACCGACCTATTCCATGCGGGAAACGAGGTCCTCTTAAGATTCATGGTCCGGAACATTTCCGGCCGCCCGAAAAAGCGCGCCTGGGCAGATCCGAGACAGCTCCGCCTAGGGCTTGGCCAGGCGTAGAACAACGCCTTGGGGCGCACATATCCAACGACACAGACTCTCGCTCTACAAAAAGCGCGATAAGTGTGCGGGGACAGCACCTCTTTTTTCCCGACGGGAGGTGTGGTAGAATGTTCAGCATGACTACCCTTTTGTCCCTTCCTCCAGCCGCCTGCCCGCAGGACCGGTCCCCGGCGGTCTCTTCCGCGCCGTTCATCGCCTCCGACCCCCCCGGCCGCCAGCTCGGCTCCGGCGGAGGAACCGTCCACCTGCTTCTCGAGGCATGGAAAGCCTCCGGCGTCCCCTCGTTCCGGGACTGGCTCGCCGCCGACCGGAAGATGATCATCCACGGCTCCGGACAAAGCCGCCGTCTTCCGGCCTACGCCGCCGAGGGAAAACTCCGCCTTCCCCTGCCCCCGCTGCCCGACTTTCCGGGCCGCCAGCCCATGGAGACGCTTCTGGATCTCCAGATTGTCGACAACACGGCCCTGTTCCGCCACGCGCCGGATTCCTACGCCGTCATGATCACCTGCGGCGACGCGCTCGTCCACTCCTCCGGCCCCGTTCCCGCCGTCCCCGAGGCCGACGTCCTCGTCTTCACGCTCCCCGCCTCCCCCGAGGAGGCCTCCCACCACGGAGTCCTCTTCACGCGGTCCGACAACACGCTCGAGTTCTTTCTCCAAAAGCCCTCGCCGGCGAAAATCACCTCGCTCGCCGCCTCGTACACGGCCTCGCTCGATACCGGCGTCTGGCTGCTCTCCCCCGCCGCCGTCGACGCCCTGTTCCGCAAATGCGGGCTCGACCCCGACTCCCCCACGCTCGCGACCGACCCGGTCGAGCCCTACGAGCTCTACGACACGATGGGCACGGCGCTCGGACTTCATCCTTCCGCCCCGGATTCCGATCTCGCGCCGCTCGCCTCCGCCGCCGTCCCGCTTCCCGACGGCCGGTTCTACCATTTCGGCACCAACCGCAGCGTGTTCGCCTCGCTCGCCCAGCTCGCCCGCCCCGCGGAGGGCCGCCGGTCGTTCGGCGCCGGGACCGACGACGACGCCGTCTGCGTCCTCCACTCCGATGTCGCGGCCGACACCGTCTCCGCCGCCCCGCTCTGGATCGACGCCTCCGTCGTTCCGGCCTCGTGGACGCTCTCCCGCGCCCATGTCCTCACCGGCATCCCCGACAACGGCTGGAATGTCTCTCTCCCCCCCGGAGCCTGCGTCGACCTCGTCCCCGTGACGAGCCCGGAAGGTCTCTCCGCCTTCCGCGTCTATGGCTTCGACGACACCTTCAAGGGCCCGCTCTCCGGGACCTCGTGGCTCGGCGCCCCCGCGCTCTCCTGGTTCTCCGCCCGCGGCATCGACCCCGCGGAGGCCGGCATCGACCCCGAGGCCGACATCCAGACCGCGCCGCTCTTCCCTCTCGTCGACCCCGCCGCCCCCGACGCCGGCGAACTTCTCCAGTATCTCCTCACTCCGGAGGACGAGCCCGATCTCATGAACCGCTGGCTCGACGCCCCGCGCGTCTCCGCGGCCGACCTTCTTCTCCGCGCCGATGTCGACGCCCGCGCCGAGGCCCGCGCGTCCCGGGCCGCCGAGACCCTCTGCGCCGCCTCGGCCCGGGATTGGGAATCCCTCGCCGGCACGCTCGACCTCGAGGCCACGTCGAAATGGGCCCCCGGGCTCCGGATCGCCCCGCCTGCGCCCGGCGCCGCCCCCTCGCTCGCGATGCCACATCTCGAGATGTTCCGATCGCGGCTCGATTCCTCCTCCGCCCCCGCCGCGGAGGCCGGCGCCTTCTCCGCCCTCCGGACGCTCATACTATCCAACAGCGCGCTCCGCCGCTCGCGCCCCCGCCGCAACACGCTCGAGGACCAGATTGTCTGGGGCCGCGCCCCCGCCCGTCTCGACCTCGCCGGAGGATGGTCCGACACCCCGCCCTACTGCCTCGAGCACGGCGGCCGCGTCGTCAATGTCGGCGTCAACCTCAACGGGCAGCCTCCCATCCAGGTGTTCGGCCGCGTCTGCCCCGAGCCGAAACTCGTCCTCCACTCCATCGACCTCGGCATCTCGGAGTCCATCGAGACGTTCGAGGAGCTCGTCCAGCCCTCCGCGCTCGGCGGCTTCTCCATCGCCCGGGCCGCGCTCCGCCTCGCCGGATTCGACCCGGCCTATCACGCCGACGCCTCCGCCCCCTCGCTCCAAGCCCTCCTGAAAAACGAGTTCGGCGGCGGCATCGAGCTGTCCCTCCTCGCGGCCATCCCCAAAGGCTCCGGTCTCGGCACCTCCTCGATTCTCGCGGGGACCACGCTCGGCGTCCTCTCCGACCTCTGCGGGCTCCATTGGTCCCCCGCCCAGCTCTACGAGCGCACCTCCGCCCTTGAGCAGATTCTCACCTCCGGCGGAGGCTGGCAGGACCAGATCGGCGGCCTCGCCCCCGGCCTGAAGCTCGTCACCACCCAGCCCGGTCTCGCGCAGACCCCCGACATCCGCTGGCTGCCCGACGCTTTCCTCGCCGACGCCTCGTCCTCCGGCCGCGCCCTGCTCTACTACACCGGCATCACCCGCGTCGCCCGCAACATCCTTTCGGAAATCGTCCGGGGCATCTTCCTCAACGACCGCTCCCGCATCTCCATCATCCGCGAGATCGCCGCCAACGCCGACTTCGCGGCCGACGCCATCCAGCGCCAGTCGTGGACCGGCCTTCAGGAGGCCGTCCGCCGCAGCTGGCGCCTCAACCAGGCCCTCGACTCCGGCACCAACCCGCCCCAGGTCCAGTCCATCCTCGACCGGATCGCCGACTTCCGGCCCGCCGCGAAACTCCTCGGCGCCGGCGGCGGCGGCTACCTCCTCCTCCTTGCCGACGACCCCGCGTCCGCGGCCAGGATCCGCGAGACGCTCGCCGACAACCCGCCCAATCCGCGCGCCCGCTTCGTCGACCTATCCGTCTCGGCCACGGGCCTCCAGATTACCCGGAGCTGACGTTCCTCCGCCCATCCCTGTTCCTCGCATGAGCGACTCCTCCCCCCCGCGGCATCCCGGCGGACGGCCCGCCAAATTCAACGAGCCCAGCCGGTCCGTCACCATGACGCTCCCCGTGCGGGTGCTCGACCTCCTCGACACCGTCTCCTCCGACCGCGCCCGGGCCGTCGTAAAACTCGCGGAGACGTTTCTCGCCCCCGCGGACCGGCATTTCCCGCCCATCGATGTTCTCCGGCTCCCCGACGGGAAACGCCTCCTGCTCGTGGCGGACTCTCCGGCGCTCCGCGCTCTCCCCTGGCTCGACCTGATCGAAATCTCCCCCGGCCGCAACCTCATCTGCCTCCACAACAACACCCGGATCGAACAGCTCGAGATCGCCCTCGTCGATCTCCTCGACACACTGCCCCCCGACAACCGGGAGCGCCCCTTCGTCGCCGAACTCCTCGACCGCCTCCGCAGACCCCGCCGCGCGAAGTCCATCAACAAGGGCGAGCTCATCATCATCGCCGAACCCGAACAATGGGACAATGAGAACGGCCTCAAGACATCGTGACGCCGGAAGTCTCCCGGCAAATCCGTTTTTTCCCGGCCAAGGCAGTTTCGTGACACGAAACTATTTCACAGAATAATTTCTATTGACAAACTTACTTTCGAAGAGCTACACTGGCCCGCGTTTCCCGGACCTCTCTGACTCCGGTCCTTTCCAACGTCTCCGGACTTCCGTTTCCATGTTCCCCGCTTCCGCCCCGCATGTCTCTCTGATCGAACGCCTCCGAACGGCGCCCGACTCGGAGAACCTCGTCAACGAGCGGAAATTCGTCGGGCACCGCGTCGCGCTCGAGCGGGCGATCGCGCTCCTCGACGCCTGGTGCGTCCCCGATCCGGAACACCCCGTCGGGCACATTTTCAGCATCTATTTCGATTCTCCGCGCCTCGACGCCTACGACGAGAAGGCCAACGGCGACAACATCAAGCGCAAAATCCGCATCCGCTGGTACGGCGAGAGCGCCGGGCGCGCCATCCAAAATTCCGCGGGCGCGGATTCCGACCCGGAGGTCCCCGTCTTCATCGAGTCCAAAGGCCGCGTCGGCTCCGCCCGCCGCAAGTTCCGCGTCGACACCCGCGCCCCCGCCCGCTGGATCTCCTCGGTCGACCTCGCAGACCCCTCGCTCCCCGACTTTCTCCGCCGGGAGGCCGCCGCCGCCGACATCGATGTCCCCGTCGGCTGGGTCCCCTCCGTCTGCATTTCCTACCTCCGGCGCCGCTATGTCTGCCCCCGCTCCGGATGCCGCGTCTCCATCGACTGGGAGATCGAGGCCGCGCGCGCCAACACCGCCCTTCTCCCGTTTCTCACGACGGTCCGCCTCCCGCAGGTTGTCTGCGAGTTCAAGCGCCGCGGAGGCAACCCGCCCCCCTGGTCCGCGAATCTCTGCGACGAAGGATTCCGCCTCGTCAGCTTCTCAAAATACGGTACTTGTATCGAACTCATCAGGGAAGGACACATCCCGCTATGACCACACCATCCAATCCCCGTCTGGCAGACATTCTGCAGAACCTCGCCCAGGCCCACGACCAGATCGACTTCGGCCTCTTCTTCTCGGCCCTTCTCGCCTCTCTCGCCGCGGCGTTCGTCGCCTCGCTGATGTACCGCTTCTTCTATGAGCGGCGCGGCACGGGCAGCCAGATCCACAGGGCCTTCCCGCTCCTCGCGATCTCCATCACCACGCTCTTCATCGGCGTCCAGGTGTCGCTGCCCCTCTCCCTCGGACTGCTCGGCTCCCTCTCCATCATCCGCTTCCGCACGCCCGTCAAGGAGCCCGAGGAGGTCGGCTTCGTGATGCTCATCATCGCCGCCGCCATCTCCGCCGCGACGTTCAACTTCCAGTTCATCGTCATCCTCTACCTCGTCGCCTTCGCGAGCCTCCTCGTCGTCCGCGGCGCCGCCGCCGTCAAATGGCTCCGCCGCGACGGCATCCTCGTCCTCACCGCGCCCCGCTCCACCCCCGTCGAGAGCATGGCCGCCGTGGAGGCCGCCGTGAAGCGCCTCACCGTCCGCTACACGCTCGAGAGCTCCGCCACCCACGGCGACGACGCCTCCTGGCAGTACATCTTCTCCGGACTCAAGACCGGCGTCCCCGAACTCCGCGCGGAACTGGAGAAAGCCTGCCCCGGCGTCTCCATCAACGTCTATCTCGACCGTCCGGGCGGAATCCGGTAGTCGATGCCGCGGAAGCTCCTCCGCCGGGCCGTCTGGATCGTCCTCGCGGCCTTTCTCGCCTTTTTGGCGCTTCTCTGCACGTCCGACCGGCTCGCATTCGAGATTCCGGAACGCGCGGAGGGGCATGCGCTCCGTCTTCTCTCCCGGCGTCTCGGCGCGCGCGGCATGGTGTTCTATACCGATTTCCGGGGCCCGCGTCCCCGCGAGGCGCTCTCCGGATTTCCCCTCGAATGCGCCGCCACGACCGCGGCTCCCGGAACCTCGGTCCACGCGCGCCGCTTTTCCGGCGATCCCGACGCCTTCGTCCGCGCCCCCGTGAACTGGAGCGACGCCCTCCCCGCCGGGGGATACACTTTCCTCCTCCGCCTCCGCCTCCACAAGGATTCCCCGTCCGTCCAGACAATCTGCGCGCACATCGCCGGCGAACCCCTCGGCTTCACGCTCGAGGACGGAGAGCTCCGCTACGCGTTCCCCGCCCGGACCGAC
>JAZUKQ010000139.1:0-2574 GCA_045643325.1 Kiritimatiellia bacterium | reverse complement strand
CCTCCTCGACCCCTGGGGCAACGCCTTCGCGGCTCCCGACGCCGCCGGAGCGCGCGGCCGTCTCTTCGCGCCCGGCGCCACGCACCTCTCCGACGCGCCTCTCGCCGAGGGAGACGCCGTCGGCGGCATCGCGCATTTCGGCTCCGACGGACTCCGCGACGACCTCGTCCCCCCCTCGTCGGAGGAAGCGGCCGACACCGAGGTCTCCTTCGGCGCGGAAACCGGTACGTTCGCGGTCCGTCTCGCGTTTGTCGCGGCATGCGGCTCGATTCCCGCGACGCTTCCCTCCGGAACGGTCCTCGCGCGTCTCTATTCGCCCTGCGTGGCGCCCGACGGACATACGCTCGCGGTCCGGACCCTTCCGGCCACGGCGGCCTTCGCCCCCGCCGCCGAGCTGACGTTTCAGGGCATCGCCCCCGGCCCCCACCGGCTGGTTCTCCGCTCGACCGCCAAAGACGCGCCGGCGACGCCGTGGGTCCGGGACTTCACGATTCCCGCCTGGGGTACCCAGACCGTCTATAGCCAGCGCGTCGATCTTATCCTCCCGAAGGCGATTCTGGAACAGACGAACACGCTCTCGTCCGCCTCGCTGTGACGGGCGGAGGCGTCGCGTCGCCGCGGAAAACAGAATCTTTCCACGCCCGCGCCGCGGCCCGGCGCGGAAGGATTTCCGCGCAATTCCGGGAAGAACCGGAAGATTCCGGGATTTGAACTTCGCCCACGGGCGAGAAGCCGCTACGGGCGCTTCCGGGACGTGCTTCGTCCCTGTTTGCGGGGACGCTTCGACGGGAGAATCGTGTTCGCGTCCGGACGGGAGGGTCTGGCTTTTTTGCCGCCGGAGGTTCCTCCGGACGGATAGTTTCCGCCCGCTCCCGGCGCGTGCGCCGACGCGTCTCCCGGGCCCTCCCCGACACCGTTTTTCTCGCGGAGCTCGCGGATCTGGTCGCGGAGCATCGCCGCCCTCTCGAACTCCAGGTCTTTCGCGGCCTCGAGCATCTCGCGCTCCATCTGCCGCAGCGCCGCGTGCACGTCGAAGTCCACCCCCGCCTCGGCGACCACCCGCTCCTCGACCTCCTGCGCGGCGCGATATACGGCATCCGTCTCGCTCAGCGCCCTCACCACGCTCCGCGGCGTGATTCCGTGCGCCTTGTTGTAGGCCTCCTGCCGCTCGCGCCGGTCTTTCGTGACGGCCATCATGCGCGCCATGGAATCCGTGACGGCGTCCGCGTACATGATGACCCGCCCGTTCACATGGCGGGCCGTGCGTCCGGCCGTCTGGATGAGCGAGGTGTCGCTCCGGAGGAATCCCTCTTTGTCCGCGTCCAGAATCGCGACGAGCGCCACCTCCGGCATATCCAGCCCCTCGCGGAGGAGGTTGACGCCGACAAGGCAGTCGAATTCGCCGCGGCGCAGCCTTCCGATGATCTCGACCCGCTCGATCGTGTCGATGTCGGAATGCAGGTACTCGACGCGGATCCCCATCTTGTGCAGATAGTCCGAAAGGTCTTCCGCCGTCTTCTTCGTCAGCGCGGTCACAAGGCACCGCTCGCCCTTCTCCGCGCAGGTCCGGACCTCTTCCATGAGGTCGTCGATCTGGCCCGAGAGCGGACGGATCTCGACCGGCGGATCCAGAAGTCCCGTCGGACGGATGACCTGTTGGACCACCTTTCCGGAGACGCTCCGCTCGAACTCACCGGGCGTCGCCGAGACAAACAGGATGTCCTTGAGTTTCGTCATGATCTCGCTGAAACTGAGCGGACGGTTGTCCTTCGCCGACGGCAGGCGGAACCCATAGTCGACCAGCATCCGTTTGCGCGCCTGGTCGCCGTTGAACATCGCGCGGAGCTGCGGGACCGTCACGTGCGACTCGTCGATGATGCAGAACATGTCGTCCGGGAAGTAGTCCATCAGGCACGCGCCGGGGGTTCCCTCCGGACGTCCGGAAAGATGGCGCGAATAGTTCTCGATTCCCTGGCAGAAGCCGATTTCCCGGAGCATCTCGATGTCGTAGGACGTCCGCTCGAGGAGGCGCTGCGCCTCGATGAGTTTCCCGCGCGCCTCGAACCACGCGACGCGTTCCTCCATCTCGGCGCGGATGCGCTCCAAGGCGCCCTCGAGCTTCTCGCGCGGCATGACGAAATGCTTTGCCGGAGAGACGACCGCGTGTTTGATGTCGCGGAGCGCCGCGCCCGTCACCGGATCGATCTCCCGGAGCGCCTCGATCTCGTCGCCCCAGAACTCGACCCGGACCGCGTAGTTGTCGTTGTACGAGGGATAGATGTCGACGGTGTCCCCCCGCACCCGGAACGCGCCGGCGTGGGGCTCGTAGTCGTTGCGCTCGTACTGGATGTCGACGAGCTTCCGCAGGAGCTCGTCACGGTCCATCTCGCCCCCGACCACCAGGTCGACCGTCATCGCGAAATAGTCGTCGGGCGAGCCGAGTCCGTAGATGCACGAGACCGTCGCCACGACGATGACGTCGCGCCGCGTGAGAAGCGAGGTCGTCGCGGAGAGGCGGTACCGCTCGATCTCGTCGTTGATCGCGCAGTCCTTCTCGATATAGGTGTCGGTCTG
>JAZUKQ010000138.1:0-7492 GCA_045643325.1 Kiritimatiellia bacterium | reverse complement strand
GTGGCGCCGGCAGCCGCTGGCGCTGAGGCCGGTCGACGGCGCCGTCCCGCCCGGCACGCGCGACCCCGAACTGCTCTCGGAGATGCGCCACAGCCTGCTCGGGCGGCTGGCGGAGCGGGTGCGCGGGGAGGGGCTCCGCGTCGATGTCTGGCTCGACACGGAGGGCTCGCGCGACCATCTCGCCGCGGAGGTCGGGGCGATGGGGTTCCGCCTTCGCGTCGCTCCCGTCTCGGGCGGGTTCGAGGTCGTCGGGGCGGGGAGAGCCGTCGTCGCGCAGCCCGACCTCTACGGGAGCAGCAAGCGCATCGCGAACCGGCGCGCCTCGGCGACGCTCGGGGCGGGGGACCTCGGGGAGCGGCTGACGAGCATCGACCACATCGGTGTCGGCGACCTCGTCGTCCATGTCGAGCACGGTATCGGGCGCTATCGCGGGATGACCGAAATCGACGTAGGGGGGAGGCGGATGGAGGTGCTCACCGTCGAATACGCCGAGGGGGCGCGGCTGCATGTACCTGTCAGTCAGGCGCATCTGCTCGCGCGGTATGTCGGCGCGGGGGCGGCGGCGGGGACGGTCCGGCTCCACTCGCTCAACGGGAGGCGCTGGACGGCGGAGCGGGACGCGGCGGAGCGGTCGGTCCAGGATCTCGCGGCGGGGATGCTGGAGACTCAGGCGAAGCGGGCGCGGCTGCCCGGGTTCGCGTTCGCGATGGACGCGCCGTGGCTGCACGAGTTCGAGGCGTCGTTCCCGCACGCGGAGACGTCCGACCAGACCCGCTGCATCGCCGAGGTGAAGAAGGACATGGCCTCGCCGCATCCGATGGACCGGCTCGTCTGCGGCGACGCGGGCTACGGCAAGACGGAGGTCGCGATGCGGGCGGCGTTCCTCGCGGCGATGCAGGGCAAGCAGGTCGCCGTGCTTGTCCCGACGACGGTGCTCGCGCAGCAGCACTACGACACATTCCGCGACCGGATGGGCGCGTATCCGCTCCGCATCGGGATGCACAGCCGTTTCGCGAGCCCGGCCGAGCGGGCGCGGGTCCTCCGCGGGGCGGCGGACGGCACGCTCGACATCGTCATCGGCACTCACGGGCTCCTGCAGCCGGGGGTGCGGTTCAAGGACCTCGGACTCGTCGGCGTCGACGAGGAGCAGCGCTTCGGCGTCGTGCATAAGGAGCGGCTCAAGGCGGTGCGCGCGCTGGTGGACGTGCTCACGCTCTCGGCGACGCCGATTCCGCGGACGCTGCAGCTCGGTCTCACGGGCATCCGCGACCTGAGCCTTCTGCAGACCCCGCCCCGCGAGCGCGTGCTCACCGAGACGCGGGTCGTCAAGAACACCGACGACGTGGTCCGCCGGGCGATTCTGCGCGAGCTCGACCGGGGCGGCCAGGTCTTCTACCTCCACAACCGCATCCTTTCCATCTATATCGTCTACGAGCGGCTGCGGCGGCTCGTGCCGAAGGCCCGGATCATCGTCGGACACGGGCAGATGCCGGCGGCGGAGGTCGAGGACGTCATGCGGAAATTCGCCTCGGGCGAGTACGACGTCCTTCTTTCGACGACGATCATCGAGAGCGGCATCGACATTCCGCGCGCGAACACGATTCTCATCGACCGGGCGGACCGTTTCGGCATCGCCGACCTGTATCAGCTGCGGGGGCGCGTGGGGCGCGGCTCGCGCAAGGGCTACGCGTATCTTCTCACGCCGGAGGAGGCTTCGCTCGACCGGGACGCGCGGGAGCGGCTGCTCGCGCTCCGGGAGCACGGGGGCACGGGGTCGGGGTTCCAGCTGGCGCTCCGGGACCTCGGAATCCGCGGCGCGGGCAACCTGCTCGGCGCGGAGCAGAGCGGGCACATCGAGAAGGTCGGATTCACCCTGTACTGCCAACTGCTCCGGCGGACCGTGGCGATGATGAACGGCGAGCCCCCGCCGACGATCGTGGACGCGGAACTCGGCATCGAGGGGCTCTCCACATCGCCCGGCGGGGCGGACCGGGACGGGGCGGCATGTTTCCCGTACGACTACATCGAGGACGACAGCCACCGCATCGCCGTGTACCGGAGACTGGCGGAATGCACGAGCCTCGACGAGGTCGAGGGGCTCCGGAGGGAGGTCGAAGACCGGTTCGGCGCGGCGCCGGACGCCGTCCGGAGGCTCTGGCGGGTCGCGAAACTGCGCGTCCGGGCCTCGGAGCTCGGAATACGGAGTGTCGTCACGCGGGGAGGGGAGGCGGAAATCACCTTCAAAAACGGGGATTTCTACCGGGACGGCGGCCGGGTCCCGCGGGTGTCCGCGGAGTCCGCCGACGCGCAACTGGCCGGGCTGGAGCGGCTGTTCAAGAAAATGAAGGACTGAGGATACAAAAGGCGCGTACTCCGGAACGCAGGAAAAGTGCTTTCTCCTTGCGGGACGGCCCTTTTTCCGTTATACTCGCCCGCAGTATGCCCGAGCTATGCGTTCGACACGCGAGGCCGGGCGGGAACTCTCCATACGATGAGGAAATGTCGATGAAAAACCATAAAACCCTTTCTTTGGGCGCGGGTTGTTGCCTTCTGCTTGTCGCCGCCGGCGTGCTCGCCCAGCAGCCGCCGCTGGTGGACTTCACCAAGGTGATCAAGTTCAGTCCCTCCGCGCTTCCCCGTCTCGGCAGCGACTCGACCTGGGTCCAGAAGACTCCGAAATTCTATGGCAGCGCCAAGAACAAGGAAAAAGAATGGGGCGTGTTCGAGTATGTGTTCGACTCGGCGATTCCCTGGATTGACGAGATGACCGCGAAATACTACGTTCTTTTGGACAGCGCGACGCTTCCAGCCTCCGAGAAGCCGCCCGAGGGGACGCCGCGGTTCACCTTCTGCGAGTTGAGCGTCCGCTATGTGGACATTCAGAAGGGCAAGGACCACAAGATTTCCGCCGTGCTTCTTCCCGCGGCGCTTCTCCGTTTCGGGAAGCCCATCGGATTCGGCGTCGAGGTTTCGATCGGCGACCAGCCCGTCTTTGTGGACAACCAGGCGGGCGGCGTTCTTGGAAAAGTCCTGAAGAGCAAGGACGAAAAATGGTGGGAGAACGCCCAGATCGTGAGCGGCCCGAACACGGTGAAGCGCGACGGCTACCTGATCGACCGGGCGAAGACCCCGTTCAATCTTGTGGCGATTGACGACAACGAAACGAGCAAATAACATGGCCGACAGGATTTTGACGCTCGACATTGGCGCGAGCAAGATTTTTCTGGCGGAATTTTCCGTCAAAGGTTCCGGCGCCCCCCGGCTTCTCCGGGCGTTTTCCGCGGCGCTTCCGACGGAGGGCGACGAGGTCGGGTCCCCGCAGAAGCTGACCGAGGCGATCCGCGGCGTCATGGCGCAGAACGGCGTCAAGCCGGCTCCGCTCTATATGGCGCTTCCGGGCCAGTCCGTCTTCCCGCGCTTCGTCAAGCTCCCGCCGGTCCCGAAGGACAAGGTGGGCGAGATGGTCGCGAACGAGGCCGAGCAGAACGTCCCGTTCCCCATCAACGAGATTGTCTGGGACTATCAGGTCGTGGGCGGCATGCCGGGCGTCGAGCTCGACGCCGTGCTTCTCGCGGTCAAGCAGGACAATGTCAAGATGCTGACGGACGCGGTGGCGGACGCCGGGCTCGAGCCGACGGTCGTCGACGCGGCGCCCACGGCGCTCTACAACGCGGTCCGCTTCTGCTCGGGCGACGCCGAGGGCTGCACGATGGTGCTCGACATCGGATACCGCTCGACCTGCCTCGTGTTCCTCGAGGGGGACAAGGTCTTCACCCGCAACATCCCCGTCGCCGGCTACAACATCACGCAGGAAATCCAGAAGAGCACCAACAGCACGTTCCAGGAGGCGGAAAAGATGAAGCTCTCCATGGGCTTCGTCGCGCTGGGCGGCACCTATGCCGTGACCGACGACGAGCGCGCGGACAAGCTCTCGAAGATCATCCGGAACGTCGTGACCCGCCTTCACGCGGAAATCAACCGCTCGATTAACTTCTACCGCTCCCAGCAGGGCGGTTCGCCGCCCGCGCGGCTGCTTCTCGCCGGAAACAGCTCCCTGCTTCCGTACATGGACCAGTTCTTCGCGGACAAGTTCCAGATTCCCGTCGAGTATTTCAATCCGGCGGCGACCATCCCCGTCGATCCGGCCTCCGGCATCGACATGGAGTCCGCCAACGGCATCGTCCCGCTCGGAAACGTCGTCGGTCTGGCGCTCCGCGCGACGGACGCCGCGGCCCTCAAGATGAACCTCCTGCCGCCGATGATGGTGGCCATCAAGGAGTTCCGCCGCAAGGTTCCGTATTTCATTCTCTCCGCCGTCGGCCTTCTGGCGTGCGCGTTCTGCTGGAACAAGTACGCCGCCGAGCTCAAGTCGGGCTACGAGAAGCAGAACGACGAGATTCAGGCAAAAGTGAAGGCCATTCAGCGCGACGAGAGCTCCCTGCAGGGGGTCGCGTCGGATTTCGACGAGGTCGGCACGAAGATCTCTCTTGTCACGACGATGTCGGAGAACCGCTCCGCCGTCGTCCGCCTTCTCGAGTCGGTTCAGAAGTCGCTCCCGTCCGGGATGTGGCTCACGGAGTTCAAGATGGAGCCGGCTCCGGGCGGCGGATGGAACCGTCTCTCCGTCCGCGGAACCGGTTTCGAGAAGTCGTTGATGGACTGGGCCGACACCGAGCGCGGCGGCGCGGGGGCCAAAGTCGCCTCGGGCGCCGAGGCCATGGACATGTTTCTCGCCAAGCTCCTGAAGAACTATCCGAAGTATTTCACCGACAAGAGCGAGAACTCCGACGCCCAGAGCCAGATCCAGCAGACAAAACTCTCCGAAGACCGTGTCTACCGCGAGTTCCAGATGGACCTGCTGCTCAAGACCGCGGTCGGCAATCCGCTCGCGCGTCCCGAGTCGAACGACGCGGAGGAGGAATAATCCATGCAACTTCAAAAAGCCAACATTGTGCTGTGGGCCTCGATGGCGGTGGTCGTCCTCATCGTCATCGCCTCGGGAGTCCTCGTCGTCCGGGGTCTTTCCAGCGCCTCGGAAATCCGCGACGATTTGAGCCGGGCCGACGGCGACCTGAAGAAACTTTATGGGAAGAACCCCTTCCCGAACACGGAGAACATCGACGTCGAGAAGAAGAATCTCGCGACAGTGACCGAGTGGTACGATAAGATTCTCGGGAAGCTCGGGGAGAACTCCTCGATTCCGACCGAGAGCTCGCCGAGCGTGTTCAGCAGCACCCGCGAGCGCGTCATCCGCGATCTCCTCGAGCAGGCCCCGTCGGGCGTCGGCGCCGACAAGGTGGTCGCCGACAACTTCCAGTTCGGGTTCGACAAATACGCCTCGGGCACCATGGCCAATCCGTACGATGTGCCGCGCCTGATGCTGCAGCTCGGCTTGACCGACAAGCTCGTGAAAGAGATGTACGCGGCCCGCGTCCTCAGCATTTCGTCCGTGAAGCGCGAGGAGTTCGACGGCGCCGCCGCGTCCAAGTCCGGCGAGGAGGACAATGGCGGCGGCCGCAACAAGGGCCGCAACAAGGGCCGCAACAAGGGCAGGCCCCGCGGCGGCGATTCCGAGGATTCTTCCGATTCCGTCGCGTCGGCCGACCGCATGGGCAACGTCACGGTCGACGGCGTTTCCCTCAACCGCCAGAAATTCTCCTTCGAGCTGCTCGCCAACGAGTCCTCGCTCGTGGGGCTTCTGAACCGGCTCTCCGCCATGCCCGAGTATGTCGCCGTGACGCGTCTGGATTTCACCAAGACCGGCCGCGACTATGTCACCATGGACGAGCTCGCCGCGGGCGAAAAGGCGGAGGAGGCGTCCAAAAATCCGGGCGTCGAGGTCGCGAACCCCGTCCCGCCCGGGAAAATGTCCCGCTTGGTCTCCGGAAAGAACCGCGAGTCCCCCGTCAGGGTCCTGTTGGACCTCGAGGTCTATAATGTCGTCAAAGCGTCCGAGCCCGCCGCGGAGGAGGAGAACTAGTCATGGCATACGTTAAAAAGGGATTCGGCCCCCTCCTGCAGCGAAACTACGAGAAGATTGTTTTCGGCATCGTCTTTCTCCTTCTGGTTTTCTCCGTTCTTTTCCTCTTCCAGTCCAAAGGAAAAATCGCCCGCGATACCGAGAGTTTCCGCGAGCGTGTCCGGACGATGAAGCCCACGTATCCGACGATGGACCCCGTGGATGTCTCTCCGTACGAGTCCGCGCTGAAGGGACTTTCCACGCCGTTCGCGATGGACACGAACCGGGTCTTCCTCGTCGCGGAAGAGCGGGTCGCCTGCGTCGAGTGCAAGCTACCGATTCCGTTCGAGGCGTCCGTCTGCCCCTTCTGCCAGAAGGATCAGCCCGCCGACGGGAAAGCCGAGGGGTGGGACTCCGACGGCGACGGCATCCCCGACGAGGTCGAGGATAAGTACGACTTCCTCAACCCGGTCAACGCCTTGGACGCAGCGGGCGACCAGGACAACGACGGCTTCTCGAATCTTGAGGAATACCTCGCGAAAACCGATATGAACGACGCGTCGAGCCATCCCGACCGCGCGGTGTTCCTCCGGGTGCGCGAGTTCACCGAGGCGAAGTCCTTCTACCAGTTGAAGTCCCGCATGGTGGGCGGCGACGGAAAATATCGCTACGTCATCAAGAACCTGAAGAGCGGAGAGGACCTCCGCGCCAGGGAGGGCGAGCTGATCGCCGACCGCAGTGTTCCCGCGGACAAGCAGTTCCGCGTTGTCAAGGCCGAGGAAATCACCGAAAAGCGCAAGGTCCAGGGCTTCGCCGAGGAGAAGGAGGTGACCATCCCCGTCGTCCTCATTTCCGACGGCACGACGACGTACCGCTTGGTCGAGAACCGCGTCGGGACGTCCGGAGATTTCCAGGTGAAGTTCATTTGCACCAAGGATCGCGAGACCCACGAATACTCGGCCATGTCCGGCGGAGAATTCGAGTTTGACGGTGAAAAGTACAAGGTCGGCTCCGTCGACCGCGACCACGGGACCGTCAAGGTCGTCCGGATTTCCGACGGCCAAGAATTTCAGGTACCCAAAGGCTAATTTCTGTGTTATACTCTTCCCACTTCGGGACATTATCATCCTCAGCTGAAACCGAGACCTCACTATGAAGCACCCTACGACGAAGATTCTTGCAAGCACCGCAGTTGCGGTCGCCTTCAGTGCGTCAATCTACGGAGCGACCACTGTGTTGAATGCCAAGCAGTTGCCTGCGGGCGATGAAATCAAACTGGACGACTTGTCCGATCTCCTTGGCGAAGAGGCCGACAAGCCGGCCGGGAAGGTCGAGGAGGCCGTCGCCGAGGTCCCCGCCGCCGCGGAAGAGGCGGCCGAGAAGGTCGAGGAGGCCGTTGAGAAGGTCGAGGAGGCCGCCGCCGAGGCCCCTGCCGCCGCGGAAGAGGCGGCCGAGAAGGTCGAAGAGGCCGTTGAGAAGGTGGAGGAGGCCGCCGCCGAGGCCCCCGCCGCCGCGGAAGAGGCGGCCGAGAAG
>JAZUKQ010000137.1:0-9659 GCA_045643325.1 Kiritimatiellia bacterium | reverse complement strand
CTCCCTGAGGGAGGTGGCGCGCAGCGCCGGAGGGTGTCCGTCGCGCTGAATCTACGGTCCGGTCGTGGATGAAACTACGGTGCGGAAAGTTTTTTGGGGCGTTCACCGTATGTTTTTTGGGGGGAGGGGGCGTACATGGCGAGGCGGTCCGCCGCTCTCGTCTCGCTGCCTTCCTCGAGGGAGGTGGCGCGCAGCGCCGGAGGGTGTCCGTGGCGCAGAATCTACGGTTCGACCCATGGATGAAACTACGGTGCGGAAAGTTTTTTGGGGAGCGTTCGCCGTAAGTTTTTTGGGGGGATGGGGCGTACATGGCGAGGCGGTCCGCCGCTCTCGTCTCGCTGCCTTCCTCCGAGGGAGGTGGCGCGAAGCGCCGGAGGGTGTCCGTGGCGCAGAATCTACGGTTCGGCCCATGGATGAAACTACGGTGCGGAAAGTTTTTTGGGGCGTTCACCGTATGTTTTTTTGGGGGGGAAGGGTCGTTCGCGGCGAGGCGGTCCGCCCCTCACGTCTCGCTGCCTCCCTGAGGGAGGTGGCGCGCAGCGCCGGAGGGTGTCCGTCGCGCTGAATCTACGGTCCGGTCGTGGATGAAACTACGGTGCGGAAAGTTTTTTGGGGCGTTCACCGTATGTTTTTTTGGGGGGATGGGGCGTTCGCGGCGCGGCGATCCGCCCCTCACGTCTCGCTGCCTCCCTCGAGGGAGGTGGCGCGCAGCGCCGGAGGGTGTCCGTCGCGCTGAATCTACGGTCCGGTCGTGGATGAAACTACGGTGCAGAAAGTTTTTTGGGGCGTTCACCGTATGTTTTTTTGGGGGGGAAGGGTCGTTCGCGGCGAGGCGGTCCGAGCAGGCTCCTTCCGGAGGTCGGTTCGGAATCGCGACGCGTGGCGGTCTTTCGTTTCCGCTTGCGCGGCTCGCGCGCGCATGATATTCTTTGGCGAAAATTCAGAACGGAACTTCGTGGGGCGGATGCCGGAACGGATGTTGTATGAAATCGGGTAAGGTCGGGACGACAAGTCTCTTCATCGGGTGCGTGCTCTTTTTCGCGCTCCTTCTTCTGTTGCCTATCGCGACGGTCATCAAGGGCGGATTCTGGTCCGAGGGGCGTTTCACCTTGAAATACCTCGTCGGGGTGTTTCAGAATCCGATCTATCTGGAGGGCCTCCTCAACAGCTTCCTGCTCGCGGTGGGCACGACGTCGGTCTGTCTCGTCATCGCGTTGCCGCTCGCCTGGCTCTCGCATCGCTACGAGTTCGCGGGAAAGGGCTTTCTCTCGGCCATCCTGCTCGTCCCGATGATCCTTCCGCCGTTCGTCGGCGCGATCGGGCTCACGCAGATTCTCGGCCAGTACGGGGCGCTCAACGCGGCGCTCGGACTCGGTCCCGTCGACTGGATCGGAAAATCGCGCTATCTCGGCGTCGTGCTCATCCAGTCTCTCTCGCTCTATCCCATCCTCTACCTCAACATCACCGCGGCGCTCGCCAATGTCGATCCGGCGATGGAGGAGGCCGCCGCGAATCTCGGGGGCGGAGGCTGGACGCGGTTCCGGCGCATCACGCTGCCGCTCATCCTTCCCGGCCTTTTCGCGGGCGGCGTCCTCATCTTCATCTGGAGCTTCACGGACCTCGGCGCGGCGCTGATGCTCAACTACACCGAGTGCGCGTCGGTCCAGGTCTTCAACGCGCTCAAGGAGATCGGAAGCAACCCGTTCCCCTACGCGCTCGTGACCGCGGTCCTCGTCTGCAGCGCCTCGCTCTATCTCATCAGCCGCCATTTCTTCGGGCGGACCTCCTACGCGATGCAGGGAAAGGCCGCCGTGGCGTACGAGCCGACCCGGGTCGCGGGGGCGCGGGCGTTTCTCGTCGCCGCGCCGTTCGTCCTTGTCGCGCTGGTCGCTCTCTCGCCCCATCTCGGGGTTGTCCTCACCAGTGTCTCGCCGCCGGGGGCCTGGTACCGGACCGCGCTTCCCGAGGCGTACGCGCTCACGAACTACGTCGAGACGCTCGGCCACGAGATGACGGTCCCTTCGATCGCCAACAGCCTGCGGTTCTCGGCGATGGCCGTCGTCTTCAACCTCGTCGCGGGAATCTCGATCGCCTGGGTGGTCGTCCGGACGAAGATCCGCGGGCGCGCCGTGCTGGACGTCCTCGCGATGGTGCCGCTCGCGGTGCCGGGGCTCGTGATGGCCTTCGGCTATCTGGCGATCAGCTCGACGCTCAGCAACGCGGCGTTCGTCAAGGCGAGCCCGGCGCTGACGGAGCTCTTCGACGTCCGCGTGAATCCGACGCTGTTCCTTGTCATCGCCTACGCGGTGCGGCGTCTCCCGTACATGGTCCGTTCGGCGACGGCGGGGCTGCAGCAGACCTCGGTCGCGTTCGAGGAGGCCGCCGCGAACCTCGGGGCCTCTCCGTGGACGAGCCTCCGCCGGGTGACGTTCCCGCTCATCGTGGCGAATCTGCTCGCCGGGCTGCTTCTCACCTTCTCCTTCAGCATGCTGGAGGTGTCGGACAGTCTGATGCTCGCGCAGCAGGCGACGCACTATCCGATCACGAAGACCATCTACGAGCTCTCGCAGCTTTTGGGGACGGGGCGTTTCGTCGCCGCGGCGCTGGGCGTCTGGGCGATGGTTTTTCTCGGCGTCACCATCGTCGGAACGAGCCTTCTGCTCGGCAAGAAGATGGGCGCGATTTTCAGAGGGTAGACGGAACCGGCGGAGACCGGACGGAGCGGAGGTTTTATGGATACGGCATCATTGGTCGAAGAGGCGAGGGCGGCCGCGGGAAACGCGTACTGCCCGTATTCGAAGTATCGGGTCGGGGCGGCGTTCCTCGGAGAGGACGGCAGGGTGTACCGCGGCTGCAACGTCGAGAATTCCTCGTACGGACTTACGCTCTGCGCCGAGCGGAACGCGCTCACGACCGCCGTCGCGGCGGGATGCCGGAAGTTCGTCGCGATGGCGCTTGTCGGCGGGACGAAAGACGCGCCGGCCTATCCCTGCGGGGCCTGCCGCCAGGTGATGGCGGAGTTCTGCGGCAAGGACTTCCCTTTGACCGTCGCCCCCCTCGCGGACAACGACGGGATGAAGACTGTGACGCTCGGAGAACTGCTCCCCTATACCTTCGAGCTCGCCCGGCCCGAAAATTAGGCTTGCGCCGGGGCGGCCGAGTATGATATCCTTTGGCTCTCCACTAGCGCCCCCATCGTCTATCGGTTAGGACATGAGGTTTTCATCCTTAAAAGCGGGGTCCGACTCCCCGTGGGGGCGCCATCATCGGCTTCCCGGCGAAGGCGCAGGTGCATCCGCATCCGCGCCTTCCGATTTTAAAACCGCTCCATTCTATTTTCCCTTCCCAATGAAACGGCTTTCTCTTCTTCTTCTCCCGCTTGCCCTCGTCGCGACCGCCTTGTTCCCCATGGGGTGCGAGGAGGGGAAAAACGGCGCGGGTTCCTGGAACCCCGGCAAGACCAAGGCCGGAGCGCCCTCCGCCGACGCGATCGCGCAAAGCTCCGCGGAGTCCGGGTCCTCCTCCGGCGTTTCGGCGTCCGGCGCCGCGTCCGACGGCGCGCTCAACGGCGACGAGGTCGCGTTCGGCCTGCTCAACTGGTCCTACGGCGGCGTCGACGGCTCCCACGCGACGCAGGCCGGCGTGACCATCGCCAACCTTTCCGTGAGCGGGGACGGGCTCGCCTTCCAGTATGTCAGCGACCTTTCGGCCTGGGGGCTCTCGAACGGGAGCGCCGGGGCGATAGCCTGCTTCTTTGTCCAGAGGATGGACGGTTCCTGGGTCGGCGGAAAGTTCGACTGGATCTCCTCCAGCCGCACCACCCGGTCGTTCACCAATATCCGCGGGGGCTATGTCGGATGGAGCACGTCCGGGTGCGCGAATCCCTGCCCCTGCGCGTTCGTCATCATCGACGGGAGCGGAATGCGCCGCTCGAACGTCCTCTCCGGAACCTGGACCCGGTAGCCCCGTGCCGGGCGGAAGCGCCGCGCGGCCCCGGTTCCAGGCCTTCCCCCGTCGATTATGCATCCTGTCGTCTCCTTCGCGCTCCTTTTCCTTCTTCTCGGGTTGATGGCGTTCTTCTCCGGGTTTGAGTCCGGAATCACGTCGCTCAACCGCGCCCGGCTCGTCCATTGGGCGAGGGAGGGGGTCGCCTCGGCGAAGCGCCTGCTCCGTTGTTCCGACGACATGCAGCAGACGCTGGCGACGGTGCTCGTCGGGACAAACCTCGCCTCGGTGGCCGTCTCGACGTTTTCCGCGACGCTTTCGGAGCGGCTGCTTCTCGGAACGCGCCACGCGAAACTCTGGGAGACCGTGTGGGCGGGCGGCATGGCGCTCACCATCCTCTATGTCTCGGAGTATCTCCCGAAGCTTTTCTTCTCCTCGCGTCCCCTCCGCCGGACCCTTCCCGCGACCCGGGTGTTCGTCCCGCTGCAGGTCCTGCTCGCGCCGCTCGCGAAAATCGTTTTCTGGGCGACGGATTTCCTGGTCCCGAAACCGAAGGACGAGGAGGAGCGGCGTTTTCTCGTGACCCGCCAGTATATCGACGATGTGGTGCAGGACGAGAAGGACGGCGCGAAAATCACCTCCGTGGAGCGGACGCTCATCCGCCGCGTGCTCCATCTGCAGGATCAGACCGCCGCCTCCATCATGACTCCGCGCGACCGGATGACGATGGTTCTGGAGAACGACACGCTCGCGGAATGTTTCGAGCGGGTGCGGCAGACCGGGCATGTGCGCCTGCCGGTTTTCGATACCTCCGGCACGCGGTGCGTGGGCGTTTTCTCGATTCTTAACGCGTATTCCAAAACCACGTCGCTGGACGACCCGCTTCCGCTCTCCGCCCCGGTCCGCGAGTTCATGCGTCCGCCGGTGTTCGTCGATGCCGACATCGCGGCGGACGATCTTCTGCCGCTGATGCGCGAGCGGCGGAGGCACATGCTGATCGTCCGGAACGCCGGCGGGCAGGGGAACAACGGGGCGGAGGAGGTTCTCGGCCTTCTGACGACCGAGAACGTCCTCAATGTGATGACTTCGGCGCTGCAGACGAAGTAGCGCGCGCCGTCAGACGTTCTCGAAGGTCTGGCCGCGGGCGGGGATGTCGACGCGCGCGATGCCGAGTTCCCTGAGCTGCGCGGCGTGGGCCTCGCAGTAGGGTTGCTCGCCGTGGACGCAGAAGGCCTGGGTCACGGACGGCCCGAGCGACTCGGCGAACTTGCGGAGTCCCGTGCGGTCGGCGTGGCCGGAGAGGGCGTTGACGGTGTAGACGGAGGCGTTGAGCGCGTAGTCGTCGCCGAAAATCTTGATCGGGTCGACGCGCTCGACGATTTTCCGTCCGAGCGTGTTCTCGGCCTGGAAGCCGACGATGAGAACGATGCTGCGCGGGTCCTCGATGTTGTTCTTCAGGTGGTGAAGGACACGGCCCGCCTCGCACATTCCAGAGGCCGAGATGATGACCATCGGCCCGGGCCGGTCGTTGAGCGCCTTCGACTCGTCGGCGCTCGCGGTGAAGTCGAGCCCGGGGAACTGGAAGATGTCGTCGCCGTGCGCGATCATGGACCGCGCGTTGGGGTTGAAGCATTCCGGATGGCCCCGGTACACGGAGGTCGCCTTCGTCGCGAGCGGGCTGTCGACGAAGATGGGGATCGCGGGAATCTTCCCGCGCTCGACCAATCGGTTGAAATAGAAGAGGAGCTGCTGCGTGCGGCCTACGCTGAAGGAGGGGATGATGAGCTTGGACTTCTGCTGGCAGATATGGGTGACGTAGTCCTTGAGCCGTGCGTCGACCGATTCCTCCGAGGGATGCTCCCGGTCGCCGTAGGTGCTCTCGGTGATGAGGACCTGGACACCCTCGACACGCTCCGGGTCGGCGAGGATGGGGCGGCCGGGGAGGCCGATGTCGCCGGTGAAGAGGAGACGGCGCGGCTTTCCGCCGCGGGTGTAGTCGAGGCAGACCGTCGCGGCGCCGAGGATGTGTCCGGCGTTGTGGAGCGTGAGCCGGAGCCCCGGGGCCACCTCGCGCGTCTCGCCGTAGGGGAGGGGGCGGAAGAGGCGCATCGTGTCGTCGACGTCCGCGAGCTCGTAGAGCATTTCGAAGGGGACTTTCCCCTCCTTTTTGCGCGAGCGGTTGACGCGCTCGAGGTCGGCCTCCTGGATGTGCGCGGAGTCCCGGAGCATGAGGTCGCAGAGGTCTCGTGTCGCCGGGGTGGCGTAGATGGGGCCCCGGAAGCCTTGATGGACGAGCGTCGGGAGGTTGCCGCTGTGGTCGATGTGCGCGTGGGAGAGGACGACGGCGTCGATCTCGCGCGGATGGAAGGGGAAATTCCGGTTCCGCTCGAAAGCCTCTTTGCGGTGTCCTTGGACGACGCCGCAGTCGAGCAGGATTTTTTTTCCGTTCCATTCGACGAGGTGCATCGAGCCGGTGGTGGTCTGGGCGGCTCCGTGAAAGGTGAGATTGAGCATGGTGAATCGTCCTTATTCGAAGGTGAGGTCCAAGGTCAGGTCCGCGGGAGGGCGGTTGACCTTGAGACCGGTGTAATAGACAGGCTCGGTCTTCCCGTCGCGCCGGATGGGCTCGGAGGAGAACGCGAGATCGAACATCGCGGGATCGTTGGAGAGGCGGGTGGCTCGAAGAGATGGATGTCCGAGAAGCGGACACGGGGCGGGTCGGAGGCAAGCCGTTCCTCCGCGTGCTCCGCCGCGAAGGCGACGAGGCCCGAGAAGTAGGGAGGGTGTCGGACCTGTTCCCATTTCTCTTCGGTGAACTGTGGAAAGAGTTTCGGCATGTCCGCTCCGGAATCGTTGAATAAGGGAGATGGCTGGTCGGACCGGAATTAAGTGTACACGGAGAAGGGGACGGGGTCAATGCGTTTCCGGCCTGGACCTTCCCCGTTCTTTTTTTGCGGTCGTGGCGCGAAAGATCGAAAACAGGGTTTGCGCAATGGTTCAAGAGGAAGGAGGCTTTCTTTGTTCTGATTCCGCGGCCTCTGGGAAGTTTGTGCCGCCTCTGCGGCAACACCCACCGGCGCTTCGCGCCATCTCCCTCGGAGGGAGGCGCCTGCGGCGGGCTGAGGCGGAGCTTGCTCCGGCCCTCTGGAGGCGCCTGCTTTCGGGCGAAGCCCGGCCCCCTCTGCGAGGGGGCTGTCGCCGCAGGCGACTGGGGGAGTACACCGTGCGCCGCAAAGATGCGGCGCCGCAATCGGGCGAGCCCGGCCCTCCGCGAGGGGGCTGCCGCGCTAGCGGCTGGGGGTGTTTTCCCGAGCCCCTGCGGCAACACCCACCGGCGCTTCGCGCCACCTCCCTCGGAGGGAGGTGCCTGCGGCGGGCTGAGGCGGAGCCTGCTCCGGCCCTTTGGCGGCGCCTGCGGCGGGCGACGGCCGCAACGGGACGGCGGGGGCGATGGCTCGGAGCTTGCTCCGGCCCTTTGGCGGCGTCCTCGGCGGGGCGTAGCGGGCGGGGCGGGGAATGTGCTATGATTCCGCGCATGAAAATCGAAGCCTTCAAAATGCGTCTGAAACCGGGGTGCGAGGCGGAGTACGAGCGCCGCCACGCCGCCATCTGGCCCGAACTCAAGCGACTGCTGCACGAGGCCGGGGTCCACGACTACTCCATCTTCCTCGATCCGGAGACACTCACGCTCTTCGCCGTCCAGAAAACCGACGGAGAGGGCGGGTCGCAGGACCTCGGAGAAACGGAAATCTGTCGGAAGTGGTGGGCGTATATGGCCGACCTGATGGACACGAATCCGGACCTTTCTCCCGTCTCCGTGCCGCTTCCGATGGTGTTTCACATGGACTGATCCGCGGCCCGGAGACGTCTCTCCCGCGTCTTCTCGCGGTCGGACTTCCGTGTGCGGTTTCCTTTGCGTTGAAACGCGGCCGGGGTCCGCCGCGCCGCCTGGCGCGCGCATGGGCGAAACGCGGGGGCGCGGGCTTAAACGAGACGGGCCGGCGATTTTCATCGCCGGCCCGAAGACGCGGATTCTCGGGCGCCGGACGCGGCGCGCCGGGACCGGAGCGTGCTACGCGTTGTACGTGGAGGCCGAGACGTTGCCGCCGTGGCCGGTCCAGTTCGTGTGGAAGAACTGTCCGCGCGGGGAATCGAGGCGCTCGTAGGTGTGCGCGCCGAAGTAGTCGCGCTGGGCCTGGAGGAGGTTCGCGGGCAGGCGCTCGGAGGTGTAGCCGTCGAAGTACGCGAGCGCGGAGGTCATCGCCGGAGCGGGAACGCCGCTCAGGACCGCCGCGGCGGCGACCTCGCGCCACGCGGGGACGAGCTTCTCGACCGTCTCCTTGAAGTACGGGTCGAGCAACAGGTTCGTGAGCGCCGGATTCCGGTCGTAGGCCTCTTTGATCTTCCCGAGGAAGACCGAGCGGATGATGCAGCCGCCGCGCCACATGAGCGCGATTCCGCCGTAGTTGAGATTCCATCCGTAGGTCTTCGCCGCCGTGCGCATGAGCGTGTACCCCTGCGCGTAGGAGATGATCTTCGAGGCGAAGAGCGCCTTGCGGAGGGACTCGACGAACGCGGCCTTGTCGCCGCGGAAGACGGGCTTCGGGCGGGCGAAGACCTTCGCGGCCTCGACGCGCTCGTCCTTCATCGCGGAAAGGCAGCGCGCGAACACGGCCTCGCCGATGAGCGTCAGCGGGACGCCCTCGTCGAGCGCGGCGATGCCCGTCCATTTGCCGGTGCCCTTCTGGCCCGCGGTGACGAGGATGTTCTCCACGGGCGGCGAGCCGTCCGTGTCCTTGTACGCGAGGATGTCGCGGGTGATCTCGATGAGGTAGCTGTCGAGCTCGGTCGGGTTCCACTTCTTGAAGACCTCGTGCATCTCGTCGTCGGACATGCCGAGGAGGTCGCGCATGAGCTGGTAGGACTCGCAGATGAGCTGCATGTCGCCGTACTCGATGCCGTTGTGGACCATCTTGACGAAGTGCCCCGCGCCGTTCTCGCCGACCCAGTCGCAGCACGCCTGGCCGTTCTCGACCTTCGCGCAGATGCCCTGGAAGATGGGCTTCACGAACGGCCACGCCGCCGGCGAGCCGCCCGGCATCATCGACGGACCCTTGAGCGCGCCTTCCTCGCCGCCCGAAACGCCCGTGCCGACGTAGAGGAGGCCCTTCGACTCGACGTACTGCGTGCGGCGGATCGTATCCGGGAAGTGGCTGTTGCCGCCGTCGATGATGATGTCGCCCGGCTCGAGCTCGGGGATGAGCTGCTCGATCATCGCGTCGACCGCCGCGCCCGCCTTGACCATGCAGAAGACCTTGCGCGGCTTCTCGAGGTTGGCGACGAGCTCCTTGATGGAGTGGCAGCCGATGATGTTCTTGCCCTTGGCGCGTCCGTTCACGAAGTTGTCGACCTTCTCGACCGTGCGGTTGTAGCATGCGACGGTGAAGCCCTTCGACTCCATGTTCATGATGAGGTTCTCGCCCATGACGGCAAGTCCGATCAACCCAATATCAGCCTTCTTCATATCTCTTTATTCCTAGAACTTGAAACCTGAAACTTGAAACCTGAAACCTGAAACTCGCGCGCAGCGCATCAGCGCTGAACGCGCGCGTTCCCCGCGTAGACGTCCCAGACCTGCTTCTCGTCCGCAGGCTCTGCGTAGTCGTTGAGCGAGCTCGCGGCCATCACGCCCGAGGCCCAGCCGAACTGGAGGC
>JAZUKQ010000136.1:0-2437 GCA_045643325.1 Kiritimatiellia bacterium | reverse complement strand
AACGACGAAAGACGGGGGCGGAGGCGGGCCCAACGGGTCCGTCCCCATGTCGCGGCGAGGGAAAGAAAATCCCGGCCGTCGCCCGGCGAGTTCGTGTTCATCGGCGGTTCTTGCGTGTCGTCGCTTTCACGGCGGGTCCGGTCACTCTCCGATACATTTATAGTCGACTTTGCGGAATCCCGCCTCGTTGACGGCGGCGTGGACCGCGACGACGTGTTCGTAGGCGACGCGGCGGTCGCCGCGGATCTGGACGGCGCGGTCGGGCGTCTCGGCGGCGATGTCGCGGAGGCGGACGCGGAGGTCCTCCTTGGAGACCGGCTCGGAGCCGAGAAGCACCTCGCCCGAGGCGCGGACATTGAGGATGACCGGCGACTGGGGCGCGAGGAGGGAGGTCGCGGCGCGCGCTCGGGCGAGCTCGACCTCCAGGTCTTTCTCGTCCTCCGAGAACACGCTGGAGACGATGAAGAAAATGATGAGGAGGAAGAGCATGTCGATGAGCGGCGTCAGGTTCGGCCCGCCCTTGCCCTCGTCCTCCGCGGAACGCCTGAAGTTCATGGCGCGGTCTCCGGAGCGGGAGTCCCGGGCGCCGGAACGGCACGGGGGCGGATCCGGTCGAAAAGCGCGGCGGTCTCGTCCTCGAGCCCGTCGGCGATTTTGTCGACACGGCCGTTGAAATGGTAGGCGAGGAAGAGCGCGGGGATGGCGACGATGAGCCCGGCGGCGGTGGTGATGAGCGCGAGGAAGATGTCTCCCGCGAAAAGCTCGGTCTTGCCGATCTGCGAGGAGCCGGAGCTGATGTTCTGGAAGGCGCCCATCATGCCCTGGACGGTTCCGAGCAGGCCGAGCAGCGGCGCGATCTCGCTCACGACGCGGAGGACGCGCACGTTGCGGCGCAGGGCGGCGACCGACTTTCCGCCGGCCTCCTCCATCGCGCGCTCCGTGCGGTCCCAGTCGGCCGAGGCCTTCCATTCGCGGAGTCCGGCGGCGGCGACGCGGGCGAGCGGCTCCTTCCGTCCGGCGCAGAGCGCGGCCGCGCCGTCGAGGTCTTTTTTCTCGAACGCCTCGCGGAGGCTTTCCGCGAACCCCTCGGGGCGGAGGACGCGGCGGCGCAGGGCGAGAAAGCGCTCCAAGGTATAGGCGATGCCGACGAGGCTGCAGAGACCGATGGGGATCATCAGCCAGCCGCCGAGAGTCACGAGTTGCCAGAACGATAACGATTGGGTGTCCATGGGAAGGGTCTGTGGTTGAGGATTCGGGACCGGTCCGGGGCGGCGCCCGGAGGTCCGTTATTTGGCGAGCAGCTCCCGGGCCACCGGCGCGACCGCGGAGTCCGGGAAATCGCGGAGGACGCTCTCGAGGAGGTCGCGGGCTTTCTTGTCCTCGCGCTCCTTGGCGAGGCATTTGGCGGTCTCGACGAGGGCGGCGGGGGTCAGCTCGGGGTGGTCGTAGAGGGACGAGACCTTGAGAAACGCGGTTTTCGCCTCGCCGACGGCGCCCTGCGCGAGCGCGATCTCGCCGAGGGTGAACGTCGCGCGCGCCTTGGTGTAGCCGTCGGGGCCGGCGTCGAGCACCTCCTGGAGCAGCGGCTTGGCGCGGGTGGGCTGGTTGACGCGGACAAACGCCATCGCGGCCTTGAGTTGGAGGTCGGCTTTCACGGCGGGGTCGGAGACGGTCTTCGACTCGGCGGCGAAATAGGCGGAGGCCGTGGTCCACTTCTGCTGCTCGGAGACGGCCTCGCCGTAGAGCCTGCGGATTTCGGCGCGGCGGGCCCCGTCGCGCTCGTCGAGCCGGTCCTTGAGCATTTTCTCGACGTCGGCGAACTGTTTCAGCTCCCGGAAGGCGAGGGCGGCGGCGAAGGCGGCGTCGCGGCCCAGCGCGGGACTGGCGGCGAGCGGGGCGAACAGCGCGGCGGCGCCGGCGAAGTCTTTCGCGTCGAATTTGGCCTGCGCGGAGAGGTAGTCGGCTTTCTCGAGGAGCGCCCGCGCCGTCGCGGCGGACGCGGAGGTGTTCAGGTCGACGCCTTTCAAGAGCGCGCGCGCCTCGTCGGGATTCCCTTTCTCCAACGCCTCGGAGGCGGAGAGGCAGCGGAGGGCGTCGGCCCCCTCGTGGGCGGGGTAGTCCTGGGTGATTTTCGCCCGGGCCTCGGTGTCGCCGGCGCGGGCGAGTTCGTAGAGCGCCTCGGCGCGGTAGGGCGCCTCCTTCGGCAGGGCGAGGAACGCGCGGAACTCCTGGAGCGCGGCGTCCTTCTCGCCGAGTTTCTGGCGGAGGTAGCCCCGGAGATAGGCGCACTCCTCCTTATGGACGTTGTGGATCTGGTCGAGCAGCGCGAGCGCCTGGCGGTGCTGTCCCAGTTCGGCGCGGGCGGAGGCGGCGTTGAAGCGGAGTTCCTCGACCGCCTCGTTCTCCGGAAAGTGGCGGACGATCGACTCGCAGGCGG
>JAZUKQ010000135.1:0-7564 GCA_045643325.1 Kiritimatiellia bacterium | reverse complement strand
AACAAATACTCCGCCAAGCCGTTCGTCTGGACGAAATCCGCCGAGGCCATCCTCCTGTCGGTCCAGCATGCGAATGACGCGCTCGCGGTCCAAACCGAACGAGTTGTTATAGGTTTGAACTAATTTTGCGAGACACTAGGGAAAAGTTCCTGGACCAAGTGTTCACGGACGCGGGAAAGGCCTTCAGAAGGAGCCTCCGGGGCCGAATTCCCCTGAATCGCCTGCGTTCCAAGGCACAAAACTGTGCGTCTAGAACGCCACGAGCCCCTCTCTGCGGATCGACACGAGCCGGGTCTCCGCAGGAATTCCCAAAACGACGTGGTCCAACACCGGAATCCCCAGAATCTTTCCCGCCGCGACAGCCTCCCGGGTCGCGGTAAGATCCTCGGACGAGGGCGACGGATCGCCCGAGGGATGGTTGTGCGCGAGAATGACCGCGCTCGCCGACAGACGAACCGCCTCCCGGAACATCTCCCTCGGGCTGAACAGCGAGCTGCTGACCGTCCCCTTCGTGACCAGGAACGGACGGCCGAGCAACCGATTTTTCCTATTGAGACACAGCACGTAAAGGTGCTCCGCCGCCGCGTTCTCGACCTCGACAGAGAGAAGCTCCGCAACATCCTCCGCGCGCAGGACGGGGGCAGAGGTGTCGCGGACACGCCGAACACGCCGGGCGAGCTCCAGCGCCGCCGAGAGCTCGACACACTTCACACGGCCAAGCCCCGGAATCCGGAGCGACTCCAGTTCCTCGGGCGTCGCCTGCGCGAGTTCCGCGAGACTGTTGTGATAGGCACGGAGGACGCTTCTGGCGAGTTCGAGGACATTCGCGCCCCGGGTTCCTGTGCGCAGAAGAATGGCGATCAGCACCTCCTCCCCCACCGCGCCGCAACCGTTCCGGAGGAGCAGTTCCCTCGGACGCGCGTCCTCCGCGACACTCCGAATCAGATTCGTGTCGGAAACAGCGGAATCGGGCAAATCGGTGTCGGACATGGCAGATTGGGAAAATGGGAGAAAAAACGCGAGACCGGGAAACAAACTTTCATCCTAGCACTCCAATCCCGGCAAGTCAACAAACCCTCGAGTGAATGTCACGCGTCAGAGCAACCGCCTGCAGCGGCGTTTCCTTCGGCAAGCGTTCCTTCCTTCGATTCGGCTTTCATTTTCCGTATTTGTTTGCTATTCTCTCTTCCGGCTCTTCACTAGAAACTCTTTACTTCCCGTTCCTGTGATCGAACCGCACGTTTCCATATGATATCCGCACTCCTCGTCCGTCCACGGACTCTGTTCTACTCTCTTCTCCGGACCGTCGCCGCCGTCCTTTTTACATCTGTTTCCGCGACCGCGCGCGCCGACGTATCCTCCTCGCCCGACGATCTGGGCTTCGCCGAGCGGGCGGTCTCCATTACCGAACAGTTCGGAGCGGAGGCCGTGCTCGTCGTCCGTCGCACCGCCCATACGGACCTCTCGGGAACTGTCGCCGTCACCACCCGTCCCGGATCCGCCGAGGAGAACCTCGACTTCATCCCCGTCGACACCGTCCTGGATTTTCCGTCCGGAGTCGTCGAACGAACCGTCTCCGTCCCGCTCGTCGACGACGGTCTCGCCGTCGGGACGCGCATGCTCACCGTGTCCCTCCACTCACCGGAAGGCCTTGTCCTGGGTCCCGCGACCAACGCGACGGTCACCATCCGTGAGGACGACTCCAACCGTTGGGCCGTCCACGGCGTCCTCCTCCGCCCCGCGGCCGGCGTCACGTTCGGCAACCGGTCCGCCCTCGCCTACTTCGACGCGTCGGAAACATTTATGAACTACGCCTTCGGCGAAGACGGCTACCGCGTCGACACGTTCGAGGACATCGAACCCGAGGACCTGTTCACACCCGCCACCGAATTCCTCTACCTTGAGGCCTCCGGCGACCATTGCGACGCGCTCCGCAACTTTCTCGCCGGCAACCGCTCCCGTCTTGCCGCCTGGGTCGAGGCCGGCGGACGCCTTCTCATCAGCGTCTCCGCCCCCGCCGCCGACTTCACCCTTCCCTTCGACGCGTCGGTCCATCCGCGGACCACGACCAACGCCACGCTCCGCTGCGGCACGTCCCATCCGCTCTATTCGATCGACAAAACTCTGAAAAGTACCATACTCCGCACCCGGAGCCCCACCGCCTCCGTCGCGGACTCCGCCTTCTCGCTTCCTGCGGACTTCACCCCGCTCGTGACCGACGACGACTCCGGCGAACCCGTGGTCGCCGAGGCGTGGCCGGGCAAAGGCCATGTCGTTTTCTCCACCCTGAACCCCTACGGCGCGTTCTACTTCAACAAGACCGGAAACACCTCCGGTGTCAATCTTTGGCAGAATCTCGTCGTCCTCGCCTCGGATTTTACCGCCAGTCTGTTCGTCTCCCAGGAACCTCTGCACGTCTTCTTCGGGACGTACGGCGACGCAGACTCCTTCTCGCCGACCGGCCGCGTCTATTCCGCTGGAAACTACGGCGGTGAGCCCATCTCCTACGCCGTCTCCTCCGACGCCGCGTGGCTCCGGGCCTCGCCCGTCTTCGGCACGCTCGGAAGCATGGCCTACGACAACATCGCCCTCACGCTCGACCCGCTCGTCTACTGTCTCGCGCCGGGCACCTACTCCGCCTCCGTCACCTTCTCGGACATCACCTCGGGAACCGCCGTCACGCGCGAATTCGCCCTGGTCGTCTCCCCGCCCGCAGGACACATCGCGGACGTGTTCGACTCCATCGCGCCCACCGACGACTTCTCCCTCCCCTTTCCGCCGACCCCGGTCGGTCTCTACACCGACGCCTCGGTCTCGCTCAGGAACTCCGATCCGAACCATGCCGTCCAACTCGTCGGAGCCGGAATCTTCTATCTCCAAGACGGCTCCTACCCCGACATCGACCTCCCCACGCTCGCCTCGTTCCCTATTGAGATTCCCGCCGATTCCACGCTCACACTCCCTGTCCGCTTCTCGCCGACGTTCAAAGGTCTGCAGGAGACTGTTCTCACATTCTACACCAACGATCCGGACACGCCCGCCGTGGAGTTCGCCATCTCCGGCACCGGCGTGTCGGACTACATTTCGCTCTCGCCGAAATCGCTCGCCTTCTCCGGACACCCCGGAGGCCCATTCGCCCCCGAGGCAGCCTCGCTCGTCCTCTCCAACCGCTCCGCGACCGTCTCGCAGACCTGGGCGCTCCGCCGGACCCCCGAATGGCTCGCCGTCTCCGCGATGTCCGGCACCCTCGCTCCCAACGAGTCCCGAACGCTCTCCGTAGCCCCCGCCGCCCCCGCCGAGGCGCTTCCCGCGGGCGACTACACGGTCTCGCTCCTTCTCACCAACAAGACGAGCGCCGTCTCGCAGTCGGTCGATGTCACCCTCTCTGCGAGAGCCCTTCCCGTCTTCTCCTGTCCTGTGTCCTCCGTGGTCGTCACGGGCTTCCTCGACGCCGCGGTCTCCGCCGTCCTTCCGGTGCACAACGACGCGACCGCCGACGGTCCGCTCCATGTCTCCGTCGCGACGCGCGGGCCGACCTACCGCGCCGCCGACTCCCTCTATGCCGCCCCGGCCCCCGTCGGCGCAAAGGCCTCCGCCCCCGCGTCCGACAGTCCGGCCGCGTCCTCGTTCATCGTCTGTCTGGAGGATGACGGAAGCCCCGCCTCCGCCCCCGCGCCCCGGCCGGCCGTCGCGGAGGCCCGTTCCAGACTCGTGACCGCCGTAAACGCGGCGGGCGGCTCCGTCCGGCGGTTCTCCCGGACCTCCTCCCGCTATGCGGTCGTCGACCCTCCTGCGGACGCCTCCGCGCCGGCGTTCCGCGCGCGTCTCGCAGGAATTCCCGGTGTCCGTTCGGTCCATCCGAACCGCCGCTACCGGCTTCTCTCCGCCGATGTTCCCGACCGTGTCCATGCCGGTCCGCTCGCCGCCCGCCCCGTTTTCCCCGACGATCCGGCCTTCCTCTACGAGTGGCATCTCTTCAACACCAATCAGTTCAAGAACGGGGTCTCCGGCATCGACATCCGCGCCCCCGAGGCGTGGCGGATCTCCACAGGCTCTCCCCGCGTCGTCGTCGCCGTCGTCGACTCCGCGCTCCACTTCCTCAACCCCGACCTCGCCTCGAATGTCTGGAACAACCCCGGCGAAATTCCGTCCAACGGCATCGACGACGACGGCAACGGATTCGTCGACGACGTCCACGGGTGGAACTTCGCCGACGACACCTGCAACCTCTACGGCGGCTCGGCCAACCACGGCACCCATGTCGCGGGGCTCATCGGCGCCGCCGGAAACAACGGTGACGGCATCGCCGGAGTCTGCTGGCAGGTCTCCCTGATGGGGGTCCGCTTCATGGACGACACGGGCTACGGCGAGACGCTCGACGCCATCGACGCCATCGACTACGCGGTCTCCATGGGCGCCCGCGTCATCAACGCCTCATGGGGCGGCGACGAGGACGGCTCCGACGGCGAGGACGACCTTCTGGCGGCCGCCGTCGCGCGCGCCGAAGCCGCAGGCGTCCTGTTCGTCGCGGCCGCCGGAAACGACGGGAAAAACATCGACAGCGTCCCCTACTACCCCGCCTCGTACGCGGGAAGCAACATCGTCACCGTCGCCTCCGTCACACAGGCCGGCGGACGCTCCAGTTTCTCCAACTACGGCGCGGTGTCCGTCGACATCGCGGCGCCCGGGGGCGGAGGCACCTACAACAACTCCAAAGACCTTCCCGGAACCTATCTCACCAGCACGGTCGACAACGAGTCCCTCGGCTACAAGCGAGGCACCTCCATGGCCGCCCCGCTTGTCTCCGGCGCAGCGGCGCTCCTTCTTTCGGAGGAACCCGGTCTCACTCCGTTCGAAATCAAGGACATTCTCCGGGCGACCGCGCGGAAGATTCTGCCCGCGGACGTCTGCGCCTCCGGCCTGCTCGACGCCGAGGCGGCGCTCCGGGCGCTCCCGCCGGACTGGCTCGCCGTAGCCGTCCCCGGTCCCGTAGCTCCCGGGAACTCCGGAGACATCGCCCTCGCGTTCGACCCGACGGGGCTCGCCGAGGGGACCTATACCGCGACAATCGTTCTCCGGACCGACGACCCCGCGGAACCCGCCCGGCTTCTCCCTGTCGTCTACGTCGTCCGCGACGCCGCTGCGGAAGCCTGGCGCGAAGAGCACGGCCTCGCCCCCGACGGTTCCGAGGACGCCCTCGACGCCGACGCCGACGGATTGTCCAACCGCGTCGAATACCTCCTCGGCACCGACCCGCTCGACGCCCGCTCCGCGCTGCGCATCACCGGATTCGAGGAAATTTCCGGCGAGGACGGAGGGTTCCGCGTCTCGTGGCCCGGCGCCGACGGACTCCGTTTCCGGGTCTTTTCCGCCGACAAGTTCGGCCATCCCTTCGTTCCTCTCTCCGACGAGATTCCCGGTGTCTCGCCCCTCACCGGTTTCATCGACTCCGCCCCGGCCTCCGCGAGCCGGTTCTACAAGGTGTCCGTCGAACTCGACGAATAGCCCGCCTCTTTTCTGTGTACATTCGCGTGGAATCGTGGATAATATTTTCCGCGCCACACGCCGAACCATCCTTCCGCCTTGCCTCCGCTCCAGCTAACTCTCTCCCTTGCCGCGCTTCTCGCGCTCTTCTCGCTCTCGTTCTTTTTTTCGGGATGCGAGACGGTTTTCTTTTCCCTGACTCCTGTCGCGCGCAAACGCCTCCGCGACACGAGGCCAACCGACGCCGCGCGCATCGACCGGGCCCTCGCGGACCCCGCGATGCTCCTTTCGACGCTCCTCGTCGGCAACACGCTCGTCAACTTCGGCATCGCCACCCTCGGCTACATCGTCCTCTCCTCCTTCTTTCCGCGCTACGGGGCGACCATCTCGGTCGCGCTCATGACGTTTCTCCTCCTCCTTTTGGGAGAGGTCACGCCGAAACGGCTCGCCCTCCGCTACGCCGAGCGTGTCGCGCCGACGGCCGCGCGTCTCCTCCTCTTCTGGATGGCGTTGCTCCGCCCGTTCAACCTTCTTCTCCACGCGGGCTCCGACGTCTTCAAGTCCCTTTTCGACCCAGAGAGAAAGTCCCTCTCCGACGACGAGCTCCTCACCGTCGTCGAACTCGGCGAACAGCAGGGCCAGATCGACACCGAGGAGGCCGAGATGGTCGACGGTATCATGCGCCTTTCCGAACTCAAGGCGAGCGACGAGATGATTCCACGCGTCGACATCGTCGGGCTCGACCTCGACGGCATTCCCCTTCAAGAGCATATCCGGACCGCGCGCCGCGCCCATGTCCGATATCTTCCCGCCTACAACCGCACTCCCGACCGCATCGTCGGCATCGTCAACACGGCCCTTTTCCTGCTCGACCCGGAGCATGACATCCACGCGGCGCTCTCCGACGCGACATTCGTCCCCGAGAACATGCCGCTCGACGAGTTGCTCGTCCTCATGCAGAAAGAGAACCTCCATCTGGTCATCCTCGTCGACGAATACGGCGGGACGGCGGGGCTCATCACGCGCGGGGACATCCTCGAACTCATCTCCGACCCCGTGCCGGACCCGACCGACGACTACGACGCGGAGATCAACCGGATTTCCGAGAATTCCTGGTGGATCCGAGGAACTGTCTCTTTGGAGGAAATCAACCACGAGACAGGGCTCGAACTCGAGGCGGACGATTCCGACCGCATCGCGGGATGGGTTTCGTACCACGCGGAGTCGCTCCCGGCCAAAGGGCTTGTCGTTGAAGAGCAGGGCTGCCGCGTGACCGTCACGGGCGTCCGCCGCAACCGCATCACGGGAGTCCTCCTCGAACGGCTTCCGCCGCCGCCCGACGAGGCCGGAGACCTCGCCGAGGAATTCTCAGAGGCGACCGAGAACCTCCTCGAAAACGACCCGTCCGACGACTGAACACGTTTCCGGGCAGTCGGTCCGGACGGACCCCGGAGAACATCCGAGGCCGCCCGTATGCGGGAAACGAACCATATGGCATTCCTTCGACTTTCGCCCCGCACGGGCAGAATCGGCGGATCGGGCGGAATCGGCGGATTGGGCGGATTGGGCGGATTGGGCGGAAGAACGGATCGGGCGAAAGGGCCGCCCGACGCCGCGTGTTCCCCGCAGAATTCCGGTCGCAGAAAAACTTTCCGCACCGTAATTTCATCCCCGACGCCCCCAACCGCAACGGGGCCCCGGCACCCCGTCTCCGGACCGCCCGACGCCGCGCGTTCCCCGCAAAACTCCGGCCGCAGAAAAACTTTCCGCACCGTAATTTCATTCCCGGCGCCCCTCCCGCAGCGGACCCCCGGCACCCCGTCCCCGGACCGCCCGACGCCGCGCGTTCCCGCAAAACTCCGGCCGCAGAAAAACTTTCCGCACCGTAATTTCATTTCCAGCGCACATCCCACCGACAGGCCGCCCGACGCCGCACGTTTCCCGCAGAATTCCGGCCGCAAAAAAACTTTCCGCACCATAATTTCATTTTCCGCTTAACACCTGTCGCAGCCTTTGCTATCCTACTCCCCGCGCCCTTTTCCCCCCCCTCCATCCACGCTTCCCTCTCCCCGTCCAAGCC
>JAZUKQ010000134.1:0-8946 GCA_045643325.1 Kiritimatiellia bacterium | reverse complement strand
GTCCTCGAAGCCTCGCCGCTCAACGCCCGCCTCCGCGCGGAGGGAAAACTTCCGGCCAACGGCATCTGGTTGTGGAGCCAGGGCCGCGCCGGCGCCATGCGGAGTCTCTCGGACCGTCTCGGCATTCGAGGCGCCATCATCTCCGCCGTCGATGTCATCAAAGGCCTCGGCCGCGCGCTCGGGATGGACGTCATTGACGTCCCCGGCGCCACGGGATACATCGACACGAACTACGAGGGGAAAGCCGACGCCGCCATCGCCGCCATCCAGGACCACGATCTTGTCTATGTTCATGTCGAGGCGACCGACGAAGTTTCCCACGCGGGCGACATGAACCTCAAAGTCAAAACCATCGAGGACGTGGACAGCCGTCTCATCCAGCGGGTCATGGACGCCTGCGGCAAAGAGGTCCGCTACGTTGTCCTGCCCGACCATCCGGTGCCTGTCTCGATGCGCCGCCACACGCGCGTCCCCGTTCCCGTGGCCGTCTGCGGTCCGGGCGTTATTCCGGACGAGGTCGAGACATACGACGAGCTCGCGGCCCCTTGCGGAAAACTTGGGGCGCTCTTCGGTCCCGAGCTCATGATCTGGCTCTTTGGCAATCCCGAACCGGGTGTCGGGGGCTAACTCCGCCTCCGTTCATCGATTTCTAAAGGCGATTCCGGCGCCGGGGGCCGCGTTGCCGGAACCGGCGTCAGAAGCGGGACCTATGGCCTGAGGGCTGAAAGTCGCGGTTTGGACGAAGCGTCTTCCGGCCGTTCGCCGTGAAGACGGACGGGCCATGCGGAGAACGAAACGTTTCGGAACTCTCCGTCCGGAGGGCGTCCGCGCTAGCCGTTCCACGTCGCCATCGCGCGCTGGAACGCGGGGGCGGAGGCGCGGATGATCTTCTCGTTGACGCAGAACGCGAACCGGACGAATCCCTCGCGGCCGAAACCGCGGCCGGGGACGCCGAGGATGTTCTGCTTGAAGAGGTGGTCGACAAACGCCTTGTCGTCGCCCCCGGGGGCTTCGGCGAAGACGTAGAACGCGCCGCGCGGCATCGCGAAGCGGATTCCCGCCGCCGTCAGGACCTCGGCCATGGCATCGCGCCGGCGCTGGTACGTGGCGGCGTCCGTCTCCTTCGCGCAAAGCGCTCCGGCGAGGCGCTGCCCGATGACAGGCGCGTTGACGAAACCGAGCGACCGGATGGCGATGGCGAGGGCCGCCACGAGCTTGCCGGCATCCGGCATGGCGGGGTTGACGAGAAGATATCCGACGCGCTCCCCGGCGAGGGAGAGCGTCTTCGAATAGGAGCCGACGACAACCGAGAACGGGCACACCGGAAGGATGGGAGGAACCTCGGAGCCGTCGTAGCGGAGCGCTCGGTACGGCTCGTCGGAGAGAAGGAAGACGGGGCGCTCGCGGCCCGCGTTGACGCGGGAGAGCATCTCGCCGACGGCCTTCAGCTCGTCGCGTCCGTAGATGGCGCCGGTCGGATTGTTCGGGTTGTTCAGGAGAAGGACGCGCGTGCGGTCCGTTATCGCGGCCTCGAGCGCTTTCACGTCGAGCGCGAAATCCGGGGCCGGCATGGGGACCGGAACGAGTTTTCCTCCGAAATGTCCGCAATATCCGCCGTATTCGACGAAATACGGGGAGGGGCAGACCACCTCGTCGCCCGGCTCGAGGACCGCGCGGAAGAACGAGACGATGCCGCCCGCCGCGCCGACCGTCATGAGGAGGTCTTTCGCGGCGACAGGGGTCTCCTGCTCTTTCGAGACGACCTCGGCGATGGCGGAACGGACCTCGGGAATGCCGGGGTTGGGGCAATAGCCGAACGAGAGGGGTTCCTCCGCCTTCGCGGCGAGCTCCTCTAAAACGGCGCGGGTACCGGCCGGAGACGGAAGGTCCGGATTTCCAAGACTGAAATCGTAGACGTTGTCGGCGCCGTACTTTTTCTTCAGCTCAAGGCCGGCCTCGAACATTCTGCGGATCATGGAGCTGCCGCCGACCGCGGCCTCCATATTGGACGCAAGGAGTTTCATGCGAACGGATTCTTCTTTCGGTTGGTGGGACGGACGGAACCTTTGAGGAGCTCTTTGCAGACGCTTCCCTCGCGCTTGAGCTGACGGGATCCGCGTGTGATCTTGCAAAGGCTGAGACCGAGTTCCTTGGCGATGGCGCGCTGCGTCGTGCCGCTGAGAAGCTCCTTCATCAGAAGCCAGCGGGCGGCGAGGTCATGACGCTCGTTGGGGGTCAGAAGCTCGTTGAAAAACGTATCGCGTTTTTGTGGATCCTTGAGCGTGGAAGCTTTCTCGATAAAGTCCCACAGTTCGGCGTTGATGTCCAATTCCATGACGGCGATAACCTTTCTAAGCGATGAAACCACGAGCGAACACGCCCGTATTTGTTGATTATATCAAAATTTGAGGGTATCCGCCACACGGAAACCGGCCGCGGAGGCGATCTTCCGGATCGATTCCATGTCGTCGACGAGCAGCGTCTCGGCGGGAACGGTCCCCAGGGCGGCGGCGGCGAGAATCAGCACGTCGGCGCACCGCTTGTCGGCGTCGCAGAAGAAGAGGTCGAAGCAGTCCTCGACCCCGTTCCGGCGCAACGCGGCCCGGGCCATCGGCTCCGAGGTCGCCGACACCAGGGCGACGCGGAGCCCCTCGCCGCGCATCGCCCGCAAGCGTTCCGCGACCCACGGAAAAACCTGAAGGCGGTGGCGGTACTCGTCCTCAAGAAGACGGCGGAACTCCTCGAGAATCTCCTCCGGAGTGTCCGGAACACCGCACTCTCCGTGAAGATAGTCCGCCGCCTCCCGGAGATGGACGACGCGGGACAGACGTTCTCGGACGGTCTCCGGATTCGCGAGCGCGTGGCGCCGGATGTAGTCCCGGTCGATATCTCCCCAGACTCCGAGGGAATCCAGCACCACGCCGTCGAGATCGACGAGCGCGCCGCGGAGGCGGGGGGCGGAAGGAGACGCCGCCGGAGCGGCTCCGGCGGCGCGTTCTGGAAGAAACATCGGGGCTACGCCTCGGCGGAATCGGCGTTCCCGGCATCGTCCTCGGCGAGCGCGGGCTCCTCGCCCGAGACGCCCGGCTTGACGATCTTTTTGATGTCGGCGACGATCCGGTCGGTCACGTCCGGGTGCTGCGCGAGAAATTCCGTCGCGGCGGCGGCGCCCTGACCGATCTGCTCGACGCCGTAGTTGAGCCACGATCCGCGCTTCGAGACGACATTGAGCTTCACGGCCGCGTCGAGGACGGAGCCGAACCAGTCGATGCCCTTGGCGTAGAGGATGTCGAACTCGGCCTCGGTGAACGGCGGCGCGACCTTGTTCTTAACGACCTTGGCGCGCGTGTGGTTGCCCGTGACGGCGCCGGAGGGGTCCTTGATCGCGCCGGTGCGGGAGATGGAGAGGCGCACGGAAGCGTAGAACTTCAGCGCGCGTCCGCCCGGAGTCGTCTCGGGATTGCCGAACATCACGCCGATTTTCTCGCGGAGCTGGTTCGTGAAGATGCAGAGCGTCTTCGTCTGGGCGAGCAGCGCGGTGAGTTTCCGCATGGCCTGCGACATCAGGCGGGCCTGCAGACCGACATGGGAGTCGCCCATCTCGCCGTCGAGCTCGGCCTTCGGGGTGAGGGCCGCGACGGAGTCGACGACGACGACGTCGAGCGAGCCGCTGCGGACGAGCGACTCGGTGATCGCGAGGGCCTCCTCGCCGGAGGAAGGCTGGGAGATGAGAAGGTCGTTGAGGTTCACGCCGATTTTCTTGGCGTAGCCGGGATCGAGCGCGTGCTCGGCGTCGATGAAGGCCGCCATGCCGCCGGCCTTCTGGGCGTTGGCGATGACATGGAGCGCGAGGGTGGTCTTGCCGGAGGACTCGGCGCCGTAGAGCTCGATGATGCGGCCGCGGGGAAGGCCCCAGACGCCGAGCGCCATGTCGAGGCTGAAGGAACCGGTGGAAATGACTTCGATGTTCTGCGCGGCGTCATCTTCGCCGAGACGCATGATGGACCCTTCGCCGAATTCTTTGCGGATCTGCGCGAGAACGGCTTCGAGATTGGGATTCGATGAGACGGGAGAGGTGGCTTTTTTGGCCATGGCTATGGGATGGGGTTAGAGGTGTGATGAAATCGCACGAATAAACATTCGTACACGGCCGGGATTATATAAAAGAACTTTCGGTTTGACAAGGGGGATTCGAAAGTTCTTGGAACCATGATTCCGTTCCGCCGCCCCGCGTGGATTGTTCCGCGTGTCCATGAGCGGGCGAGGCGGGGAGTCTAGTAGATTTTCTCCCCGAGAAGGCGGGAGACGAGGGCCACGGAGAGGACGGCCGTCTGATTCCGGATGTCGAGCACGGGATTCACCTCGACAATTTCCGCCGAGCGGACAAGCCCCGTGTCGGCCATCTCCTCCATGAGGAGCAGGGCTTCGCGGTTGGTGAGTCCCGCCGGGAGGGGGATGCCCGTCCCGGGAGCGAACATCGGATCGAGGACATCCATGTCGAAGCTCACATGCACCATGTCCACGCGGCTCCGGAAAAAGTCCGCGACGTCCCGAAGCACGGCGGGAAAGCCCCGGCGGTCGATATCGCTCATGGAGAACACCGTGACGCCCGCCTCGCGCATCAGCCGCTTCTCCCCGGGATCGAGGTCGCGCGAGCCGACGAAGCAGACGTTCGCCGGATCGATCTTGACGCCGTCGCGATAGAGATTGACCAGCTCCGGGAGTCCGTAGCCGCACGAGGCCGCGAGACACTCGCCGTGGATGTTCCCGGTCGGGGAGGTCTCCGGCGTGTTGAAGTCGCCGTGGGCGTCCACATAGAGCACGCCGACCCGCTTCCCCTCTTTTCTCGCGAACGTCCCGATACCGGCGAGGCTGCCGAGCGCGATGGAATGGTCGCCGCCGAGCACCAGCGGGAATCCTCCCGAGGACACCGCGGACTCGACCTCGGCCGCGAGCGCCTCGCAGGCGCGCTTGATGGGCCGGAGATATTTCGCCCCGGGATTGCCGGGATCCTCGCATTCCTGCGGATTGATCTGAACCGGCGTCGCGTACCGGACGATGGTGTGGCCTCCCTCCTCGAGCTTTTCGCGGATTCCCGCGAGACGGATGGCGGAGGGCCCCATGTCGGAACCGTGGCGGCTCGCCCCGAAATCCAGAGGCATTTCAAAAAGATGGATATTCATGGAAGTAGATCAGACAAGGAGGTCCCGGGGAAAAGAACAGAGACGGGCGGCCGGGCTAGCGCATCCGTTCGAGTCGTTCGGCCGCGGCCGCGCGGTTGGGGAAGTCGTCGGGGGCGGAGGCGAGCCGTTTGAGCAGGTCGCGGGCGGTCTCGGTGTTCCCCAGTGTCTCCGCGAGCGAGGCGGCGTCCAACACGGCGCGGGAATACAGCGCCGCGACGCCCCTCCGCTCCGCGGGGGCGATGATTCCCTCCTTGTCGGCCCGCGAAAACGGCCCGATCACCTCGTCGTGATACCGGTCGAACGCCTCGGCGGGCCGCCCGCTCTTCTCAATGCATTTCGCGATTTTGCAATGGGCGAGCGTCCGGTCCAGAAATGACAGATCGGGCGCCTTGAGAAACTTTGAGTAGGTCTCGACCGCGGAGGCGTATCGCGCGGAGTCCTCGATGCCGAGGTTGAAATTCGCGTCGCCCAGAAGAAGAAGCGCGCGCCTCGCCTCGAGGGAATCCGGGTACGAGCGGATGATCTCCTCGGAGACGAGGATGGACGCGTCGTTCTTCCCCTGCTGGCAGAGCGCCTGTCCCTGGATGAGGCGGGCTTTCGGGATGAGAGGGGAGTCCGGATATGTGTCGCAGAGAAGCACCGCGTTGGTGACGGCGGACTCCCAGTCCTGCCCCGCGAGGTAGGCCCGGGAGGCGAGAAGAAGATTCTTCTGCGCGTCCGGATGATCCGGCGCGCCGGCCGCCGCCGAGGAGAGCAGCGCCGCCGCCTCGCGGAAATCGCCGCGGTTAAACAGGTAGCGCCCCCGCCAGAACGAGGCGTCCGCCGCGCCCGCGGACCCCGGAAACATCGCGGCGACCGCCATCGCGGCGTCGAGTGCCTCGGCGTCGCGTCCGAGATTGTAGAGGGAAAGGACGCGCAGAAACGCGGCGGAATCCGCGCCGGGGGTCCCGGGAAACGCCGCGGAGGAGAAGTCCTCCAGCGCCGTCTCATAATCGCTTCGGCGGGACGCGGCGAGCCCCCGGCCGACATGCGCGAGGCAGAGGAGCTCCGTCGCGTTGGTGAAGACCGTGGCGTCGAGCTCCGTCGCGGATTTGACGGCGCGGTCGAAAATCCGCGCGGCGGCGGCCTCGTCGCGCTGTTCCGCGGCGAGCGAGGCGGCGCGGAGAAGCGCCTGGACCGTCTCCGGGGCGTCCGGATAGTCGTCGGCCATCCGGAGGAACGCGGCGGAGGCGGCGGCGGAGTTCGTGGTGGCCGCGAGGGAATCCGCGCGAAGATAGGCCGCGCGGTGGAGGCGCGCGCGGGACGTCCTGTTCGTATGGCCTTCCAGCGCTCCGACGGCGGCGGCGAACGCGTCCGCCGCCCGGACAGGATCGCCCGTATCCCGGAGGGTCTCCCCGGCCCGGAAAAATGCGAGTCCGCGCTCCGCGGAGTCCCGGGGGGCCGTCTCCGCGGCCCGGGTGAACGCGATGGCCGCCGCGCCCGGATTGTCCTCCGCGAGACATTCGCCGCGTCCCACGAGCGCCGCGACCTCGAGCCCGGGAGACGTGGCGGACGCCGCCAGTTCGTCGTAGAGGGGCAGCGCGTCGCCGGGATGTCCCTGGGCGCGGAGCGCGTCGGCGAACGCGAGTCGGACCGGGTCCGAGACGGATGCGGGGACGGATTTGAGCGCGGCGGCCCGGCCGAAATCGGAAAGCGCTCCGGCCGCGTCCCCGTGCTCCGCGCGGAGCCGGACGCATGTCGCGATGGCCTCGAACGCCGCGAGCGGGTCGTACGCGAGGGTTTCCGCGCGTCGCGCCATCGAGACTCCCGCCTCGAGGTTCGTCTCGGCGGCGACGCCCGCGTAGAGCGAAAGCGCGCGGGAGGCGGACGAACGCCCGCGGGAATACGAGGCGGCGGAACGGACTGCCGGCCTCTCTTCCGTCTCGGCGGCGACGGCCGGATCGATTCCATGCCGCGCGAGAATGCCCAAAAGAAACGGGACGGCCTCTCCGGATTTCCCCTCGGAAAGCAGCACGCGGGAGAGAAAAAGCGACGCCTCGTCCGTCCACGACGTGTCCACACGCTCCGGCGCGGATTCGCGGGGCATGCCGGAGGCCAGTTCGGCCGCCAGATTCGTCTGCCCGAGCGCGAGCGCCGCGCGGGCGCGGAGGAAGGTCCATTCGGGGTCTGGTTCAGCGGGGGCGGAGGCGGCGGGGGCGCCCAGACCAAGCGCCTCTTCGAACCGGCCTTGCGCGAACAGGACGCGCGTTTTCCAGAAAGCCGTCCGGGTATCGGAGGGAAGCGGCACGCCGCCGAGTTTTCCGTCGGAGAGTATTCCGAGCGCCTCCTCATGCTTTTCCTGCGCGAGCAGCGCGTCGAAAAGGAGTCCGAACGCCCCGTCGCGGTCCGCGAGGGGGGACGTCTTGTCCGAAAGGATGTCTCGGGCGAGCGACTCGGCCCGGACCGGAACGGCGTTGTCGAGCGCGGCGGCCGCCTCGCGGAGCCGCGGGTCGGTTGGACTCATTTCCGGCGACGGAACGGGGACGGAGGACGCCGGCGGGGGCGGAGGCGTTCCGCCGGACTCTCCTTCGGACGCGACGGCGCCATCGGCCCGCGCGACGGCGGGCGCGAGCGGGACGAGAAGCGTCGCGAGAAGCGTGAGGAGGGGGGCGCGGACGGCGGACATTCGGAATTATTTCGTTCCGAACAGGCGGTCTCCCGCGTCGCCGAGACCGGGGACGATATATTTATGGGAGTTGAGGCAGTCGTCGATCGCGGCGGTGAAGATGGGCACGTCGGGATGCGCGGCCTCGAGGTTGGAAAGGCCCTCGGGACAGGAGACGATGCAGACGAAGATGATTTTCTTGAAGCCGCGTTTTTTGATCATGTCGACGGCCGCGGCGGAGGAACCGCCGGTGGCGAGCATCGGATCGACGACGAGGGCGACGGAGTTTTCCTTTGCCTCGGGCATTTTGGCATAGTATTCGACGGGTTTCGCGGTCACGGGATCGCGGTAGAGTCCGATAAAACCGACGCGCATGTTGGGAACCATCGATGCCACGCCGTCGATCATGCCGATGCCGGCCCGGAGAATGGGAATGACGACAAGCTCGTCCTCGACATGGCGGCAGTGCGCGACGGCGATGGGGGTCTGCACGTCGCAGGGAACGGTCTGGATGTCCTTGAGGGCCTCGTATGTGAGGAAGAGGGTGATCTCGCTGGCGAGTTCGCGGAAGAGTTTGGTTCCGGTGGAGGAGTCGCGGAGAAGCGAGAGCTTGTGCTGGACGAGAGGATGGCGGACTTCGGTATGCATGGGGAAGGGTTCGTGAGGTTGAAGTTTAAGATCAGGAGAGGAGTAATTCGGAGGCGAATGAAAATACGCATACGGACGGGAGTAGAATACCGCGAACGGGAGCGGAGGACAAGTCTTTGTCTAAAATAAGGAATCCTTTAGACGAGGAACGATACGGCTCTTTGACGGCTTCACAGCTATTTATGGACTTGCGCAAGCCGGAACAACCCGGCCGTTTTTCCGCAGGACAGCAAATCTCTTTTTTCAAAAGAGGTCATTTTCAAAAGAGTTCAGCCCTTTTCAAAAGTGGTCAGACCCCTTTCCTTTTACGACGACGAGAGAGAGGGCCGGGGCGTGGTGGGCGTCGGAAGGAACGTCGGATACAAAGAAGCGAGGTTGTTTTTATTTGAAACAATATTCTTATAACCGAAATTTATATCTGTACCGAACCTATCCCGGTACACCGGTGGGGGTCAACCAGCGGCCCGGTGT
>JAZUKQ010000133.1:0-17722 GCA_045643325.1 Kiritimatiellia bacterium | reverse complement strand
CCCGCAAGGGACGGCCCCTCGCAGACTTGCAAGGGACTGACCCCACGAGGGACAGACCCTCGCAGGCACCCTTGCGTATCTGGTCCAACCGAAATCGCGCTTTCAAATATTACGGTCGGAATAATTGGTAATGTCCCAAAGTCGGTGATGGAAGAAGCATGGTTCCCATGCTCCTAAGTTTTGAGAATGCGAAAATTCAAGGCAACCTTGGCATGGCATCCCATTCGTTCCTCCCAGTACCTATCCCACTCTCCCTCGCTTGACCAGATTTTCAAAAGGACCCTTGTGATTTTGCCGAGCCCCTTCTCCTTCCAGTTGTAGGCAATACGTTTTATCCTCCGGGTTATTTCACGCATGGTCCTCTCTATCAGCGACGAGGCTCGTGGGCAGATGATTCCCAGCGCAAGCCACCTTCGGACGTATCCGAACATTGAGCACCTTGCCCTTTCAAGGTAGTTCGCCGCAATGGGGAAGTTCTTTTCACGGAGGTCCTCAATGAGGCCAACCACCTCTGTTTCGGCTTTCAGCATTGCCTCTCGAATGCTTTTCTTCTGTTCTTCAGACGCAGGGCGGTATGTATCTGCGGGAAGTTCTATGGCAAGGATCTTCTTCAGGCGTTTCTGATAGGGTTTGGCATCTGCCGTCGTCCCCTGGTTTTGCCAGATGTTGAAGTAGGTGTCATGCACGACATGCCAGTGGCAACGTTGCTGCTCCGATGCGAAGCGGGCAAGAGAATCCGCCAGCCCGATTTCGCCATCGCTGACGAGAATCGTCCCATCGGGAAAATGTATGCCGTTTTCCTCCAATTCATCCCCGATTTGATTCCAGGTCTCATGGCCGGTCCAAGCCCCGATTGGCGCCATTTCCCCGTTGCCGCGAACGCCAAGCATAACCTTGATGTCGCCTTTGATCGCTTTCCCGTCCTCGTTTCGCGCCTTGCATTTAGTCCCATCGGCATACAGGATTTGCGGCATGGTGTCCACGGTGTCCTCTGGAATCTTGATCTCATCTGCATTTGTATTCAGAACCCATCGGTGGAATGTCGAATGTCCGACGTCGACGCCCGTTGTCTCGCGCAGGTTGCGATTGGCCCGTCTGTAACTGTTTTGCGCGCACTGCTCCAAGACCAACTTCTCAAGACCGTTCGTCTTCGATTGGTACCGATCCAGTCCGCATAGATGGAGCAATGGAGCGCCAGAGGTGCCGCATCTCCTGCATTTGACCCGAGTCATGCGCGGAAGCACCACGGTTCCCAGTCGAGTCTTGATCGTTCGCGTCCGTACTCCATTCAAGGCGAGTCCGTCGTGACCACAGCGGGGACAGCTGAATGGAATCTTCCTCCCAGTCATGACGCTGATACGAATCATCTCGTCAAACTGAAGGAGAATCAACGCTAGGATTTCCGGAAAGGCCTTTGCCTCAAATAGGTCCTCCATCCTTCTAACGAGTTCGTCCATCGTGAAACCAGAATCCGACAGACAAACGCCAAGTTCTGAAGTAACTTTGAAGTGCATTTCTGGGGTATCCTTTTTTTGTTTTGTCGTCAGCACAAGAATACCGCAGAAATGCTTTTCTGTGCCAGAAACCTAATTTCCCCCATCACCGACTTTGGGACATTGCCAATTTTCTTCATTTGCGTCCATCTTCTACTTCGATGGTTCTTCCGAACCTGAAGGAACTGTGCCTGTCAGCTACAGGATTTGGGAGTTCCCTGGATGGGAAACCGCCTATGTTCCGACAAACCTCGTATCCTTGACCATCACGGATGCTACGATAATTGGACGGTATGCATTCTATGACTGCTGGATGCTGAAGGACATCCGAGTCAACGACGGAGTGACGGGCATTGGCAGCAACGCCTTTCAGGGCAGCGGCATCACGAACCTCTCCGCGGCACTTCCGTCGTCCGTGGGGACGATAGGCAATTCCGCCTTCAAGGACTGCCTCGGTCTGGAGGATCTGCCGATCACCGCAGGTGTCACGTCAATCGAAACCTCCACCTTTGCTGGCTGCGCCAACGCGAAGACGGCGACAATCCCCGACACCGTGACGACCATCGGACAAAACGCGTTCGAAAACTGTAGCGGGCTCCTATCCGTGACAATGTCCGACAGTATCGAGAAAATCAATTCCTATGCATTCTCCGGATGCACCGGGCTGGTGTCGATTCTCATGAACGGCGACGCGATTCCCGAAGACACGTCGCATGTCGCGAAAAACGCGTTTGCGAGCGTTCCATCCTCCATGGTGATCTATGTCCTGCCAGAGGCGACGGGATGGGGAGAAACGTGGATGGGATTTAGGGTCAGAGTCATCGGGGCGTTTACGAAAACCACCCCAACGCCTGTCCCATACGCCTGGTTCGACACGGACTATCCGGCGATCCTCGCGGCGCACGGCGGCGATTACGAGGCAACGGCGAACGCCACGGTCGCGAACGGCGTGGACAAGATATGGGAATGCTATGTCACGGGCGTCAATCCAACGAATGCGACGGAACGTTTCCAAGCGACCATCAAGATCGGCGCCGACGGCAATCCGGCGGTCTCGTGGAAACCAGATCTAGGCAACGAGCGTACGTACACGGTCGAAGGCAAGACGAACCTCACGGACGACTGGGCGCCTGCGACATCCGCCAGCCGCTTCTTCAGGGTCAAGGTGGAGCTGCCGGAAAGCCGGTAACCGGGTCACGCGTACGCGCCGAAGGCATTCATTCGTTTTCAAATCGAGATTTCCTGGGGGTCGGGCTACGCCAAAATTGAAAAACGCCTTGTCCGAGCAAATCTTCTCCAAAATCCCAAACGGGGCGAAAACCGATTCCGGCGTAGCCCGCGCAAGTCATGCTCCCCCCGCCCCTTGGGGGCACCCCCCTCCCCGAGGGGGGCTTCATTGGCGGGCGTCGTAGCCGGACCGGTTTTCGCCCCAAGACCGCGTATGCGAAGCATCTGCGTACCTACGGAAACCGTATTCCACTTGAGCAACGGCTCAGATGCCCTATTTTTCTGGCTTCTTCGCCATATCCGCCAAAATAATGAGGAATCTCCAGTCACGTTAATCCTTGAAGGCGGGCACGTCCGCCTTCGCCGAAGCCTACGATGAGGGCGGAGAACGGAAAAACTCCCCCCCCGGCGGACCGGAGAAGGAGCGTGGAACGGGACGTCCGGAAACGGGCGGACCGCTAATAGTGTGCGAGCGGCGGGGGCGCGGGCACCACGACGACCGGAGGAGGCGGCGGGGGCGCGGGCGGGGGCGCCGGACGAGAGACCGCGTCGAGAAACGTCACGCAGAGCGCGCCCACGACAAACGCTCCGATGCAGTCGGCGGGACCGGGGCCCGGCGGAGGAGGCGGCGGACCGTGATGGGCGAGCGCCGGCGTGGCCGAAACGACCGACAGCGCGAGCGCGAGAGCGATGCCGACACCTTTGAATCCGCGGGAAGTTTTCTGGGTCTTCATAGTCTGTCTCCTTTCAGTGTGTTGGAACCCCTTTTGTTCCGTAGAACGGCACATAGGATAATATATACCGAATCCAAATTCAAGTACTGAATGCAAATTTTTCACACGCTCTTGAAAATAGTTTTTATCTCGCTTTCCGTAAGATAGTTATAAAATAAAATCAAAGGCGCACATGGACCCAATCGTCCTCCATTTTGGCCAGATTGGGGTTGAAATACGGGTCCAAGCCCCGGAGTGTCCCGCCCCAGCGCCTCCGAAACGCGGCAATCCCGTCCGCCGTGTTTTCAAGGCGGCCCTCCTCCCCGTGCCGCACCAGTTCCGCGAACGGCGTCCACGCGACCAGAAGCCCTTTTTCCCGGACTTTCAGGCAGAAGTCGGCGGCCTGCAGGTCACCGGCGAGCGCGCCGTCCAGTCCGCCCAGCTCCTCGAACACGGAACGCTTCACCATCGCGCACTCGAACGACACCGCGGAGTAGTCCGACTGATATGTCAACCGCCCGTAATACCCCGGATCGTCCCCGGGAAATCCGCGGAACGGGTATCCGAGCAGGCCGTCCGGCGTCCCGGCGCCGGGCCCCGACCCGATCAGGACGCCCGCGTGCCACACGGTCCCGTCGGGACGGTAGAGTTTCGCGCCGCAGACTCCGGTGTCTTTCCGGGCGCACATCATCAGCATCTCCTGGATCCAGTCCGGAGAAAGGACTTCCGCCGTGTCGTCCACAAACAGAAGATAGTCGCCGCGGGCCGACGCCTCTTCCGGTGTCCCGGAGAGAATCTCGTAGCGGGAATACGTCGTCTTCGCGCGGATGGACGCGAGGCAGCGCTCCAGCGCGCTCCCGTCGCCGCGTCTCCGGACGACGACCGAGACGAGCGGCGTCCCGGGGATCTCGTAGCGGACGCGGTAGAGGGTATACGGAGGAATGATCTCCGCCGTTCCGCCGTCGCCGCGACGGTCCAGATGGCGCTGGACCGCCTTGACGCCCGAGACGGCGCAGCGGTCGATTCCGCCGGGGCGGTTGGAGGTCGAGACGGGGTTGAAACGCCAGAAGTAGAGGGGCTTGGCGATATGGCGGATTTTCCGCGCCTTCTCGCTCATGCGGAGGATGAGGTCGTGGTCCTGCGACCCGTCGACGCCCGGAAGGAATCCTCCGACGGCCTCGAAAAGCGCCTTCTCCGCCACAAGCAGATGGCAGATGTAGTTGTTGCCGCGCAGATTGTCCGGCGCGAAATCCGGCTTGAAATGAAAACGCGGCATCCTTGTGATCCGCGTGTCGAACATTCCCTCGTCGGAATACATCATGTCCGACGGGTCCGGCTCGTTGAGCGCCTTCGCGAACTCATAGAGCGCGTTCGCGGGAAGGACGTCGTCGTGGTCCAAAAGCCCGACGTACTCTCCGGTCGCCATCGCGAGGGCCGCGTTGGAGTTTCCCGCGATGCCGCGGTTCTCGATATGTTCGTACCGGACGCGGGGATCCCCCTCCCCCGCCCGGCGGAGAATCTCCCCGACCCGGCCGTGCGCGTCGTCGCTCCCGTCCGCGAGGCAGAGCTCCCAGTTCGCGTAACTCTGCGCGCGCACCGAGTCCAACATCTCCCGGAGCAACCGCTCGGGCGTGTTGTACACCGGGACGGCGAGCGAGATCTTCGGCATTTTGGGAAACGTCTCCGCGCGTTGCCGTCGGAGTTCCCCGGGTCCCGGGAGAAACAGCTCTCTCAGACGCCGTTGCGACGCGTAGCGGTATCGGATTTTCTCCAGAGTCTTCCGGACTCCGTTCTCTTTCCAGTACGTCCAGCCGCGCGCCCAGAGTGTCCCCGCGTTTTTCCGGTTCGTGGATGCTTTCGTGGTCATTTCGTCGGTCGGGAGAAAAGGTGTCTGCGCCGGAATTTCTTCCGGAGGAAAATCGTTGTCCAGGCGAGCCTCTGTCCAAGGGCGGAGACGCCCGGCGCGGCGACACGGAGCCCCCGCGCCGCGACAAAATAGCCGATGAGCCGCTCGAGGACATGCGCGAGATTCCCCACGTGGGTCCCGGCGGGCTCGAAGTCCTCGTTCCGGAGACCGAGTCCGAGAAGCGGCCGGAACACCTCCGCGCGCGCCAGGAACATCGTGCCCGCGACATACGCGAAACGCCTCGGCGGAAGGCCGCGCTCCTTGAGGAACTTCCGGAGCCTCCGCGTCGCCTCCTTGTCGTAGTCGTCGGTAAGCGAGTGGATCAGAAGCCTCGGATCGGCCACCATCCCCACGTCCGGGCACGTCGTCAACTCCGTGAGCGCCCTCGCGAGCGCCGCGGGGGTCCGCGCGACCGAGAGCAGATACTCCCGGAATCTGGCGCCGCCGTAATCCGCGCCGTTGACGGTGAGGCGCGCCTCCGGGGTGTCGCGTTTCGTGTGGAGCTTCAGCACGAACGAGAAGTCCTCCAGCCGGACGCGCCGGAGCGCCTCCAGAAACGGCCCGATGTCGTATCCCGCGTTCTCCGTGAACACCACCTCCGCCCCCGCGGGCGGCGGGGGGTCCAGCGCCGGCGTCCCGTCGTGGACGAACGGCGCGTCCTTCGGGACCGTGATGCAGATTCTGTGCGGATAGGGAGCGAGATGCCCGAGCATCTCCGCGAGCTCCGGCCATCGCTCCGGATAGAATACGTGGACGTGCGCCAGAATCGGCTTCGCGAGCTCCGGCATCGGAACGGTCCGGTAGACGCCGGGCGTCTCCGTGCTTTCCGCCGCCGCGCGGACGCCCCGACGGGCGAAATGCCCGTCCAGCGCGCGCCGCCCGGAGTCCTCGCACACGCCGAGGTGCCGATGGGAGAAGGAGCCTTCGTCGATCCGCCAGGCGTAGAGCGGTTCGGGAATGAACGATACGGCGTCCGTCCGCTCCAGAAGGCGGAGGTACAGGTCGTAGTCCTGGGACCCCTCGAAGCCCTCGCGGAAACCGCCGGCGGCGTCGAAAAGCGTTTTCCGGATCAGGACGGGATGGTTGATGAAGTTGGACGTCTCCAAAAGGCTCCACGCGAACGGCCGCTTCCGATAGAGGGAGCAGCGTTTTCCGTGTTGCATGAAAAGGTTGAACTCCTCGGCGTACACGAAATCCGCGTTGTCGGCGACGGCCCGCGCGGCCAACCGCGCGAGCGCCGCCGGCGCGAGCAGGTCGTCATGGTCGAGCAGGAGCAGATACTCGCCGGTCGCGGTCCGGGCGGCCGCGTCGGTGTTCCGGGCGATGCCGAGATTCGCGCTCCGGAAAACCCGGACACGGGGCTCCTCCCGGGCGATTTTTTCGAGATAGGCGCGGGGTTCCGGATGGGCGTCGTCGCCGCAGTCGTTCACGCAGAGCTCCCAGTTCGCGTAGGTCTGCGCGAGCACCGATTCCACGGTCTCCCGGAGATCGTCGGGCCGCGTATTGAAGGCGCAGCAGAGAATGCTGATTTTGAGACGCACCGCGTCCTCGCCGGAAGGTCCGGAGGGACATCCGGGCGGAACCTCCCACCGCTTCATCGCCTCCTCGAACGACATGGTCCGGAGACGTGTCCGCACCCGGTGGTACAGACTCGTCAGCCGCGCTCCGGCGAGCGTCTTCACGCGTTGTTTCAAGGACGGAATCATAAAACGTCGGAAGGGTTCTGGGACCGTCGGCTCTTCAGAGTTCCGACGACGATTTCCGCGGCGCGCGCCCACGAGAACAGCGCGGCGCGGGCGAGCCCCCTCTCCACGCAGTCCGCGCGCGCGCTGTCGTCCGTGCAGAGCCGGTGGACGGCCGCGACCGCGGCCTCCGTGTCGTCGGGCCCGATCAGGACGCCGGCGTCTCCGACGACCTCCGGCAGACTCGAGGTGTCGCTCGCGACAACGGGGCATCCGCAGCGCATCGCCTCAAGCGGCGGAAGGCCGAAGCCCTCGTAGCGGCTCGGATACAGGAACAGGCGGGCGCCGGAATAGAGCGGCGAGAGGTCCTCGTCGGCCACATACCCCGGAAGAAAGACACGGCCCCGGAGCTCCGGCATGTCCGCCAGCGCCGCCGCGAACGCCCCGGAGAACTTCGCCCATGTTCCGCCCGCGAGGACGAACACGAGGCCGCTCTCCGGATGGCGCGCGAGGTACTCCGCGAACGCCCGGAGGGCGAACAGCAGATTCTTCCGGGGCTCGATGGTGCAGAGGCTGAGAAGATACGGCCGGTCTTCCGGAACGCCGTACTTTCGGAGCGTCCGGCGGACCGCCTCCGGATCGCCGCACGGGCGGAACCGCTCCGACGCGGCAAGCGGGATGACCGCCGCGTTATCCGCCTCTGCCCCCGGGCAGAATTCCAGCAGGTCGCGCCGGGTGCACTCGGAAATCGGAAAACAGACGTCCCCGCGCCGCAGCTCGCGCGGGAACCGCGCCGTCTCGGACAGCCAGCGGGACCGCAGGGCGACCGGAAAATACTCGGGGAACCGCGTCGCGATGAAATCGTAGACGACGATGCCCGCCGGGAGTCCCGAGCGGCGGACCGACGGACAGGGCAGATGATAGGGCGTCAAAAAGACGTCGAAGAGGCCGGCCGTCCCGCGGCGCAGACGCGCGCGGCGGTCGGCGAGGATGTTCCAGAATCCGAGCGCTTTCCGGAGAAGCTTTTTCGCTGCGCCTCCGCCCCCGGACATCTCCAGCCGCGTCCGCAGACGCCCCGCCAGCGTGGACCGGCTCCGGTTCGCCGCGAGAAGTCCCCTCCCCGGGTATTCCCGCGCGAGATACCGGTTCACGCCGTCCACGCACGACGGCGCGGCATAGATTCCGACCTCGGTCCCCGGGACGTCGAGCAGCGCCCGGAGAAGTTCGTCGGCGACCACGAAAATCCCCGTCCGGTTCGCGTTGCCGCTCGCGCCGTTCGCCAGCACCGAGGCATCGTACAGAATCCGCAGAGGGGCGGCGTTTTCCGCCCCGTCGCGACGCGTCGCGGCCGTCATACGTCCTGCCTCCCCATCGCGCCTCGGCGATAGTCGCGCCAAGCCCGGAACGCGACGCGGCCCGGCCGCCGGAGGACGGCGCAGCAGGCTGCGCGCAGCGTCCGCACGACAAGAACGTACGCCCTCGCCCGCCATCCGAACCCGAATTTCCGGGCGAGATAGTACCTGTTCCGGACCATATAGTAGATATTCGCGGGTTTCGCATGGCCTCCGGTCGTGCGGCTCACCTTGTGCCGGAGACAGGCCGTCGGGACGTACCGGACGCGGATTCCGGCCGCCGCGAGCGCGAGCGAGTAGTCGAAATCCTCGAAGTAGAGGAAGTACGACTCGTCCCAGGGACCGGCCTTCTCGACCGCCTCCCGGGGCAGAAGAAGGCAGCAGCCCGAGGCGAAGTCCACATCGCGCTCGCGGGAGTTCTCCGGCGCGTCGGTCTCCCCCTCGCCGTAATGGACGCACTGGACACGCTTCCGGTCGATGCCTCCGCCGGCGTACCAGATTCTTTCGCCGCCGCCGGTTCCGTCTCCGTTCCCGGAAGAGCCGCACGCGTAGATTTTCGGGACTGTGACGACATCCGGCGCGGAGCGGGCGAGAAGCTCCCGAAGCAACTCCGGGGCGGCGAGCGTGTCGTTGTTCAACAAAAGGACATGCGTCGCGCCGCGCTCCAGGGCGAACCGGACGCCGAGATTGTTTCCGGCGGCGAACCCGCGGTTCGACTCCGCCTCGACCACGTCGAGGCCGGGAAACGCCGCGCGGATCTTTTGCGCGCTCCCGTCCTCCGAATGATTGTCCACGACAACGATCCGTACGTCGTATCGGCCGTCCTTCCGGAGCGCCGCCAGACTCTCGACACACTCGACGGTGTCCCCCGCGTTCCGGTAGTTCACGAGCACGACGAACACGCGGGCCTTGCCGGCGGCGCCGTCCCCCGCCGCGTCCTGCCGTTCCGCCGCGCGTCCCCCCGCGCCGCGCCCGGCGGCCGTCTCAAGCTCCTCCTCGAACCGCCTCACGACCGTCTCCGGACGATACTCGTCGAAAACGAACGGACGGACGGTCCCCCTCTCCCGCTCCGCCTCGCGGAGCTTCGCGATCCACTCCTCGGGGTCGAGGGGGTCCGCCACCAGCAGCCCGTGTCCGCGGAGTACCTCTCCGAGGCTCGTCCCGCCGGAGGAGACGACCGGAACGCCCCGCTGCGCCGCCTCGACGGGCGGCATGCCGAATCCCTCGAAAAGGCTGGGAAACAGAAACGCCGCGCAATGGTCGTAGAGGGCGTCGCGCTCGCCGTCCGGAAGAAAGCCGGCGAACACCGCGACGTCCGGGAACGCCTCCCCGGCCTGTCCGTGGAAGCCGTGCCCTTTCTCATATCCCACGCCGGCGACGACGAGTTTTCTCGTCCCTCCCCTCTCCCTCAGCCGCCGCATCACCTCGAGGAGCGTCTTCAGGTTCTTGTGCGGCGCCGCCGAGAGGACGGTGAAATAGTACTCTCCGTCCTCGATGCCGTAGCGTTCCGCGAGCCGGGGAAAACAGTCCGGCGCGGGAGGAGTCCGGACGGTGTTGTAGAGGACGCCGATTTTTTCCGGGGCCCAGCCGAGCCGGTCGGCCATGTCGCGGCGGCAGAATTCGGAGACGGTGAGAATCCGGGCGCCCGTCCGGTAGTCGGCGCGCCAGGAAAGCGCGTAGAACGCCCGCTGCAGCCGGGAGAAGTACTCCGGATAGCGAGCGGCCTGGATGTCGTGGACCAGCGTGACGTTCGGAATGTCCCCGGTGCCGAGGAGAGGACGGGAGTATACCGGGAAAAAGCAGAGGTCGATTCCGTCCTTCCGGAAAAGCGCGGGAAGGCGCAGATTCTCCCAGACGACCCGCCGCCGCGGGTCGGCCGTGCGGACCGGACAGCGCCGGAGTTCGAACACCGCGCGGGACTCTCCGTATCGCGCGAACGTCTCCGCGTTGTCTTCGGCGACATAGAGCACGTACCGGAAACGCCCGGAGGCGTACTCCGCGAGGCCGTCCAGCAGGTTCCGGACAGCCGACTCCGTCCCGCCGTTTTTCCCGGGGCGCACCCAGAGAAGATCCACGCCGACGCGTCTCACTTCAGCCCCCATTTCAGCAGTTTGATGACGGCGGTCTCCAGGAAGTACAGCGGATTCCGGAAGCCGTTCTTCCGGTAGATGGAGTTCGTGAGCCGGATGGCGGCGAGCGTCTTGCGGAAATCGTTGTCCGTGCTGACGCCCCCGAAGGAAAAATTCGCGAGCACCTCGTTCAACACTTCGACGTGCACGCCTTTCCCGCGCAGGCGGAGAATGAGGTCCCAGTCGTCCGCGATGGACTCGAGCGCGTATGGATTGGCCTTATAGACGGACGCGCGGAGGAACGTCGTAGGGTGGTTCCAGTGCCGGGTCGTGAGGTAGTCGGAGCGCCGGGCCCGCTTGATGAGGTTTCCGGTCCGCTTGACGATCCGGAGGTCCGCCCAAAAGAGGTCGAAACCGGTCCGTTCATAGACCTCCGCGACCTTCCGGAAAGCCCCCGGCTCGTACCAGTCGTCGCTGTTGATCTGCCCGATGATGTCGCCCGTCGCGAGCGCCACGCCCTTGTTCATCGCGTCGTAGATGCCGCGGTCCGGCTCCGAACGCACGACATACGTCCACCCCTTCGCCTCGAACTTCGGGCGGTACGACTCGGCGATTCCGACGGTGCCGTCGCGCGAGGCGCCGTCGATGACGAGGTACTCCACGTCGGGATAGTCCTGGGCGAGGACCGACTCGATGGTCCGGGCCAGCGTCCTCTCGCTGTTGAAGGCGACGGTGACGACGGAGATTCTCACGTCAGGCCGCCTTCTTCCTCAACATCACGAACAGCGCGCGGCGCAGGAGCCGCGCGGACAGGAGGAACCAAAAGCCGAAGACGAGCGCCATGCCGAGCGTCGGGATGTTGATGGCCCGGGGATACACGTTGGCGATGAAGAGACGCCAACTGAACACCAGGACGGAGGCGGCCCCGAACACGGCGATATAGCGGAGGATGTCCGAAAGGCCGAACCTCCGCCAGAGATGCCGGTACGAACCGGTCACAAGAAGCATTCCGAAGACAAAGACGACGAGCATTCCCGCCTGACGCCAGAAATACGGCGCCTGGGGCCAGAATTCCGGCGCGCACCGCTCGGTGGACCAGAAGCGGATCTGGTACGCGACATAGAGCGAGAGCACAAGGAAAAGCATGTCCGTCGCGCAGCGCATCGCGAGGTGCCACAGGGCGTGGATGACGGTCCGGAACTCGCGCTCGATGGACTTCGCGTCGACGGTCACCGTGCCGTCGTCCGAGTACGGGATCCCCGTTCCCTCCTCCGCGTTGATGGCGCCCTCCTTCCGGAAGACGTCGAGCACGGTCTTGAAGAGGATTCCGAGATCCATCTTGAACGTATGGTGCTCCACATACCAGAGATCCAGCACAAAACGGTCCTCCCAGGAGATGCCGTTCCGTCCGTTGATCTGCGCCCAGCCCGTGATGCCCGGCATGACGTCGTGGCGGCGGAACTGCTCGGGAGTATAGAGTTCCCGGTTCTCCTCCACGAGAGGGCGGGGGCCCACGAAACTCATGTCCCCTTTGAGGACGTTCCACAACTCGGGAAGCTCGTCGAGCGAGGTCGAGCGGAGAAACTTTCCGAAATCCGTCATCCGCTCGAGGTCGGAGAGAGGCCGCCCGTCGGGGCCGCGCGCGTCGGTCATCGTCCGGAATTTGACGATCTCGAACACTTTCCCGCGGTAGCCGATGCGCCGCTGGCGAAAAAACGCCGGCTTTCCGAGCTTTCCGCGCACCATCGCCCAGAGGACGAACAGCACGGGCAAGAGCAGAAGCAGCCCGATGAACGAGCAGACGATATCGAAAAGACGCTTCATCAATGGGGAGAAAGGGAACCGGACGGAGCCTTGGGCTTGTTCCGGCAGAGATAGAAGACGAGGCCGAGGACGCACCAGACGCCGAGGCTGACAAGCGACTCCTTGCCGAGGGAACACCCGAGGCCGGGAATCGGGACGAGGAGCAGGACGCAGAACGCGAGAGACATCACGAGACCGAGCGCGCCGGTGAACACGAGGCCCGGGCGTCTCTCGCGCGCGGCGTGGACGAGCGCCGCGGCGGAGGTGTATCCGTAGCCGATGGCCGCGCCGATCGACGACATGTCGACAATCCAGCCGAGCGCCTCGCGCCCGAAGAACGGGGCGATCATCGAGACGCCCATGATGAAAAGAAGGGCTTTCGCGGGCGTTTGGTAGCGCGGATGCAGGTCGCCGAACCAGCCCGGCAGGACGTTCTCCTTGGCGAGCGAATAGAACAGCCGGCTCGTCGCCATATAGAAGCCGACGATGCCCGAGAGCAGCGCCGCGAGGACGGCGATGCCGATCACGACGAGACCGGGCGTCCCGAGGAGCCGCTTCGCGGCATGGAACGTCGGAAGGGCGACAAGTCCGCTCTGATTCTTGAACTCGGCGATATATCCGGTCCAAGAGGCATAGCCGTCAGGCAGGACCGACGCCGTCACGGTATTCAAGGCGATATAGACAAACCCGCCGAACAGAATGGAGACGACCATGATGACCTTGGTCTTCGCGGAGGAGAAATTGAACTCTTCGGCGGCCTGCGGCACAGTGTCGAACCCGACGAACGCCCACGGGGCGACGGCCAGCACGGCGAGAACGCCGGCAAGCTTCCCGTTGTCCGGCTGAAAGGCGGGCCGGAGATTCGCGAGGGACGCCTTGTCGCTCGCGAGCGCCGCGGCGGAGACGACGAACACGCCCGCGACCAGCGCGAGGGCGAGAACCGTCTGGAACACGCCGGAGAACCGGACGCCCCGGATACTGAGGAGTCCGAAGACGAGCAGCGCGGCGAGAGCGAGCGCGACCTCCCCCGCATAGATGTCGTAGCCGGCCACGTTATAGTGGAACCCGACCTGGAACACGTTGTTGAGGAGGTTGCGCCCGATGAGCGAGAGCGCCGTGGCGTTGAGCTGGACGATCGCGAGATAGGAAAGCCCGAGGAACCACGCGCAGAAGAAGCCGTTGCGCTGGCCGAACGTCTGCTGGGCGTAGGTGAACTCCCCTCCCGCGACGGGATGCTTCCCGATCATGTAGTCGTAGTTGAAGGAGATGACGATCATCACCAGCGCGGCGACGCCCATCCCGATGGCGGTGCCGAGGGGACCGGCTTTGGGGAGGAAGGTGTTTCCCGGCATGACGAACGCTCCCCAGCCGATGATGCAGCCGAGGGCGAGGGACCAGACGTTGAGCGGGGAAAGACGGCGTTGAAGCTGTTGCATATCTGCGAGTTGGACGTTGGGGATGAAAGACGGAAGCCCAAGACCGCGCTAGGGAGCGGGCGTCCTGGGCTGGAAAGCCTGTTTGAAGAACTCAAGAAGGTCCGGCGTGTTCGCCACGATCTGTTCCGTGCCTTTCGCGTCGACCCGGAACGCCTTCTGCATCGCGACCGCGGCTTTCTGGGGCTGCCCCATGCGGCGGAGGATCTGGCAGAGGTCGAGCCAGCCGCGATAGTCGCCGTCGTTCTGTTTGAGGTACCGGACGAGGACGTTGTGCGCGTCGGACATGCGGCCCGCCGAAAGAAACGCCGACACGGCGGCCATCTGCTCCTCGGGCGTCGCGATCTGCGCGAGCTGCGCGGCGGGGACGCGCGCGAAAATCTTCGCGGCCTCCGCGGATTTCTGCAGTTGGACGGCGAGGTCGCCGAGATGGACAAGCTGGACCGGGGAGAGCCCCTCGGGGTTGTCGAGAATCTGCTTGACGGCGCCGGCCGCGCGGTCGGCCATCCCCATCGCGTGCAGGTCCCGGGCGAGAACAAGGGACTCGTCGACGGTAAGTCCGGTCTCCGAGCCTTTCTTCGAGAGCTTCTCGATATTGACCCGGCGGTCCTCGGCCGCCTGGACCTGGGCGACGATGCCGGGAAGCCGTTTGTTGTTCGGATCGGCTTTCTGGAGCGCGGTGAGGAGCCGGAGCGCCTCGCCGAAGCGCCGGTACGGCATCAGAATCTCCTGGACGATCCGGAGGTTCGCCTCGGGCGACGCCGGATAGAGCCGGACCGACTCGCGGAACGCTCGCTCGGCGTCGCGCATGCGGCCGTGGTTCGCGTAGAGGCCCGCGATGGCCCCGCGGAGCTTGGAGAAGGACTTGCGCGCGACGAGGTCGCGCTTGTACTCTGGACGGGCGAGGAGACGCCGGGAGTACCAGTCCCAGAAGTCCATGTCGTTGTCGACCCGGTCCGACGTGACGGGCGTCTGATCGTGCTCGATCTTCATGATGAGCCCGTGCGGGGTGAGGTACGGATACATCCAGCGGAGCGCGTAGCTCTCCTCGAGGTAGAAGTCGTGGCGGTCGCGGTTCTTCTGGAAAATCCGCTCGGTGAGGATGCCGTTGATCTCCATGACGGCGAGCGCTCCGGAGACCTGCACGCGGCCATCCTCGAACGAGATGTCCCCATAGTTCGGCATGGTGCCGTTCTTCACTCCGTCGACGTACTTCTGGAAGGCGTCGCCGTTGTCCTTCTGCGTGGGCATCCAGATCTGGTCGCCGTAGAGGTCGCGCATGGTGTTCATGTACGTGTTGTCGGCCAGCGCGTTCTGCGTGATGAGAAAGACGTCGGGGCGGACATCGGCGGAGTAGATCATGTAGGTCGGGACGAAACGCCCCGGGTCGGTGCCGCCGTAGAAGACCGCGTTGGTCGTCATCTCGGGCGGATAGTCGGGATTCGGGAGCGGCTCCTCGTCCGGCGAGAGCTCCTCGGCGATTCCGTTCGCCCCGCGGAGCTGATAGTTGCCGAACTGCCATCCGAAATCGTGCCCGTTCTGCTCGGCCGCGGACATGACCTCGACCAGGTCGTCGTTGCAGTAGTTCTCGTAGACCGGAATGAGCGGCGCGCCGACAAGGACAAGGAGAGCGGCCAGAAGCAGGAGCGGCGTGAACCGCGGGGCGCCGGACTTCGTGAGCGCCGCGGAGGCGGCGTCCGCGGAGGCGCGGAGCTTCCGCTCGATGGCGGCGACGAGGGCGAGACCGCAGACCAGGGCATAGCCGACCCAGAGGGAGAAGATGGCGTGGGAGGAGATGAACTTCACCTTCTGGATGAAGTTGTCCTGGACATCGCCCTTCGGCGCCGCGAGGACGATGAGGAGGAACGACATCACGAGGAAGCAGAGGAACGTGGAGAGGAACCACTGCTGCGCCGTGTCGTCGACTTTCATGGCGAGCGGGGCGTCCTTCTTCCAGGACAGGGCGGCGAGGCCGACGACCACGGCCAGCAGGAGCAGGACGAGGAGGCCCGTGCGGATGTAGATCCCGGTCTGATGAAGAGCGAACTCGTCCGGAAGGGACGCGGAGCCGACGACGGCATAGGTCGCGCTCGCGAAGCACATGCCGCACGCGAAGACGAGAAGGCCCAGAACGAGTCCGGCGAGCGTGAGCCCCGAGGTGATCCGCTCGGAAAGCGGATGGTCGGGAGAGACGACGACGTCGTAGATCTTCCGCGCCTGGCGGATGAGGACGAGGACGAAGCCCGCGCCGGCGGCGACAATCAGGACCGCGAAGGCGATCTGGAAAATGACGGGCGGGACAAACGCCATGTCCTTGTTCCAAAGGCGGTCGACGGCGGCGAACACGGCGATGGCGGCGGCGAGGACAAAACCGGCGAAGAACCCGTCGAAAACGGTCTTCCTCTTCGGGCCGCGGACGCGCCAGAGTGTGAACGGAAGGAATCCGAGCGGCGCGAGCAGGAACGTGAACTGCATGCGCAGGTCGGAGAAGTACGAGCCCATCTGCTCGACGACGACGGGAGCGAAGGGGTTCGTCGGGACGATTTTCTCGTACTGGCCGCGCGAGATGGCGTGTTTGAAGCCCTCCCAGGTACGCGGATAGCCCCAGTTCATCGGGGGATTGGTGTCCGACGAGATGGGCATGTAGCCGTAGAACGCCGCGCCGGCCTCGGCGCAGAGGAACGCCACCGCGATGGCGCGTCCGCGCGGGAGAAGGGCCGCGACAAGGGCGAGCACAGCGAAGTTGAGCGCGACATAGAAAAGGAAGTAGCCGGTGAGCGGGTGGGTGAGCCCGAGAAGCGCGCCCTTGCGGAGGAAGATGGCGAGAGATATCTCGACCGCCGTGACGGCGGAGGCGTACCAGCGGCCGCCGGGCGTGGCCCAGGCGAAAACCCAGAGGGCGGCGAGACCCGAAAGGAAGACGAACGCCGGCTTGCCCCACGAGAAAACACTGTCCGCAGGCGCGTGCGCGAAGTCGGCGGGGACGGGCGCGCCGGGGACCGCGACGCAGACGAGGAACAGCGCGAGACCCGCGCAGGCGGCGACGCCCCCGTAGGTGTATTTCTGGCTGTCGGAAAGCTCCCCCTTGCGCGCGGCGAGGCCGGCGGCGATGCAGGCCCCGATGATGACGGCGAGGCAGATGACGGCCGCGACATAGAAACCGGGATGGACGAGGGCGGGGCCGAGGAACTCCTCGAATCCATGATACGGGGCGTGCTTTACGAACCCGGGGCGGCTGGCCTGCGCGCCGAGCATGAGGATGCCCGCGGTGAGCAGGAAGGGAATGACCGCGAGAACGAAATCCCGGAAGAGCGCGACGTCGCGGAGGAAGATGATGACGGCCAGGGGCACGATGGCGAACATGAGCACCTGGTAGTTGGTGAGGCCGAGTCCGAAGACGAATGCCGTCGCCCAAAGGACCTTGTCGCTCGGTCTGCGCATCCACCGGTAGCTGAGAAGAAACACCCACATGAGGAAGAGGGCGTTGAGCGTATAGACTTCCGGAATCGTCGCCTGGGACCATTCGACGGGAGAGAACGCGAAGACAAGACTGCCCGCGACGCCTCCGACCCAGCTGACGAGCGCGTGCCGGGGACGGTCCGCGGCGGGGGCGCCGGTGGCGTCGAAATCCGCGAGCATGTCCGACGCGGTCCGCGTGATGAGCATGGCCGTCAGGCCGGCGGCGACAGCGCCGAAGAAGCCGGACATGACGGAGATGGCCCAGGCGGGCGTAGGCTGCCCGAGAAACTTCACGAAGCCGAGCATCCGCGCGAAGAGGAAGGCGAAGACCGACCAGATCGGGTATCCGGGAGGGTGCGGAACGCCGAGATGGTCGCCGGCCGTCACGAGCTCGCCGGCGTCCTCGAGCGTGACGGACGGGGCGGCGGTAAAGAAATAGACGAGGAACGAGATTGTGGTCGCGGTCCAGAAGGCGGACCAGTCGGTCTTGGTGAAGAATCGCGTTTTCATAAGAGTCGTGAACGGGAACCAGAAAGAGACTATAGTAGCGGATTATGCCGTCGGCCGCCAGCCTTCCGGACGGGC
>JAZUKQ010000132.1:0-3628 GCA_045643325.1 Kiritimatiellia bacterium | reverse complement strand
CCCTACGTGAAGGCGCTCCGCGTGTTCGCGAAGGAGAACGGCGTCGCGCTGGCGGACGCCTCGCTGCGCTGGGGCCATCTCTGGCGCGAGGGCATCCCGCACGAGACGCTCCTCGTGAACAACATCAACCACCCGAACCCCTACGGGCTCAAGCTGTTCGCGGACGCGCTGGAAGAGCTGTTCTAAGAAACGCGCCCGGCGTATCCACCTGATTTCAGACTTAGGACGTTGGACTTAGAACTTCGGACTGTTCTGCGCTAGCCCGAAGTTCCAGCCCGTTTTCTCGCCGTCAATGTGACGAAACCGTAGGATGATGCGTGGTTTCCTTATTGTCAATGTACTGTGTTTTCGTTCCAAATGTTCCCATGTAAATTGTAAATTTCCTATTGCATTCAGATGAGGTGTATGGTACGATGCGCCCATGTACATCGAAAGCGTCCCGAACCGAAACTCCAAGCCCGCGATTCTTCTGCGCGAAGGCCGCCGCGAAGGCGGAAGGGTCGTCAAGCGCACCATCGCCAACCTCTCGTCGCTTCCCGCCGAAACCATCGACGTGCTGCGCCAGTCGCTCAGGGGCGTGAGGCTCTGCGACGCCTCGAAGGCCTTCGCCGTGAAATCGACCATCCCGTGCGGGCACGTGAGGGCCATCCGCAAGGCGATGGAGCGGCTCGGCATGGCGGAGCTCATTTCGTCGAAGCCCTGCAGGGAGCGCGACATCGTCCTGGCGCTCATCGCCCAGCGGCTGATTGAGCCCTGCTCGAAGCTGGCCCTCTCGCTCCGCTTCCGGCTTTCGACGGTGGCGACGGACTTCAACCTCCCGGCGGACACCGACGAGAACGACATCTACGCCGCGATGGACTGGCTCGCCGGGCGCCAGCCGTTCATCGAGAAGAAGCTCGCCTCCCGCCACCTCGGCGACGGCTCGATGGCGTTCTACGACCTCTCGTGCAGCTCCTACTACGGCTCGCACTGCGAACTGGCCAGGCGCGGCTACAACCGCGACGGGCTGAAGCTTCCCGCCATCGAGTACGGGCTGCTCACCGACCGCGAGGGGCGTCCGGTCTGCGTGCAGGTCTACCCCGGCAACACGGGCGACCCGAAGACCGTCCCGGACCAGGCCGCGAAGCTCGCGAAGGACTTCGGGCTGCGGCGCGTCGTGCTCGTCGGCGACCGGGGCATGCTCACCGGCACGCAGATCGACGGACTGCGCGAGGACGACGCGTTCGGCTGGATCTCGTGCCTGCGCTCGGACGACATCCGCAAGCTCCTTGAGGACCGCGACCCGTCCGGCGCGCCCCTTTTCACGAAAAGCTACATTGCGGAGATATCGCATCCGGACTTCCCGGGCGAGCGGCTCATCGCGTGCTTCAACCCGTTCCTCAAAGAGGACCGGGCGCGGACGCGCAACGAGCTTCTCGCGGCGACCGAGGCGGAGCTCGCCGGGCTTCAGGCGGCCGCGTCGCGGCGCAAGGCGAAGCCGATGTCGGCCGGCGAACTCGGCGAGAAGATCGGCCGGCGCATCGAACGCCACAGGATGGCCAAGCACTTCATCGTCGAGATCCGCGGCGGGAACTTCACCTTCGCCCGCGACGAGGAGTCGATCGCCCGCGAGCAGGCCCTGGACGGCATCTACGTCATACGGACGAGCGAGCCGGCGGACAGGCTGTCGGCGGCGGATGCGGTCCGGGCCTACAAGGCGCTCGGCAACGTCGAGAAGTCGTTCCGCACGTTCAAGGGCGTCGACATCCTCGTGAGGCCCATCTACCACCGCACGTGCGAGCGCGTGAAATCGCACATTTTCCTCTGCATGCTGACCTACTACGTCGAGTGGCACATGCGCAGGGCGCTCTCCTCCCTGATGTATGTCGAGGACGACCTCCCCGCGGCGCGCGCGGACCGCGATCCCGTCGCGAAGGCGATGCCGACGGCGGAGGCCGGGCGCAAGAAGAGGACGGGGCTCTCGAAGGAGGGATTCCCGCTCCACGACTGGCGCGGGATCATGGCGCTGCTCGGAACGATTTCCCGTACGACAATCGAGGCCGGGGGAATCCCGGTTGTGATGGACACCGAGCCCACAGAACACCAGACGAGGATTTTCGACCTGCTTTCGTCGGAGGCGCCTTGCTGGAACCGGCGGTGTTCCCAGTAAGCGGAACGGCGTTTTCGGTCTGTTTTTCGCGGAAACCCACGTAAAACAAGGCCGAAAACGCTACGCGGAGCGCGAACAGCGCTGGAACTTCGGTCTAGTGGCGAGGAAGTCTGTCCCTATGCTTTCCCCAGAAGGTTCATGTGGCCGGGGGAAGGCTGAACGCTTCCGGCAGTCGACAGTCCCGGAGCGCAACGTCCTTTGCATCCGTCGCCACGAATCCCGATTCGGACGTGTCGACCGACACATTCACGAAGCTCACGTCGTGAATGGGTTCCGCGGAGGTTCCCTCCAGGGCGATGGCGGCGTGGCGCGCCGTGCGGGCGTGGACATCGACCGCATGGATGTCGTGGATGGGCGTGAAATGGCAATCGTCGGCGCCCTCGCCGGCGTACTTCCCGGTAATGCGGAAGAGGTAGTCCACTTCGTCGAATTCGCAGTTCCGGACGTAGATGTCGTGCATGAACCCGCCGCGGTTCGGATTCGCCTTGATGAAAATGGCCTCCCGCGTGGGGCCTCCGTAGGTGCAGTCCTCGACGAATACGTCGCGGACGCCGGCGCTCATCTCCGAGCCGATGGCCAGGCCGTGCAGGCCCTTGAAGCTGCAGCGCCGGATGACGATGTTCTCCGCGGGCCGCGGTTCGTACAGCGGGTCGCCCGAGACCGAGTTGTTGCGCCAGCCGTCGTTGTCGCGGCCGGCCTTGACGGCCACGTTGTCGTCGCCGTTGTCGAACAGCACGTCCTCGATGAGCACGTCGCGCGACATCTCGGGGTCGATGCCGTCGTTGTTGATGAGCTTCGCGTCGAAGCGCACGCGGCGGCAGACCACGTTCTCGCATTTCACGAAGTGGATGCACCAGAAGGGGGAGTTGGTGACGAGGACGTCCTCGACCGTGATGTTCCGGCAGTCGAAAAGCTGCAGCAGATGGGGCCGGAGCTTCTCCTCGAGACCGTAGACGCGATCCTCGACGGGGACGTTCCGGTGGACCCGGTCGCGCAGCGCCGCCTTCGCCGGCCCCTGGAACGGGCGCCATTTCGGGAAAGTCTCCGCGCAATTCCCGTCGATGGTGCCGCGGCCGACGATGGCCACGTCCTCTACCTGGAAGCCGTAGATCATGGGCGACAGGTTCCGGCAGAAGGCCCCTTCCCACGAGGTCACCACTGTCGGGAGATAGTCGGGCGGTTCGGGGGAGAACATCAAATGGGCGCCCTCCTGGAGCTCCAGGGTCACGCGACTCGCGAGGTGGATGGGGCCTTTGACGAACCAGTTCCCCGCGGGGACCGCGAGGTGGAGTCCCGACGGGGAGTCCGATGCGGCCTTCATGGCGAGGTCGAAGGCGGGTTTGCAGTCCGTCGTCCCGTCTCCGATGGCGCCGAAGTCCGTGATGGAGCGGTTGGGCTGGTCGTTTCGGACCGGTGCGCCGGTGGTCCTGGAGAGGATTGCGTCGCGACGCGCCAGGGCGTTTTCCCACAGGCGGGCCA
>JAZUKQ010000131.1:0-3415 GCA_045643325.1 Kiritimatiellia bacterium | reverse complement strand
TCGCCCGTCTGGCGGGGGAGGTCGGGCCAGCGGCAGGAGGCGAGCGCCTCGGACGAGGGAATCTGGAAGGGAGCCGTGGCGCGCTCGCGGGCGATGGCGACGGAGCGGCCGGTCGGGATGACGGGGAACCCGGTGTCGCGCTCGAGGGCGGCGTAGGCCGCGGAGGCGCGCCGGTGCATGCCGGCCTGGTCGAAGCCCCATTCGCCGCCGGGAAGGAGACGCGGGTCGTCCGCGCGGTACGCCCAGGTCTGTTGGATGTAGATCGCGGCGCCCGGGCAGTTCGAACGGACGAACTCGACGACCTTCGAGGCGAAGGGCTGGTACGTCGCGTAGTCCCAACTGAAGTGGGAGGCCTGCTGGATGGTGATGACGTCCCAGGCGTCGCGGCGGACGAGTTCGTTGATGGATTTATAGGACGTGTCGCGGTGGATGTGCCCAAGCCCGTCGACCGTCCAGTCGTCGCAGCGGTAGGGACGGGCCTCCGGCGTGGCCTCGGCCGTCGCGATATTGTTCGCATGGCGCTCGAGCGAGCAGCCGCCGATGTAGGCGCTGGTGAGGAGCATGCGCCCCTCGGGGAGGGAGTCGACGAGCCCGGGGAGGTCTTTTCCGACGCAGATCGAAAAGCTGTTTCCGATCATGAGGATTCGGCGTGTTTTCATAGCGGGAAGTTGCGGTTGGAGACGAGGAACAGTATACCACAGAAGTGGACGGAGCTTGTCCCGGTTTTTTCGGACGCGGGCCCGGCGGCGGGAATACGCGCGAAGGCCGGAAGGGGTGGGGCCCTCTTCGGCCTTTCGTGCCGCGTATCAGGCGTCCCGGACGTCCTCAAGGAGAATCTGGAGACCTCCGGTGAAGTCGCTTTCCTCGGTCGTGAAGGCGATGTCGAGCCGGTCTCCGGCCTGCCAGGGGAGGGCGGTGTCGCCCAAATTGAAGAAGACGGCCTCGATCGGAGAGTCGCCCTCTTTGTAGAAGAGGAATCGGCGGTGCTGTCCCTCTTTGCCGAAGGCGATGGGGGCGCAGGTGAGCGTCAGGCCGCGCATGCCCCAGCGGGGGCGGGGGTTGGCCTCGCCGGTCGGTTCGAGGCGCTGCAGAAGCCGATGGAAGCCGAGCGTGAGAAGGTCGGGGGACACCCAGGCGTCGATCTCGAGCGTCTCCTTCACGGGACCGCCTGGCATGGCGGCGCGGCAGGCGGCCTCGAAAGCGGAACGGAACGTCTCAAGACATCCGGCCTTGACCGAGAGCCCGGCGGCGGCGCGGTGTCCGCCGAAACGCGCGAGGTGCCCGGAACAGGCTTCGAGGAGATTCATGAGATGGAGCCCGGGGGCGGCGGGGCAGCGGGCGCTGCCGCGGAACGAGCCGTCGGATTCGGGGCGTAGCGCGATGGCGGGAACGCCGAGCCGCTGGGAGACCCGGGAGGCGACGAGACCGAGGATGCCGGCGTTCCACGTCTCGCCGAGGACAACGGCGGAGCAGGCGTCCGTCGGCGCGTCCCATCGGAGGAAGGCGAGGGCCTCGTCGCAGGCCTCGCGCTCCATCGACTGGCGTTCGGCATTGAGCGCGTCGAGACCGGACGCGAGTTCCTGGAGGCGGGGAGCCGGAGCGCCGTGAAGGAGTTCGAAAGCGTCGCGTGTGTTGCCGATGCGGCCCGCCGCGTTGACGCGGGGGCCGAGGCGGAAGGCGAGGTCGACGGCCTGGACGGCGCGCCGGAGGCCGCAGACGGAACGGAGGGCCTCGATGCCGGGATGCGTCTTCCGGTTGATTTGGACAAGCCCGGCGGAGACGAGAAGCCGGTTGTCCCCGACGAGCGGGACGATGTCGGCGACCGTTCCGAGCGCGACGAGCGGGAGAAGCGACGCGACATCGAAGAGATGTTTTCCGTCCGGGCCCCGGGCGAGCGCGTGCGCGAGTTTGAAGGCGACGCCGACGCCGGCGAGGCCGGCCGCGGACTCCGGGACGCCGGGGAGGGCGGGGTGGATGACGGCGAGCGCGGGAGGAAGCGTCTCGGGGAGCGTGTGGTGGTCGGTGATGATCACGTCGACGTTCCGCGAGGCGCAGACCGCGACGCCGGCATGCTGGGAGATGCCGCAGTCGACCGTGACGACAAGGCGGGTCCCGGGGTGTTCCGAGAGGGCGCGGCGGACGGCCGCCTCGGTGAAGCCGTATCCCTCGGACTCCCGGTCCGGGATAAAGGAGACGGCGGAGGCGCCGATTTTCTCCAGCGCCGTGACGAGCACCGCGGAGGCGGTGAGACCGTCGGCGTCGAAATCGCCGAAAACGAGGACGGGCTCTTTGGCGGCGCCGGCGGCGCGAATGCGCGCGACGGCCTCCGGGAGACCGGGGAAGCGCTCGGGAGGCGCGAGGCAGGCGAGGCGCGGAGCGAGGAACGAGGACGCGGAGGCGGTGTCGGAGACGCCGCGCGAGGCGAGCGCGAGGGCGAGCGGGCGGGGAAGCGAGAGCTCGCCCGCGAGAAGATCGACCGCGCGGAGGTCGGGCTCCGCGACATGCCAAAGGCGCCGGGGCCAGAAAGCCGCGACGCCTTTGTCTGCCGGATTCGGGGAATCCACGGAACTACGCCTCCGGAGCCGCGGGAGCCGGAGCGGGCTTCGGCGCGCCGCCGGAGGCCTTCTTGGGCTTCGGGCCGATCATGCCGGAGAGGCTCTTTCCCATCAGCTTGGGGGCTTGCTCGACGACGGCGATGTCGGAGGTGTCCTGGATGACGCGGGAAATGACCTCGTCGCCGAGTTCCTTATGCGCGTTCTCGCGGCCGCGGTACTGGAGCGTGAGGCGGATCTTGCATCCTTCCTCCAGAAATCCGCGGATGTTGCGAAGCTTCACATTGTAGTCGTTCGCGTCGACATTCGCGTGGAATTTGATTTCCTTGATGACGGTCTTGGCCTGGTTCTTGCGGGCCTGCTTTTTCTTCTGCCCCTCGTCGTAGCGGAACTTGCCGAAGTCCATGATCCGGCAGACGGGGGGATCGGCGTTGGGGGAAATCTCCACAAGATCCAACTTCGCGTCCTGGGCGATTCTCAGGGCCTCGCGGGTATCCATGATGCCGCCCATGGATCCGTCCGCCATGATGCAGCGGACGCGCGGGACGCGGATTTTGAAGTTGGTACGGACAAACGTGCTGGCGATGGGAAGCCTCTCAATCGGTAGGGTTGTTTATTGAATCGCGGACGCGTCGTGCGCCCGCAAGGAAAAGTCTATCAAAACACTTTCCCTCTTATCAATAGCCTTTTTTCACGGACATTTCTGCGCGTTCCCCCTCCTTTTTCGCGGTCGCGGCGCGAAAAAGGCGCGGGGGCGCGACGGGGCGGAGCTTGCGGCTGGGGGAGTACACCGAGCGCCGCAAAGATGCGGCGCCGCAGTCGGGGGGTGCCCGGCCCCCCGGGGGGGCCGGCGGCAACACCCA
>JAZUKQ010000130.1:0-2948 GCA_045643325.1 Kiritimatiellia bacterium | reverse complement strand
GATGGACCGCCGCGACGCGGTCAAGACTCTCGCCCTCCCCCGCGCCGTCGCCCGTCTCGAAGCCCGGATCGCCGCCCTCGAGGCGAAACTCGCCGCCGTGGAAAACGCCAAGTAGCCCCGCCCCGCGCCTCCGTCTTCACGCCCCGGCCCCATGCCCCTCGTCCTCTCCCATGTCTCCGTCTCCTACCCCGCGCGCAGGCCCGGAGCCGCCGGAGCGTTCGGCCTGAAGTACCGCAGGACCGTGGTCGAGGATGTTTCCCTTTCCCTCGACACGGGAGAGACGCTCGGACTGGTCGGAGAGTCGGGCTGCGGAAAAACAACGCTCGCGCGGGCGGTCGTCGGGCTTGTCCCGGTCGATTCCGGCTCCATCGCGCTCGACGGGCGCCTCCTCGCCGGCGCCCCCGCGCCGAACACGTCCGCCCCGGCCCGGCCGAAATCGTTTTCCGTGGCCGGCCGCCGCGCGGTCCAGATGGTCTTTCAGGATCCGTTCTCCTCGCTCAATCCCCGGCGTACGGTCCTCGACCTCCTCACCGAGGCGGCCGTCGCCCATAAACTCGTCGCGCCGCGCGACCGCGTCCCCTTCGCCGAAAGGCTTCTCGCCGACGTCGGTCTTCCCGCGGGCATCCTCAACCGCTTTCCCCACGCCTTTTCGGGCGGACAGCGCCAGCGCCTGAACATCGCGCGCGCCCTCTCTCTCGAGCCCGAGGTGCTGGTCTGCGACGAGCCGGTCTCCGCGCTCGATGTCTCGGTGCAGGCGCAGGTCCTCAACCTGCTTCAGGACCTCCGGGATTCCCGAGGCCTCTCGATGCTTTTCATCAGCCACGACATCGCCGTCGTGCAGCACATCTCCCAGCGCGTCGCGGTGATGCAGGACGGACGGATTGTCGAAGAAGGCCCCACCGAGGAACTTCTCGCGCGACCGAGGCACCCCTTCACCCGCTCCCTCCTCGCGGCCGCGCTATAAAAGAAGGAAGGCCCGCGCAAGAACCTCGCGCGGACCTTCTTTTTCATTCATCCGGCTCCGCCTCAGGCGGCGGAACTCAATGTCCGAGGCGCGGACCCGGACGCGGACCAGGACCCGGACGCGGACCGGGACCGGGGCGCGGCGCGGAACGCATCGGAGGCGGCGCGGGATGGCGCGGGGGCGGAGGGAGGAGCGGGACGAACACCGGCCGCGGGGGCGGAGGCGGAGGCGGCGCGTAGGTCCTCACCACCACCGGGGTCGCCGTCTGGTACACGACGGGAGCCGTCACGGTCGTCGTCGCGGGAACCGTCTCGGAAACCACGGTCGTCGTCACGGGCGTCTGATACACCACCGGAGTCTGGTACACCACCGTGGGGGGCGGCGGGGGCGGAGGCGTCGCGGCGGAAATGACCGCGGCCGCCGTCGCGGCGCCGAGGAGTCCCGCCACAAGTCCGCCCGCGTGATGGGCCGAGGCCGTCGTGGCTCCGCAGAGCGTGAGCGCGGTGACAATGGCAACGGTCTTAAGAGCGATGTTCGTGTTTTTCATACGCATTCTCCTTTCATGCTTTTCCTTGGTTGACGGGCACAGTATACAACAGTCTGAATCTGTATTCAATAGGTGAATCGAAATTTTTTTAAATTTTTTTCCGCGGCGCGTCCGCGATTCGGAAAAGGGCGGATTTCAAAGAAAAACAAGTACAAGATACGCCGCCGCCGTCGCGGCTCCTGCGACCAGCGGAAGGCTGCACCCGCAGAACCCGAGCACAATCGAGACGGCCGCGCCCGCGAGGGAGGCGGCCGGAGGCTTTCCCGGGAAAGTCGCCTCCCCGCCCGTCGAATAGAAAATCGCGGGAAAAATCATCGCGGAAAGCAGCGCGTAGGGCATATATTCCAGCAACGCGACGGCGTAGCGGTTGCGGAACGGACGGCGCAGAAGGACAAACGGCACCGCGCGGAGAAGATAGGTCGCCAGCGCGACGATCATGAGAAAGCCGAACAACGCCCTCGGCTCGCGAAGAATCGTGTCGGCGGACATCACACGGCCTCCTTTCCGGTCTTGTCCGTCGCCCCGCCCTCCGGCTCTTTCGGGAAGAGGGCCGCCGCGACCGCCGCGCTCGCGACGCCGCTGAGCAGCGTGATCCACCCTCCGTCGAGCCCGATCTTCGCCAGCCGGAGCCCCACGTTCAAGGCGGCCGCGAGCCCCACGCACAGCAGCGCGGCGCGGCTCTTCCTCGTCGCGGGCAGAATGATGGCGCAGAACATCGCGTACAGCGCGATGCCGAGCGCCGCCACCAGACGCTCCGAAAGGATGTCGCCCGTCCAAGGCCCCACCGCGAGCAGGGTGCCGGTGACCCACCCCGCGTACGAACACGCCGTGAGGCCCATGAAATAGGCGAATCCGATTTTCCCGGAAGAAGCCGACGACTTCGCCAGCGCGACCCCGACGATCTCGTCCGTGTCGCCCATCGCCATAAGAAGCCGCTTTCCCGTCCCGATGTCGACGTCCAGCCGCTGCGCCACCGCGAGCGCCATGAGGATGTAGCGGAGGTTGAACACGATCACCGCCGTCAGGACCGCCCCGAGAGAACTTCCGGCGTGCAGGAAGTTGATGACGGCGAACTGCCCGGTTCCCGACAGCTGCGTGGCGCTCATCAACACCGGCGACCAGGCCGGATGCCCATAGGTGACGGACAGGATGCCGAACGCGAACCCGACGCTCAGATAGCCGAAAAATATCGGCAGCGCGTCCGCTAGACCTCTACGAAAACTCATGCAAGACTCCAACACGCGGACCGGGCAGGGCTCCGGTGCCGCCGACGAAACGAAAGGCGGTATTGTACACTCCTCCCCCCGCCCCGTCTACGGCTCGCCGCGCCGCGCCGGATTTCCGGACGAAAAACATTCCCCGGAACTCCTCCGTGTGTGATACCATAATGCGGCACATCCATTTTCCTAAGTCGGAGGCCAAGCGGTCTTAGGAAGA
>JAZUKQ010000129.1:0-3907 GCA_045643325.1 Kiritimatiellia bacterium | reverse complement strand
CGCGCTGGTTCGGCGCGGTGAACACGCCGTCGTTGTACTTGAGCGCGTAGCCGGCGACGAGCAGGTCGAGCCCCGCCTCGGCCATGAGACGGCACTCGGGGTCGGGCGAGAAGTCGTAGATGTTGAGGAGGCCGTGCACGGTGAACATCATGTACGTGGAGGAGTCCCACTCGCCGGCGCCGGCGGCGTAGAGCCCCTTCACGTAGCGGCGGGGCTGCTCCTTGGCCTGCGCCAGGGCCTCGTCCTTGCCGAGGTTGTTCGGGCCGGTGCCGAGGTAGTGCGGAAGGACGTTCGCGGAGGTCATCCACATGGTGCGGTGGTTCTCGGTGCCGCCGACTTGGAGATAGCTGAAGCGGTGGAAGGCGTTGACGAGCTTCTGCGACGTCTCCTCGGTCAGGGTGTCCTTGCCGAAGAGCGGAAGGTAGCGGGCCCAGTTGATGGCGGCGAAGTGGTACTGCTCCTTGTAGCTGCGGTCGTCGTTCTGGTACTTGCGCGCCTCCGCGTCGTCCGGGTTGAGCATCAGACGGGCCTCGGCCGCGCCGGGAAGGTACTTGCCCGGGTCGCCGCCGGAGAAGTAGCCGCGGCGCCAGCGGCCGAGCTCCTCGTTGCCGAGGGTGTTCACCACGGCGTCCGCGCGGGTGCGGAAGCCCTCGGCGTCGGGGTAGCCGCGCGGATCGGCGCAGGCGGGAATCTCCGTCGGCGGCGTCGCGGCGGTCTCCGGAAGCGCCGGGAAGTCCCAGGCGGACGCGGCGAGAGGAACAAGGAGAAGACTCGAAAGGAATCGAGATGTATTCATGGCGCGAAGATTCTTTTTTGAAGAGTGTATCGTTACACTAGCGGCGGGCTACGCTCGCACACGGAATCAAAATATATCATTGATTCTGTAATGCGTCAACAGAAATACAAACCTAAGAACCTCTTCGGGCATCAATGTGTATCACAACAGACACCCTCGCAAAGAAGGAACGCGAATACGGGACGGCGGCCCTCCCCTCCCCATCATTTTGCGAGGAAACCGGGAGACCGTCGCGCCGGACGGGGCGGAGGACGGGACGGCCGGCCGCACGGACGTTTCTCACCCTCGGTAGAGCGTGCATTCGGAAAGCGTCTCGCAAATGGCCTCGATGTTCTCGAGCGGGACGTCTTCGGCGACCTCCGCCGTGAGCCCGAGGCCGCCCTCCGGGAGATACAGGGCGCGGGTGCACTCGCGGATGTGCTCGCGGATGCCGTCGGGCGTCGCGAAAGGGAAAAGCTGACGGTCGAGGTCGAGGTTGATCGGCACTTTCCCGCGGCAGACGCGGACGAGGTTGTCGAGCCCGTTGGCGCGGAACTGCGGGTTGACCATCGTCGCGCCCGCCTCCTGCATGTCGGGGATGACCTGCCAGACGCAGCCGTCGGTGTGGAAGTAGACGTCGCGCCCGGCGCGGCGGGCCACGTCGAAAATCGCCTTGTAGGCCGGCTTGATGTAGCGCCTCCACGAGTCGGGGCTGATGGGGAGGGCGTGCTGCATGCCGTTGTCGTCTCCCACCCAGACGAGCGAGCCGGCGCCGGCGGGATCGGCGCACATCCGCTCCATCTGGCGCACGTCGTAGTCGCGCACGATGTCGATGAGACGCTGCAGTTCGGGCGGCTCCTCTGCGAAGTCGACGAGCATCTCCTCCCAACCGCGGAGGTCGAAGAGGCGCAGGAAGAGGAACCCGTGCGGAAGGCCGATGTCGGTCTCGGGCGCGCGGAGGGCGCGGACCGACTCGCGTGTCGGAAGCGGATGGCCGGTGACGATGGACTCGTGGCCTCCGCGGATGTTGCGCCAGACGCAGCCCCAGGCGTCGGTGAACGACCCGGCGGCGTAGGAGGCGGGCTGACGGAACTCGGTCTCGGGCCGGATATCCTCGCCGAAAACGAGCGGATAGCGCGCACGGACGGCGTTGAGGGTGTCGAGCCCGTATTTGCGCCACGTCGCGGGAAGGAAGCTGACGCCGACGGGGATGCGGTCGGGATGCAGATAGTGCATCGCTTTCTGGAGATCGTTCATTCGAAAGTCCGGAAGAGTGTGGATGGAACGAGAGTCGCTCCATTGTATTGCAACGTCCGAACCGCGTCCAGCCAATCCGAATTCGGGACATTCCCTGTCTTTTTCGGAGCGGCGCCGGAGGCCGATCTGTTCTGCCCCGCCCCCGACCTTTTTCCTCATCCGCTAGTCGACGACCAGAATCTCCCCGTCCGCCAGCCCCGGCGCGGTCGCCGCGAGACGGAGCGGCTCGCCGGAATCTCCGGAATCGCGCCGGAGCACGACGCAGGCGACACCATGGAACAGCGCGTGTCCGGAGACGTCCTGGAAGGAGTCGAGCCCGGCCTCATAGGCGTTCCCGACGGCAAGAATGCGCCCCGGCCCCTCCAGCCGGAACGACACGCGCGTCGCGGCGTCCGGCACGCGGGTGCCCGCCGCGTCCACGGCCTCGACCTTCACGAATACGGCGTCGTCCGGACCGGACTCCGGTCCCCCGTCCCCCGCGTCCGGCATGTCCAGCGAAAGCCGGAGCGCCGCGGCGGGCCCCGCGGTGCGGACGACGGCCTCCCCGACCGGTTTCCCGTCCGCGTACGCCACCGCGCGCAGCTCGCCCGCCTCGTACGGGACGTGAAGCCACCGCAGGCGGTAGCGGTCGCAGACCGCGTAGTAGGGATTCTCGCGGAAGTCGTCCGCGGGAATCGCCTCGCGCACGCCGTTGCGCATGAGATTGATCTCGCCGTCCGGCACGTCGCGTTTGGCCCGGCGGCCGAGCGAGCGGCCGTTGAGGAAGAGCTCGGCCTCGTCCGCGGAGGTGTAGACGTAGACGGGGACGTCCGCGGCGCCCGTCCCCTCCCAGTTCCAGTGCGGGAGGATATGCAGCGTGAAATCTTTCCGGTTCCAGTGGCTGCGGTAGAGCCAGAAGCGGTCTTTTGGGAAGCCCATGAGGTCGCAGATGCCGAAGTACGACGAGCGCGCCGCGGCGCGGTTGTGCTCGGGCGTGTCCCCGGGGCCGGTGCTGTACGGCGACGGCTCGCCGAGGTAGTCGATGCCCGTCCAGACGAATTCGCCGGCGCAGTAGCGGTCGCGCTCCAGGCGCCGGAACTCGTGGTCGGGGATGTCGGTGCCGGAGCCGGAGCAGTGGTCGTAGCCGTCGACGGCGAGGCGCTCGCGCGCGTAGTCGCAGCGGTGCCGCGCGGGCGGGTTGCCGAAGTCGCCGTTCGTGCTGAGCGCGGAGGCGGATTCGGAGCAGACCACGGGCTTGTCCGGGAAGCGCTCGTGCGCCCGGGCGTAGAGGCGCTGGTAGTTCCAGCCGATGACGTCGAGCGGTTCCAGGTCGTCCGTGCCGAAGCCCGCCGTGTACGCGAGGGCGTTGCCCGCCGCGACGGGCCGGGTGTCGTCCAGTTCGCGGATGGCATTGCGGAAGAGCTCCATGCGCGCCCGGGTCATGCAGTCGGCGTGCTTGCCGCCGAAGTCGGCGGACGACGGGATCTCGTTGCAGACGGACCAGAGGACGACCGACGGATGGTTCCGGTCGCGCCGCACGAAGGCCTGCAGATTGCGGGCGACGTAGGGTTCGAGCGGCTCCTCCGGGAGGCGGCTGGCGGTGCCGTCCCACTTGTCGAAGCACTCGTCCCAGACGACGAGGCCGAGCTCGTCGCAGAGGTCGAGCAGTGCGGGGTCCGGGGCGTTGTGGCTCGTCCGGATGGCGTTGGCGCCCATGTCCTTCATGCGGAGCAGCTGGCGGCGCAGGGCGGCGGGGTGCAGCGCCATGCCGAGCGGGCCGAGGTCGGAATGCAGGTTCACGCCCTGGAGCTGGAGCCGGCGCCCGTTGAGATGGAAGCCGTCGCCGACGGTGAAGCGGGCCTCGCGGATGCCGAAGCGGGTGGTCTCGGCATCGCC
>JAZUKQ010000128.1:0-2118 GCA_045643325.1 Kiritimatiellia bacterium | reverse complement strand
AGTCTTCCGCCGCTTCCACAGAGGCCGCCCCTGCTCCCACCGCCTCCTCCGCCTCCGCCGCCTCCGCCGGGCAGCAGCCCGCGGGCAATCCCGCGTTCGTCAACGGCCGTCCGCGCCGGCTTCCGACCGACGAGGAGATCGACGCCATCGAGAAGGCCAATCCGGAACTCGGCCGCCGCCTCCGCGAGGCCATCGCCCGCCAGCGCGCCGCTTCCCAGAACTAGGCCGGTTCCCGCCCCGCTCCTTCCGACCGCCCCGATTTCCCCCTGTCCCATGCCCATCTCCCTCTTCTCCAACACCTCCGCCTCCGCCGCCGAGGGCGTCCGCTTCCTCACCGACGAGCTCATGCTCGAGTTCGGCCAGGACCTCGTCGACCGCTCCCTCGCCACCCCGGAGCAGATCGAGGAGTTCAACTCCCGCCGCCACCTCACCGGAAAGTCGCTCGACGCCATCCTCCGCGAGGAGCGGCTCGTCGAGGACGCGGAGATCGCCGCCTCCCTTTCCCGCGTCTCGGGCATCCCCCTCGCGAAAATCGCCGACCTCTCCCCCGACCCCTCCCTCGCCGGCCGCGTTCCCTCCAAGACCGCCCTCAAATACCGCGTCCTTCCCATCTCGGACACCGACGGGACGCTCACCCTCGCCACCTGCACCGTCCCCGCCTCCGCCACCTCCGACGGCCTGCGGATGCTTCTCGACTCCGCCATCGCCTGGGTCCTCTGCACCGCCGAGGAGCTCCAGCGCTCGCTCACCCACTTCTACGGGCTCGGCGCCGACGCCATCGACCAGGTGCTCGCCGAGGCCGAGAACGAGGACGACTCCGACACCGCGACCGACGTCGCGGCCGTGACCGCCGAGACCGGCATGGTGAAGTTCGTGAACCTCATCATCGCCGAGGCGATCCACATGGACGCCACGGATATCCACATCGAGCCGTTCGAGAACGCGCTCCGCCTCCGCTACCGCATCGACGGACTGCTGCAGGAGATCCCGCTTCCGAAAGGCATCGAGAAGGTCCGCCGCGCCGTCTCGTCGACCGTCAAGGTCATGGCCAACATGGACATCGCCGAGCGCCGCATGACGCAGGACGGCCGCATCCGCGTCCGCTGCGACGGCCACGACTACGACCTCCGCGTCTCCGTCCTCCCGACCAACTACGGCGAGACGGTCAACCTCCGAATCCTCAACCGCGCCTCGATGAGCATCGACCTCGAGAAACTCGGCCTCACCGAGCATCTCATGCCGAAGATCCGCTCGCTCACCGAGCTCCCGCACGGCGTCATCCTGCTCACCGGCCCGACCGGCTCCGGCAAGACCACGACGCTCTACGCGCTGCTGCAGCGCGTCTCGACCATCGAGACGAAAATCATCACGGTCGAGGACCCGATCGAATACCAGATGGGCGGCATCAACCAGGTCCAGGTCCACGCCAAAATCGGCCTCACCTTCGCCTCGGTCCTCCGCTCGATCCTCCGCCACGACCCCGACGTCATCCTCATCGGCGAAATCCGCGACTCCGAGACCGCCGACATCGCCGTCCGCTCCTCGCTCACGGGCCACCTCGTGTTCTCGACCCTGCATACGAACGACGCCCCGTCGTCCGTCACGCGTCTCGCGGACATGGGCGTCGAGCCGTACCTCATCTCCTCCTGCCTCGAGGGCGTCATCGCCCAGCGTCTCGTGCGCCGCGTCTGCCCCTCCTGCCAACGGGAGGTCGAACTCGACCCCGCCGTCGTCGACGAGATCCGCCGCCTCTACCCCGACAAAGCCCCCCAGGCGAGGTTCGTCGAGGGCGTTGGATGCCCGGTCTGCAACTACACCAAATACCGCGGCCGCTGCGCCATCTCCGAGGTGATGATGATGTCCGACCCCATCCGGGCCCTCGTCGTCGACAACGCCCCCGCGAACAAAATCAAGCAGACGGCCATCTCCGAGGGCATGTTCACCCTCCGCCAGGACGCCCTCATGCGCGTTCTTCAGGGCCGCACCTCGCTCGACGAGGTCTACCGCGTCGCCGGCCGCGCGGAATAGCGCCCCGGGATCCCGCGTCTCCCGAGCCGTCCACTCCGTTCTCCACGCGGATGGCCGGAAATCGCCTCCTGTCCCGCGCGGAAACGCCCG
>JAZUKQ010000127.1:0-6251 GCA_045643325.1 Kiritimatiellia bacterium | reverse complement strand
GCGATCTCGGGCGGAATCTTGGTCATTTTCACGTGCCTTTCAGATATGGGCTGTTAGGCCATATATTATACCGGAGACCGCCTCTCCTCCGCAAGGGGGAATCTTAAGAAAATGCAACGAAATTAGCGGCGAAATCTCACGCCGTCGCCAGATGGCACACAATCCTATGGCCTGTTAGCGAAGAGATACGGATAATCTGAAAACACCGAGGAACATCCCGGGACGCTCCGCGAAGTCCATGTCGTCCGGATCGAGGATTTTCCGAAATCGGACAAAACGCCCGCGGACCGAAACCCGCGGGCGTCTCTTTTTCCGGTGGCCCGACCGCCGGACCACGCGCGTCTCCCGGGAGCGCCGGCGCTAGGCCTTCAGCGACTTGAAGTGCGGGAGGTACTCCTTGTTGGCCTGAAACATCTTGTTCGTCATCTCGCGGATTTCGGCGAGCGAGAGGACCGCCGAGGTGAGCGGGTCGAACGCGATGGCCTGATAGACCGCATGCGGATCGCCCGTGAGCGCGCCCTGGAGCGCGAGCTCCTCGCAACGGCTCGAAATGTTGTTGAGGATGGCGAGCTGCGGAGGCAGGGCGCCGACCTTGATGGGGTCGATGCCGCGCTTCGACGCGAGGACGGGCACCTCGACGCACGCGCCCTCGGGCAGGTTGTCGATGATGCCGTCGTTCGGAAGGTTGCCGTTGAACTCGAACGGCGTGTTGTCGCCGAAGACCGCGTTGAAGATCTTGGCCGCGTACTCGTTTCCGCGCTTCAGGTCGACGGGCTTCGCGAGCTCGTCGCGCGTGCACTTGCGCCAATTTTTCGCGCGGCCGCGGTATTCGTTGAGGATGTAAGCGTACAGGCCGGGGTTCCAGTTCGTCCCGTGCGTGCAGTATTTCTCGATCAGGTCGGGGCGTTTGCGGAACCACGCGCAGTACTCGCTGTTGTGTCCGCTCGACTCCGTCACATAGTAGTCCAGCGCGAGATACATCTCGTTGCGGACCTGCTCCGCGTTGTAGATCTCCTTGCGGGTCGTGATCGCCTTGTGGATGAGCGGATAGGCGTCCTTCCCCTTCCAGAGGAACTTCAGGTAGAAGGCCTGGTGGTTGATGCCGGCGCAGAAGTAGTCGACGTCCTTCATGTCCGCGCCGATCCAGCCGGCGAGCATCGCGGCGGTGCCCTGCACGCTGTGGCAGAGACCGGTGATGTTGAGATTCGGGTACATCTTCTGCATGCCGCTGCAGAGCATCGCCATCGGATTGGTGTAGTTGAGAACGACGGCGTCCGGGCAGAGACGCTCGACGTCGGCGCAGATGTCCAGCATCACGGGAAGCGTCCGGAGCGTCCGGAAGATGCCGGAGGGGCCGCGCGTGTCGCCGATGTTGATGTCGATGTTGTACCGCTTCGGAATCGTGATGTCGGTGCTGAAGACCTTGTAGCCGCCCTGAAGGATGGTGATCACCACGCCGTCGGCGCCTTTGAGCGCCGCCTCGCGGTCGAGCGTCGGCGTGATTTTCACCTTCCGGTACTTTCCGGCCTCGACGAGCCGTTTGACGGCCGTCTCGATGAACGAGAGGCGCTCCGCGTCGATGTCCATCAAGGCGAGTTCGACATCCTCGAACGCCGGGAAGGTGAGGAGGTCACGGATCAGATTGCGGGTGAAGACAAGGCTGCCCGCGCCGATGAATGCGATTTTTTTTGCCATGGTTCGGATGGGGTACGGTGTTGCGGAATCGGGGGATGGATTGAAACGAATGCCGGCGGAAGCGGCGGCCGCCTCCGGGGAGCTACTCCGAGAAAAGGCTCCGCATCTTCTCGAGCTTCTTCTCGGCTCTGTCGGCCCGGGTCTTCGCCTCCGCGGCGGCCTGCCTCGCCTCCGCGAGCGCGGTATCGAGAGCGGCCTTCTGCTCCGACAGCTTCTCGAGACGGGCGCGGACGTCTTTCATCTCGGCCTCGTGCATCTCGGCGGACTTCTGGAAATCGAACTGGAGGCGCTCGAGACGCTCGGTCCGGACGGAGAGCTCGGACTGCACGCCGGCCATCTGCCCGCGGATCTCGTTCGCGGACTTCCGCTCCGCCGCGAGCTCCTCGCCGAGCCTCGCGTTGTCGCCCATCAGGCGCGTCGCCGCCTCCGCGATGCTCCGCTGCACGCTCTGAAGCGTCCCGACCGCCTGCGACGCGCCGGAAAGGAGCTGGCAGGCGTCAGTATTGAGGGTCGAGACCTTCTCGAACTCGGAGCCCAGCGACGACTCGAACGCCGCCTGCCGCGCCTCCATCTGCTTCCCGACCTCCTCGATGGAGCCGCCCATCTTCGCGACGGCCTCGGGAATGTCCACCGTGACGACGCGTTGGAGCGCCTCTCCCGCCTCGCGGAACTTCGCCACCTCCGCCCCCGCGGCGGAGAGCGCCTCGGAAAACACCCGGAGTCCCTCTTTCTGCTCCTCGCTCGCCTTTCCCACGCCGCGAAGGCCCGTCTCGACCTGCGCGACCAGCGCGAGGAAGTCCGCGTCCTCGTCCTCGGAATTCCTCCGTCCCGAGGCCGTCTCCGCGAGGCCGCGGACCCACGGGCGCAGCAGCGGATGGTCGACAAGGAACACCCAGACGACGGCCATCAGCGTCGAGAAAAGCGCCGTGTGCAGGCACATCATGAGGTCCGACATGGACACGCTCGACATGTCGTAGTAGCCGATGACGATGATGCCCCAGAGCGTACCGACAAGACCGAGGGAGATGTTCAGCTGGTCGTAGGCCGGGAAGAAGGGGAACGCCTCGTCGTCCGGGGCGCGCGCACGGCCCCGCGCGATGCGGAACAGCCCCGCGGTCAGCAGGAGAAGTCCGAGAAACGGGACGAAGGTCGTCACGCACGAATAGTCGACGCACGCCCAGTCGAACGCCGGCAGGACGCCCGAGCAGGTCGACGGCAGGAGCGCGCTGTTTCCGTCCGCGTCGCGGAACGCCTTCCACCAGCGGACCACGACCGACACGTTGTTCACGAACGCGAGTCCCGCGACCGCGGTCAGAACCGTCCCGACCGCCGCCCAGACCCCCGCGACCCTTTTTGCACCCTTCTGATCCATTTTCGTCTCACTTCCTGCTCCGCGGCCGCGGACGCGCCTCGCGGAATCTCCCGTCATAAACCGTCCGTCACTCGAACAGGCTGCCCCCGACGCTCTCCCTCAGGATCGAGTCGCTCGGCACGAGCGAGCTCTCCATCGGATAGACGTTGGCGAGCATCCGGAGAAGCCTCCGGGCGTCGGCGTACTCCGGGACGTCCGGGCGGATCTCGCCGAGAAGCCGCTCCGCGTACGGGCGGAGGACGGCGAGCTCGTAGTCGAGCGAGCTGTTGAACGTGGCGTCGGCGAGCTGCTGGAACGGGAAGATCCAGCGCTCCTCTCCGCGCCGCACGGAGGGCCAGCTCTGAAGCGACGCGAGCGCCCCGCGCCCCCGGAACTGGGCGTCGCGCACCATCCGGCGGATGAGCCGGTTGTCCGTCACGGAAATCCGGTTGTTCTCGTCGAGCCCGAGCTGCGTGAGCGCGCTGAGATAGACGCGGAACTTCGCCGCGTCGGGCACCTGCGCGGTCAGCCGCGGGTTCAGGCAGTGGAGTCCCTCCATTACGAGGACGCCGTCCTTCGGGAGCGAGATCGAGTCGCCCGGCCAGACCGGGGTCTGCCGTACGAAGTCGTAGACCCGGCGCTTCACGGAGCGGCCCTCGAGCAGGGCGTTCAAGTCGGCGTTGAGGGCGGGCAGGTCGAGCGCCTCCAGATGCTCGAAATCGGGCACGCCGTTCTCGTCGCGCGGCGACTGGTCGGGCGGGAGGAAGTAGTCGTCCGTCCCGATGAGGAGCGGCTTGAGTCCGCGCACGCGGAGGTTCGTCGCGAGGCGCTTCGCGGTCGTCGTCTTGCCCGCCGACGAAGGTCCGGCGAGAAGCACGAGCCGCGCGGGGACCTCGCGCTCCGCGATCTCCCCGGCGATGTCGGAGAGCCTCTGGGCGTGCAGGGCCTCGGACATTTGGATGATGTCCGCGGAACGGCCCGACGCGATGGCCTGGTTGAGCTCGCCGACCGTCTCGACGCCCAAGGTCCGGCCCCAGCGGGCGTGCTCGTGGAAAACCTTGAGCAGGTGGCGCTGCGGCACCCACGGGGCCATCTCCTCGCCCTCGGGGTCGGTCGCCTCCGGAAGCTGGAGGATGAATCCGTCGTACCATGGGAACAGCCTCCATCGGGCGAGCAGGCCCGTGCGGGGCGCGACCGGCCCCTGCCAGATGTCGTAGAACCCGCCGCATCCGAGCAGCCGGACGGCCGGCTCGCTCCGGTGGCTGAGAAGGTGCGCCTTGGCGAAGAGGCCCGCCGCGACGAAGCCCTCGAGCGCGTCCAAGTACGGCATCCAGACCGTCTCGATGGCGATGTCCGCCGCGATGTCCTTGCGCATGGCCGCCGAGATGCGCGCCGCGGCGTCCTCCCCGGACTGCCCCTCGACGGTGAAGAAGAGGCCCGTCCCGCACGTATGGTGGATGCGGAACGCGGCGTGGGGGAACTCCCGGTGGACCGTCCGCGAGAGCAGGAAGCACACGGAACGCTCGTAGACGCGCCGTCCGTGCTCGCTGCCGCGGAACACCGGCTCGATCTCCCCGCCGTACTGGAGCTCGTCGCCGAGTCCCGTCACGTCGTGGCAGTGATACGCGGCGATCACGTCTTTCGGCAGGGGTTGTCCGGAGGCGAGCAGTTCGGCGAGCGCCTCGCCCACACTTCCCGTCGCGTCGCATGTCGCCCGGGGGCCGTTCGCGCCCAGCCGGACCGTCACTTTTTTATCCATAGCCTGTTACCTCAGAATCTTCTCGCCGTCGAACACGATGACGCCCCAGCCCCAGCCGGCCTTGCGCCCCGAGCAGATCCACTCGGCGTACGCCTTCCGGAGGGAGGTGTCGCGCGGCCATTCCTCGGGCGGGCGTTCCGCCGCCCGGCCGAACACGCGCCAGGCGTCGCCAAAACGTTCGCTCTCGCCGGACTTGACGAGTTCGAAATCATGCAGGAACTTCCGGATGTTCGAGCCGGGCGGCAGAAACTCGTCATGAGCCGGATAGAGCAGCCAGGACTCGCAGAAGAAGACGGCCTTCCCGTCGGGGAACATCGGGCGGTACGCCTCGTAGGCCTCGCGGTAGGAGGCGAGCCGCACCTCGTCCGTCAGCGGGACGCCCGACGAGGGGATATGGAAGTTCGCGACCGGGTCGCCCCAGCGGATCACCTTGCCGCACGAGGTCGTGAAGTCCTCGGCGGGGAACGCGTGGCGCTCGTACTGGAAACGGCCGCGCGTGAAGCGGTTCATGCGGAAGAGCCCGTCGTTCCACCAGCCGACGAACGTGCCGGGCTTCCCGCGGCATTCCATGCATTCGAGGAGCTTGTACTTGAAGTCGGTGACCGACGCCCAGAAGAGCGTGTCCGGAAGCCCCGCCTCGGCGTAGCGGACGCGGAGAATCTCGGAGGCGCGGAGCGCGAAGAGGAGCTGAAGAAGGTCCGGATCCTCGCCGAACACCGCGGCGAGCTCCGACACGCGGCCGTAGGCCATGCCGTGCGACACGGGCTCGCGGACCTTCGGAAACGGCGCGACCGCGTCGGGCGCGGAGCCCATGAGAAGGCAGACCGCGGTGTCGAACCGGCGGGCGAAGTCCGGATTTCCCGCGATCCGCTCCTCCAGGGCGAGCAGCGCGCGGCGCGCCTCCTCGGGATAGTCGTGGCGGGTGAAAAGCTCGGTCAGATGGTCGGAAGGATGTTTCATGGGAAAAAACACGGCGGGAGCGCGTCTCCTCGGCGGAAACCGCGTCGGAAAAGGTAGTTTCGGGAGATTTTAGTACGGAACAGACTGGAATGACAAGCGAAATCAGTGTATACTTTCTCTCCCATGCCGCGGGAATGTTTTCCACGGAATCCCCATGATGGTGTCCTTATGAAGTACATCCTCTTTTCTCTCGCGTTCCTTCTCGCGGCCTCCGCCCCCGCGGACCTCACCGAATGGACCGCCAACAACGGCGCGGCCAAGCTCACCGCGGAATTCGTCCGCGTCGACCGCGCCAAAGGGCTCGTCGTCCTCCGCGACGCCCAGGGCAACGAGCGAACCGTCCCGTTCCAGGTGCTCGACCCCGCCTCGAAGCAGAAGGCGCTCGACGCGCTGAAGGCCGCCGAGTCCGGCGCGGCCCCCGCCCCCGCCGAGTCCGGCGCGGACAACCCCTTCGCGGCCGGTCCCGCGCAACCCGCGCAGGCGACC
>JAZUKQ010000126.1:0-2247 GCA_045643325.1 Kiritimatiellia bacterium | reverse complement strand
AACCCAGCGGCCCGGAAGCGCTCCAGGCCTACCGCAACGCGCGGACCATGATGCGGGAAGTTGCCCCGTGGATGAAGTTCATGGACGCCCTTTCGGAAATCGAATACGGACGCGAACTCGACATGCCGATTCCGGTCATCAAAACCGCCCTGGACTTCCGCGCCGCCGGCATCGAAAGCTGGTGCTACTACTGCTGCGGACCGCGCGGCCCCTACCTGAACCGACTCCTCGACACGCCCGCCGCCAAGATTCTCATGCACGGATTCCTGTTCTACCGCTGGCCGTTCAAGGGATTCCTACACTGGGGATACAACTTCTGGCAGAAAACGATGTCCCGCACGATGATCGACCCGTTCACCGTGACCGACGGGGCGAACTGGCCCGCCTGGGCCTACGGCGACACGTTCCTCGTCTATCCGGGCGAAAACGGTCCCATCGATTCCATCCGTTGGGAACTGTTCGCCGACGCGATGCAGGATTTCCGCCTGCTTCAGACCCTCGGCGTCTCCCGCGACGACCCGCTGCTCGCCGACATCCGCTCCTTCGAGGACTTCCCGAAATCCGCCGCCTGGCGCGACCGCGTCCGCCGCGCGCTGCTTTCCCGGCCATAGGATTCACAGGTTGTCACGCCCCGCTTCTCCCGGAAGAAGAGATCGAATGACTCCAAACGATGAAAACGACAGACTGACATGAGAAAAATTCTCGTCCTTTTCCTCCTTACGTGTTCGCTCGCCTTCGCGATGAAGGAAGGCGACGACTTCGCCCCCGTCGTCCAGTCCGGCGAAATCTTCCGGACGGGCGTCATGGACTGCCCATCCCTCCACGGCGAACGCTACACCATCGTCGAGGAAGGCGTCAAATACCGCCTGCCCAAGCCGAACTTTACCCTTTCCGGCCTCCCAACCGGCGAAACCCTCTTCACCCTCCAGAACGGCCATATCTCCGCCCTCCAGTTCTCCCTCTACAACCGCGGCGACGACGGCGCCCTCGACGATGCCGCCTTCCTGGAGAAGCTCAAGGCCTGCGTCTCCGCGCTTTGCACGTTGACCGGTCAGAAGCAGACTCCGTGCAACCGAAAGAGCAATCCCTCCGTGTCCACCTACGATATCGGCGGCTTCCTCTGGAAAGGCCCCGCCTGCCAGTGGCTTCTCGAATACAGCGTCGCCACCAAGGGCGTCAAGACCGTTCCCTCCCCCGAGTACATCCGCCTCAAGGCCCTTCCGCCCGACGCCCGACTCGCCCCAAAGACCTCCGGCGCCGGGAACCGCGTCCGCGTCAACCCGCGCAAAAACGTCGTCAAGGCCCCCGACGGCTCCTGCGAAATCCAGCACATCCCCATGGTCGACCAGGGCGAGAAAGGCTACTGCGCCGCCGCCACGACCGCCCGCGTCATGGCCTACTACGGCTACGAAGAGCTCGACCAGCACCAGATCGCCATGTGGGCGCAGACCGACGCCGAGGGCGGCACCTCCTCCGAGGCCATGATGAAGGGCATCTCGCGCGTCCTCCACGACAAGTACAAGCTCAATGTCCGCGAACTCGAGCCCGCCTTCGACGGCAAGGACGTCAAAAAGCTCCTCGACCGCTACAACAAGGTCGCCAAACGCGAGGGACAGTTTGAAATCCCCTATCCGACAGGCTCTGTCAGCCTCAACGACCTCTTCGCGCGTTTCCAGGCGGACATTCTCCGCAAAGCCCGCGTCCCCACCCAGCAATATCCCGCCCAGTGGCTCCAGCAGAAAATCAAGCCCGCCATCGACGCCGGCATCCCCGTCCTCTGGTCCGTCCAGCTCGGCATCGTCCCCGAAGCGGGTCTTCCTCAAGCCGGCGGGGGCCATATGCGCCTCATCATCGGCTACGGTCCCGGCGGCAAGACCCTCCTCTACTCCGACTCCTGGGGCGCCGGCCACGAGAAGAAGTCCATGCCGGTCGAGGACGCCATCACCATCACCCTCGGTCTCAAGGCCATCTCCCCCACCTTGAACTAGCCGCCGGACAGACCGGCAAACGGACTGACGCCCCGTGAACCGCTCCCGTGTGTTTTGACGCGGGCCAGGTCAAGAGGCGCTTGGGAGTTGGACATTTCCCGTTTTTCCCCAGGGGCGGTGCCCTCCGTTCGCGGAATGGGCATTTTTTGGTCTCGCGACCGCAGCCCGCCGCAGGCGCCTCCTTGGGCCCCCCGCCGCAGCCCGCCGCAGGCGCCTCCTTGGGACCGCCGCCGCAGCCCGCCGCAGGCGCCTCTTTGGG
>JAZUKQ010000125.1:0-5197 GCA_045643325.1 Kiritimatiellia bacterium | reverse complement strand
TATGAATCTCTTTCCCTCCAAATCTCCCCTTCTCGTGGCGGTCTCCGCCTCCTGCGTGGCCGCCCGCCGCGCGGAAGGCGGTCCCGTCGTCCTGAAGCGGCGTCCGGCGGGCTCCGATCCCGCGCCAGAGCTGAAGGCCGTCCTTTCCGGCCTCAAGGTCTCCGGCGGCTCCGCCGTCGTCTTCTCCTCGGACCTTTTCCACGACCGGATCCGCGTCCCGGCCGCCCAAGTCCGCGGACTGCCCGAGGCGGAGCTTCCCGGCATGCTCGCCTTCGAGGCCGAGCCGTTCTCCAGCGTCGATCCCGCCGCGGCGCGTCTCGCCTACCGCGCCGACCCGTCCGAAGAAGGCGTCTTCGAGATCCTCGAGACCTCCGTCCCCGAGCTCGCCGCCCTCTCCGCCCCGTTCGCGCGGGCCGGCGCGCGCCTCGAGTCGCTCGGCTTCCTCTCCGCGCCGGTCGAATGCGAGGCCGACGCCGCCGCCTTTTTCGACGCCCAGGCGCCGCGCCTCCACGACGCGTTCCTCCTCCGCGCCTCGGACCGCCGGAGACGCCTCTCCGACCCCGCCGTCCTCTCCAAAGCCGCCGGCATCGCGGCCGTCGCGGTCTGCGCGGTCCATTTTCTCGTCTTCTCGGCGGTGTCCCGCTCCGCGGAACGCCGCGTCCGCGAGGTCATGCCCGCGAAAATGCGGCTCGACGCCCTGACGGCCGACCTCGCCGCCGCGCGGTCCGAACTCGACGCGCTCCGGACCTCCAACGACGAGCGGATCCGCGAGCGCGATCTCGCGAAAAACACCGCGGCCGCCTGGGTCGCCCTCCTCCGCGAGATTCCCAAGGCGGGCGGGCCGCGCATCCTCGTCCGCTCCATCGCCCCCGCCGGCCCGTACGCCTCGACCTTCGGGGCCGCCGCCATCGACGAGGCCTCGTCGTTCGACTTCCTCTCGCGCCTCGCCGCCGCCCTCGGCCCCTCCGGCTGGACCGTGACGCCCGAGAAGGGCTCGTTCCGCAAGGAGTTCTCCTTCACCGTCTCCCGCGACGGTCCTCCCTCCGCCCCCGTCCCCGAGACTTCCGGAAAGGAGGCGCTTCCGTGAGCTCCTGGAAAAACCTCCTCCTCCCCGCGCTCCTCGTCGCGGCGTATTTCCTCGCCGTCGGCGCGCCGGCCCAGAAAAAAGCCTCCGCGTGCAAAACGCGCGCGGCCGCGCTCGGAAACGCGGACGCCGTCGCGCGCGAGACCGCGATCGCCGAGGCGCGTCTCCAGGCCGTCCGCGGGGAACTCGCCGCCGAGAAGGCGCGCGCGGAGGAGCTCGCCGCCTCCGGCGCGGAAACTCCGGCGGCCTCCGGAAAGGGCGGCGCGGCCGCGGCCCTCGCCGACGCGTGCGGGGCGCTCAAGGCCTGCGGCGCGCGCATCGTCGCCGTCGAGTTCCTCGAGGGCCAGCGCTGGGACATCTCCGTCGAGTCGTCCTACTCCGGCATCGTCCGCGTCCTCGAGACCGTCTGCCCGGAGAAAGGGCTCCTCGTCGAGAGCCTCACCTTCGGATCCCCCGCCCCCGCGCGGAACGCCCGCGTCGCCCGCGGCACGAAAGTCTGGACCCTCCGCTTCGACATGAGCCGGGCCGGAAACTAGCGAAAGAAGTCCCCGATGGAAGCGTTCGACCTCTCCCTCGTCCGCGTCGACCCAGGCGTCGCGATGAAACTCATGCCGGCGCTCGCGCTGCGGCGGCTCGTCCTTCCGCTCTGCGTCGTCAAAGGCACGCTCCATCTCGCCATGGCGCGGCCCGACGACGAATCCGCGCGCCAGGCCGTCGCGCGGGCGTTTCCCGACTGCGCCGTCGAGGTCCATGCCGTCGACGAGGAACCGCTCCGGCGCGAGCTCCTGAACATCTACGGCGACGCCCGGACCCGCGCCGCCGCCTCGTCCGACGACCCCGTCTCGACGGTCGACGACCTCCTGCGCGCCGCCACGCTCGGGCACGCCTCCGACATCCATCTCGACCCCTCGCGCGCGGACCTGCGCGTCCGCTTCCGCGTGGACGGCGTGCTCGAGGACTTCCAGCGCTTTCCCTCCGCCATGCAGGCCGCCCTCGTCAGCCGCATCAAGGTCATGGCGGGCCTCGACATCGCGGAGAAGCGCGCCCCGCAGGACGGGGCGATCGCCTGGGCGCTCCCCGGCGTCCAGCCCGGCGCGCGGCGCCTCTTCGACATCCGCGTCGCGACGCTTCCCGTCCGGTTCGGCGAGCGCGTCACCCTGCGCCTCCTCGAGTCCGGCCGCGAACGCGCCACCATCGACACGCTCGGGATGACGCCGGAGCAGCGCGCGCAGATCGGGGCGGTCCTCGACCGTCCGCACGGGCTCGTCCTCCTCTCGGGCCCGACCGGCTCGGGCAAGACGACGACCCTCTACGCGGCCATCCACCATCTGCTCGCCTCCCGCCCGCTCAACATCATCACCGTCGAGGACCCCGTGGAATACGAGATCGACGGCGTCGCCCAGGTCGAGGTCGAAAGTTCCGACAAGGTGAACTTCGGCAAGGCCCTGCGGAGCATCCTCCGCCACGACCCCGACGTCGTCATGATCGGCGAGATCCGCGACAAGGAGTCGCTCGACGTCGCGGTCAAGGCCTCGCTCACCGGCCATCTCGTCCTCTCCACGCTCCACACCAACAGCGCCGTCTCCGCGGTCACGCGCCTCCGCGACATGGGCCTCGAGCCGCATCTCATCGGCGCGACGCTCCGCCTCGCCGCCGCCCAGCGGCTCGTCCGCCGCCTCTGCCCCGCGTGCCGCCGGGAGGTCCCGCTCGGAGAGCCGCTCGCCCTCGCGCTCGGCGACCGCGCGCTCGCCGGACGCCCCGTCTTCCGCCCCGACGGCTGCGTCCGCTGCGCGGGCAAGGGATACGACGGGCGCACCGGCGTCTTCGAGTTCTTCGCCAACACGGGCGACCTCCCCTCGCTCATCGCCTCCGGCGCGGACGAGGCCGCGCTCGCCGCCCGCGCCCGGGCCCTCCGCGTCCCCTCGCTCAGGGACGACGCGCTCGCCAAGGTCTTCTCCGGCGTCACCACGCCCGAGGAGGCGCTCCGCGTCACGGCGGGAGAAGGATAGCTCCATGCCCCAGTACTCCTGCAAAGTCCGCTCCCGCGACGGGAAGACGAGCACGACGCTCCGCGCCGCCGACTCCCTGGCGGCGGTCAAGGAGCAGCTGCGCGCGGCGGGCTTCGCGATTTTGGAGATCACGGAGGTTCCCGGCCCCCGCGTCCCCGCGGACACCCCCGCGTGGCATCCCGCGTGGCTCGTCCCCGTCCGCTCCGTGGACATCGAGCTCGGCATGCGGCAGCTCTCGGTGATGCTCCGGAGCGGCATGCCGCTCCTCGCGGCGCTTCAGACGATGGAGGAGCAGTCCGCCTCCCCGCGCTCCTCGGCGGTGTGGCGCGGCGTCGCGGCCTCGATCCGCTCCGGGACGTCTTTCTCGCAGGCGCTCCGCGACGCCTCCGCCCCCTTTTCCGAGGAGATCGTCCAGCTCGCCGAGGCGGGAGAGGCCTCCGGAGAGCTCGACGAGACGCTTCTACGGGCCTCCGAGCTCCTGGAGGGGCGCCGCAACCTCCGCACGCTCGTCGTCAACGCCCTCGCCTATCCCTGCCTCGCCATCGCGCTCGCGGTCTGCGTCGCGGCCTATATGGTCGGAAGCGTCATCCCGCAGATCGCGGAGTTTCTCAAGGACAGCGGGGCCGCCCTGCCCGGCAGCACGCGCCTCCTGCTCCGTGTCGCGGACTTCCTCTCCGTGTGGTGGCCGCACATCGTCCTCGGAATTCTCGGCGGCGCCCTCGTCTGGACGCTCGTCCGGCGGACCGCTCCCGGGCGCCTCGCGCAGGACACCGCGATCCTGCGGATTCCCGTTTTCCGCGGCATCCAGCGTCTTTCCATCACCGCCGCCTTCGCGCGCGGCATGGCGCTTCTCACCGAGAGCGGAGTCACCCTGACCGACGCCCTCGACGTCGCCGCGAAAATGCTCACGAACCGTCTCGCCCGCTCCGAGGCGGAGTCCGCGCGCGAGTGCGTCCTCGCCGGAGTCCCGCTCTCCGCGGCCCTCTCCTCCGCCCCCGTCTTCCTTCCGATGCTTTCCCGGATGGTCGCCGTCGCGGAGACCACCGGCGACCTCTCGGGGATGTTCCTGGAGTCCGCCCGGTTCCACGAGCAGCTTCTCGCCGTCAAGATCAAGCGCTTCAGCGTCGTCGTCGAGCCCGTCGCCATCGTGATCACCGCGCTCATCGTCGGGTTCGTCTACGTCTCCTTCTTCATGGCCCTCTTCTCCATGGCCTCCGTCCGCTGATCCGCCGCGCCGCCCCTCCGTTTGAAATTCCGCCTCCGTACCGCTCCAACCTCCGACTCCCTATGAAATTCCTTGCCATTTCCTCGCTCTCGCTCGCCGCGCTCGCGTCCCTCTCCGTTTCCGCGCAGGAGGCGCCCTCCGCCCCCGCGCCCGAATCCGCGGACCCGACCGTCGTCTCCGACTCGATGGCCGACTCGATGAAGCGCGACGCGCTCGAGGCGCGCCGGTTCGAGCTCGGCGCGCTCGTCGTCGGCGCCTCGGGAGACGGCATGGCCGTGCTCCGCGAGGAAGGCGGCGCGCTCACCGCCGTCCGCCCCGGCGAGCGGCTCGTCCGCGAGATCGGCGGCACGCCCGTCCGCTTCCACATCGCCGCCGTCACGCCGGAGGGCGTCCGGATCCAGACGGCGGACGGCGGGGACGGGCTTCTCATCCCGAGCCTCTTCCGCGGAGCCTCTTCCAAGGCGGGGGCGGAAGTCCGCCACCTCGAGTGCGACGACATCCCGCTCGACCTCCTTCTGCGCCTCGTCGCCGACCAGACCGGCCGCAACATCGTCCCGACCGAGAAGGCGTCCGGCATCTCCGCCTCCATCCTCCTCCGGGACGTCCCCGCCGAGACCGCCGTCGAGGAAATCTGCCGCTCGAAAGGCCTCTGGTTCCGCGTCGACGAGACATCCGGCATCCTGCGCGTCTCCACGATGGACGAGTATCAGGACGGGCTCTCCACGTTCCGCGAGGAGCAGGGGAAGGCCTTCACGCTGCTCTACCCCAATGTCGTCGAGATCGCGTCCGTCCTCTTCGGGCTCTATCCCGAGCGCCTCTACCTCACTCTCGGCGAGGAGGACATCCTCGAGGACGACCAGACCGACCTCGGCCGCCGCC
>JAZUKQ010000124.1:0-6945 GCA_045643325.1 Kiritimatiellia bacterium | reverse complement strand
CCCCCCCCCCCCCGCCCCGGCCCGGCTGCGACCGCGGCGACCCCGTGCCCCGGAATCCAGACGATCCGCCCGCCGAGGCAGACGACCATCACGTCCGGACGCGCGGCGCGCGGAACTTTCCGGTCGACCAGAATGTCCGAGACCTTGCGGCGTCCAGGCGCGCCGACGCCCTCGAACACGTCCCCCGGACGCCACGGCCGCACGGTCAGCGCCGACGGATCCGGCACCGCGGCCTTCGACACCGTGCAGGAGACCGGCCGGTTTTCGAACGGCCCTCTCGCCGGCTTCAGCGCCCCGGTCCACGGCTCCCATGTCAGACCGGCGCCGCGGTTTCCGTTTTCTAGGGACGGACATGTCCCGGGCCGACGCGCCTCACCTTCCCCTGCCACGACGAACCGCACATCGTCGTACACCCCTTCGACGCGCGCCCCGCCGCCGAGGTCCAGCCGCCAGCTTCCGCCCCGGCCGTTCCGGACCTGTCCGACGACCGTCTGGACTTTCCCGGCGTCCACGGACTCCGCGCCGACGCCGGCGCGGTGCATCGCGCGGACAATCACCCGCCGCGCCAGCGGTTCCGGCATCTCCGCGAGGCGTGTCCGCGACAAGACGGTTCCGGAACCGGACGCGACCGCTGCGCGATTGTACGCGGCGTCCGCGAGAGGGCCGGTCCAATTTTGGGTTTCCTCGCGGGCGAGGCGCATCGAGCGCAGGATTCCGTCGCGGGATTCCTCTCCGAGGGCGGCGAACAGCGCGGGGACGACCTGATGGCGGACCCGGTTCCGCAACATCGCGTCCGAGGTGTTTGTGGGATCCTCGCTCCATTCCACGCCGAGAGCGCGCAAGTCTTCCCGGATCCAGGCACGGGGAACATCGAGCAGCGGCCGGAGAATCCACAGCGGGGTGATTGGAGCCGGTACGTCCGCGGATTCTCCGAGAAACGGCGAAAGGGTGTCTTTTGTGGACATTCCGCCGAAGCCTTGCGGACCGGTTCCGCGGGCGAGACGAAGGAAGAGCGTTTCGATCTGGTCATCCGCGTTATGGCCGGTGGCGACCGCCTGCGCCCCGGAGCGGAGGGCCTCGTCGCGGAGCGTGTCCCAGCGGAGACGGCGGGCGGCCATTTCGAGCGACTCGCCGGTTTTCTTCATGGCGGAGCGGGGATCGACTTTGCGGAGACGGTACTCCATTCCGAATTTTTGGGCGAGGGCGCGGACGCGGACGCGGTCGGACTCCTGTTCCGCTTCGGGAAGCGAATGATCGATTTGCACGACGACGCACGATATTCCCGTCCGTGCCGCGAGACGTGCGGCGAGAACCATGAGCATGGTCGAATCCGCGCCGCCGGAGACGGCCAGAACGACCCGGGAGATGCCCGCGAGCAGACTGTCCTTCCGAACCGTATCCCACGCCGCCTCAAGCGCCCGCGAGGCGCCGTCTCCATCACTTCCCACGCGACCGTCCCCGCGCCCATCCACACGATTTCCCATGAAACCGTCCCCGCGGCTTCCCTCGCGGCTTCCTTTGTCCCCATCTCCGGCCCCATCTCCAACCCCATCTCCAACCCCATCTCCGGCCCCATCTCTGCGACCGCCCCTTTGACAACGACCGCTTTCGCGGCCGTCACCTTCAGGTCTGACGACCTTTTGGTCGGAACCTTCTGGTCCGTCCACTTCTGTCCCACTGCCCAAACCGATACCGTTCCGCTTCATATCTTTCCTTTTCACCATGATACTCGCTTCCCGTCTCTATGTCTACAAAACCCATTTTTCTACTTCAAGTTTCTACATAATTTTTATCAAATTTTCCTTATAAATTTCGTATTGAAGAAAACCATACGTTATGGTATCATCGTTTTCACACCCCATGTCAAGCACACATAGTCCATACTACTTCAACGGGACCTACGGACAGTCCGCGCGCTCGCGAGATTACTCTCGATGCGTCGGATATGTCCCCCGTTGGACAAAACCGCGCCGAACCCGGAAACCGTCGCGGGATATTTCTTGGAAACGGAATACTGAGAAATGGGACGAGACCGCCCGGCTTCTGCTCGGAACGGGCTCCATCTACGACCCTCGCAGCATCCTCGGACTCCTGCTCGGAGTCGTCTGCCTTTTCCTCCTCGCCGGAGCTCCGCTTCTCTATATCCTCCGCCCCGCGCTCGAGAACGTTCACCGGCGCGCCATCGACCGCGCCCGGCGCGAACGCCGCTTGAACGCGCCCGAAAATCCGCTGAAACACAAGCGGTTCGACTCGTTCAACCCGCCTCCCGCTCCCGAGACGCTGCGCTCGCTCTGGGCCAGCCGGAACAACTCGCATGAGGCCGCCCTCGCGTTCGGATCCGCCCTCAACGACCTCGAGGCGACCGTCGACAACCGCTCCATCTCCTCCGGTCCGGACCGGTGGCGCGGACGACGTCCCGGCCTCAAAGGCTGGCTCCGGGACAACTGTCCCGATATCGCCGCGCATTATGCCGTCGCGCTCCGTTTGAAACGTACCGCCCAACGGCTTCGGGACGCCTCGGAGATGACCGACCCCTGCCCTCCCGAATGGCTTCTTCCCCATTCTTCGAAACCCGTCTCCGAAACTTTCGCCGTCGTCTCGCGCCTCCTTCCCGCCGCCTACCGCTACGAAATCCGCCAGCATCCCGTCCGCTGGATCTATCACCGCTACAAAACCCGCGATCAAGAGAACCTCGTTCCTCTCGATTTTCTCCGCTCTCGAAATCTCGCCGCGGCCCTCCTCGATGAATTTTCTTCCTCGCTTTCGAAACTCGACTCCAGACTACGGTTCCTCCTCGGCCTTTGCGGCGCCTGACAATCAGAACCTACGTTTCATTTCCGGCATATACGTTGCGCCGGACCGGTCCCGAAGGTATAATCCAACCGTCCGCAGGGCGTCTTCCCTACCCGTCGCCCGCGCGCTCCGTAACGCCTCATCCCGTTCCATACCGTCTCCATGAGCGACTCCCCCGCCCCCGCCGCGCCCCCGCCGTCTTCCCCGTTTGTCCACCTTCATGTCCACACCACCTACTCGCTCCTCGACGGGGCGACCAAGGTGGAGGATCTCGTCGACAAGGCCATCCGCCTCGGAATGCCCGCTGTCGCGGTCACAGACCACGGCAACATGTTCGCGTGCAAACTCCTCTACGACACCGCGAAGAACGCCGGAATCAAGCCCATCCTCGGCTGCGAGGCCTACGTCTGCCGCGACCACAACGTCCGGGAAAAAGGCTACAACCACCTCGTCCTCCTCGCCAAAAACCTCACGGGCTACCATAATCTCGTCCGCCTCATCTCCCTCGGCTACCTCGAGGGCATGTACTATAAGCCCCGGATCGACAAAGCCCTCCTCGAGAAATACCACGAGGGGCTCATCGTCTCCTCCGCGTGCATCGTCGGCGAAATCGCGAAGGACTTCGACGACGGCCACCCCGAAGAGGCCGAAAAAGCCGCCCTCTGGTACAAAAACCTCTTCGGCGACGATTTCTATCTCGAAATCATGCTTCACAAGGCGGACTACGCCGGAGCCCCGCCGGACGTCCTCCAGCTCTACGAGCGCCAGCGCAAGGTCAACGACGCCATCCTCGCCCTCGGGAAAAAGCTGGACATCAAGGTCATCGCCACCAACGACGTCCACTTCCTCGACAAGGAGGACGCCGAGGCCCACGACCTCCTCCTCTGCATGTCCACGCAGTCGGACATCGACGACCCGAAGCGTCTCCGCTACACGCAGCAGGAGTGGTTCAAGTCGTACGAGGAGATGCGCCAGGTCTTTCCCGACAACGACGAGGAACTCCGCAACACCCTCGAAATCGCGGAGAAAGTCGAGGACCTCAAGCTCAACTCCGACGCCATCATGCCGGTCTTCCCCATCCCGGAGTCGTTCGGATCCGACGCGGACTACGAGAAGTACACCGAGGCCGATCTCCGAAAAGAGTTCGGCGACGACCGCTACAACAAGCTCTCCGGAGGAAAACCCGACGGCGTGAAGGTCCTCCGCCGCATCAAATTCGAGTCCGACTATCTTTCCCATCTCACCTACGAGGGCGCGAAAAAGCGGTGGCCCGAGGGAATGACCGACGAGGCGAAGGAGCGCATCGCCTTCGAGCTCGAGACCATCAAGACGATGGGTTTCCCGGGCTACTTCCTCATTGTGCAGGACTACATCCTCGCCGCGCGATCCCTCGGAATCTCCGTCGGCCCGGGCCGCGGCTCCGCCGCCGGATCCGCCGTCGCCTACTGCCTCACCATCACCAACGTCGATCCCATCAAGTACGGCCTGCTGTTCGAGCGGTTCCTCAACCCCGACCGCATCTCCATGCCGGATATCGACGTCGACTTCGAGGATATCGGTCTTCCGGCCGTCCGCGAATGGGTCACGCAAAAGTACGGGCAGGACCACGTCGCCCACATCGTCACATTCGGCACGATGGCCCCGAAGAGCTGCATCAAGGACATCGCGCGCGTTCTCAAGGTCCCGATTCCGGAGGCCAACCGTCTCGCCTCGCTCGTCCCCGACGTCCCGAAAATCAACTGGAAGAAGGCCGTCGCCGAGAGCCCCGACCTCAAGGCCGAGTACGACAGCCCCGACCCCAACGTCCAGACCATCATGCGCCTCGCCGGCACGCTCGACGGCAATGTCCGCCAGACCGGCATCCACGCCTGCGGCATCATCATCAGCCGCGACCCGCTCATCGACTCGCTCCCGATCATGCCTTCCGAGGAGGACAGCCTGATGACGACGCAGTACGACGGGCATTTTGTCGAGCCCATCGGCCTCCTCAAAATGGACTTTCTCGGTCTGAAGACGCTCACCGTCCTCAAGGAATGCCTCCAGACCATCAAGGAGAAGCGCGGCATCGACGTCGACATCGACCATGTCGACATCACCGACAAGGAGACCTACGCGCTCTTCGCCCGCGGCGAGACGACCGGCCTCTTCCAGTTCGAGTCCGACGGCATGAAGAAGCACCTCCGCGCGCTCCACCCCTCGTGCTTCGCCGACCTCGTCGCCATGAACGCGCTCTACCGACCGGGCCCGATGGACTATATCCCCAAGTTCACCGCCTGCAAACTCGGCCAGGAGCCGATCACGTACGACCACCCTCTGATGGAGAAGTATCTGAAGGAGACCTACGGCGTCACGGTCTATCAGGAGCAGGTGATGCTTCTCTCGCGCCTCCTCGGCGGCTTCACGCGCGGCCAGTCCGACACCCTCCGCAAGGCCATGGGCAAGAAGAATTTCGACCTCATGGCCAACCTCAAGGAGAAGTTCACCGCGGGCTGCCACGTGAACCCGGAGTTCATGAAGGAGTACGGCGGAGACGTCGCGAAGGCCGACGCCGTCATCAACAAAATCTGGGAAGACTGGACCGCGTTCGCCAAATACGCGTTCAACAAGTCGCACGCCGTCTGCTACGCCTACGTCGCCTACCAGACCGGCTACCTCAAGGCGCACTATCCCGTCGAATACATGTGCGCGCAGATCTCCTCCGAAATCGGGAACTTCGAAAAACTCCCGGGCTTTGTCGCGGAGGCCGCGGAGATGGGCATCGCCATCCGGCCGCCGAACGTCAACGAGAGCATGACGCGCTTCTTCCCCGAGGGGTCCGAGGAGGACAAGACCATGAGCTACGGTCTCGGCGGCATCAAGGGCGTGGGCGCCCAGGCGGCCGACGCCATCGTCGCCGAGCGCAAGGCCAACGGCCCGTACAAGGGGCTGATCGACTTCTGCGAGCGCGTCGACCCCTCCGCGGTCAACCGGAAGGTCATCGAAAACCTCGTCCGGAGCGGGGCGATGGACTGCTTCGGCATGCCGCGGGCCCGCCTCTTCGCCGGCGTCGACCTCGCCATGAGCCGCGCCGCCTCCGCCCGCAAGGACAAGGAGCAGGGCCAGGCCACGATGTTCGACCTCATGGGGTTCGGCGACACCCCCGCCGCCGGAGCCCCGGCCGGCGGCGGCGACAGCGAGTTCCCCGACGTCCCCGAATGGCTCGCGCGCGAGAAGTTCGGCTACGAGAAGGAACTCCTCGGCATGTACCTCACCGGACACCCGATGGCGCGCTACCGCCACCTCGAGGGCCAGTTCACCACCGTCGGCGACCTCCCGCGCATCTTCGCGGAACTTCAGACGCCCGACGACAGGCGCGACGTCCGCGTCCTCGCCTGGGTGGGCGAGGTCTCGCAGCGCCGCGACAAGAACGGCCAGCCCTGGGCCATCATCCCGATTGAGGACGTCCAGGAGGGCAAATCCGAGGGGCTCATGTTCGCCAAAGACTTCGCGAAGTTCGGAACCTCGCTCCGCCCCCACGACGCCATGGTCCTCTGCGGACAGCTCGGCCACTCCTTCCGGGACCCGACGCAGATGTCGTTCGTCGTCCGCGAGGCCTACCCGATGGAGGAGGTCCCCAAGCGCTTCACCAGCCGCGTGGTACTCACCGCTCCCGAGACCTACGTCAATGAGGAGATGCTGAACGCCGTCCAGGCGAAAATCAAGTCGCGCCCCGGCACCATCACCGTCGAGTTCCGCATCGAGTCGGACCTCGGCAAGACCGTCTGCATCGAACTCCCCGAGGCCCTCCATGTCGAGGCAGAGGAGGAGTTTTTCCACGAAATCGCGCAGATTCACGGGCTCCGCGCCTCCGCGCAACTGAGGAAAGACGTCTACTTCGACCCCGACAACCTCAAGCCCCGCCGCCGTTCCGCGCCAAGGTCCGCCTAGCCGCGCCCCCTCCGCCCCCGCGCGGAGGCCCGACGTACGACAACCCGCGACGGCACGCCTCCCGTTGACAAAAACGCCGGATTGGACTAGAGTTTTCCCGTTTCCCCTCCACAGAAGGCTCGCGCGCGTACGCGGACGAGCGAATTTGAATCCGAACACCGATTTTCCCATGTCCGAACTCTCCCCCAAAGAACGCGCCGCCATCCCCCAGCAGGAGATGCCTGT
>JAZUKQ010000123.1:0-5557 GCA_045643325.1 Kiritimatiellia bacterium | reverse complement strand
GCGGAGGGAGAGGACATCCTTGCGAAGATCAACAGCGCGAGGAGGAGCCTTGGTATGACGGAACTGAAAACCACGGTCCCGCCACCTTTCGGAAAGAAGGCACGAAAAGGGAAATGTATTTGAGAATCGGCACACTAGATGACTATTGGGATACGTTCTACTCCATTTTGAGCGAACTCCGCACCATGCCGAATGTCGACTGCTATGTGACCGGCTCCAATTCCAAACTGCTTTCCAGCGATGTCGCTACCGCTTTCCGTGGCCGCGGACAGGTCATCCAGGCCACTCCACTCTCCTTTGCCGAATTCCGCAGTTGCCGACTGGACGAACCGAACCCCATGGCTTCCCTAATGGAATATCTCACCTACGGAGGCATGCCGGAATGTCTCTCGCTGACAAGTCCGGAAGAGAAGCAGACCTACTTGAACGGACTTTACACCACCATCTATCTGCGGGATCTGGTGAAACGCCACAAACTTCACGGCGATACCGCCCTCGCCATGATTACCGATGCCGTCATGAGCATGGTCGGCGGACTTACAAATCCGACAAAGCTCGTCCATTTTCTCCAATCCAGTCAAGGCTTCTCCTGCACCCAGCCGACCGTGGCCAAGCATCTTGATTACCTGACCGATGCCTTTCTCATCAGCAAGGCGGCGCGCTTTGACATCAAAGGCAAACACTATCTGGACTATCCCGCCAAATACTACGCCGCTGATACGGGTCTGCGTAACGCCCGTACAGGTTTCCGCCAAATAGAATTCCCGCATCTGATGGAAAATGCCATCTACAACGAACTTCTCCGCAATGGGTATTCCGTTGATGTAGGTGTCGTCGGTCTCAACCGGAAGGAGAGCGGCCGGCACATTTTCAGCGCCCACGAAATCGACTTCGTCGTGAACCGCGGCTATGAGCGGATCTACATCCAGTCCGCCTGGATGATTCCCGACGAGGAAAAGATGGCACAGGAGACCTTCTCGCTCAAGCACACCGGCGACAACTTCAAGAAAGTGGTCATTGACGGACAGTACTCGGCAACCTATCGCGACAACGACGGCATCGGGCACATCGGCCTCCTGGACTTTCTTCTCGATCCCGGCCGTTTGGAAAAGCTCTAGCGGAAGCCTTTGCGGGCAATAGGCAAAAAAAGAAGCGGGAAGGGCAAAGGCCATTCCCGCTTCTCTCCCGATGGGACGATGCCGGTCTAGCGGAAGATCAGAATCGTCGGCTGGCGGAGGTCGTCGCGGCGGACGCGGAGGACGCCCGTGCCGGAGAAGTGCTCGTCGTCGATGAACTCGGCGGAGGATTCGGAGGAGCCGTAGGTGCCGCGCGGCATGCTTTCGCCGGCGATGTAGAGGCGCAGGCAGGTGTCCGGCGCGGAGCCGGCGCAAGGGCTGATCTTGGGACCAAGCCCGCCGGGGCACACCAGCGAGAGGTCGAGGTCGCGGTCGCGGAGGATGTTCGGCTGCTTGAGGACGAGGTTGGCACCGCCGCCGACGAGCGTCACGGGGACGTCGATCGTGCAACCGACGGAGCCGTCGAGCGAGCCGAGGTAGGTCGTGCCGCCGTTGATGCGGAGGAACTCGTCGATGCCCGTCTGGTCGCCCGCGAGCAGGAGGTGGCCGGAGAAGCCCTGCACGAAGCCGTACGGCGCCGTGAGTGTCGCCCAGATCTGGTTGGGCTTGTTCAAGTCGCTCGAGGTCGCGTAGACGTATGCCGTGTTTCCGAACACGACGCTGCCGTTGGCCGCGCCGCCCGACTGCGTGCCGATGGAGGTGTCGTTGTAGCACAGGATGAGGCCGCCGGAGGTGATGGTGACCGTGCGGCCCGCGCCGAGGGTCTTCGTCCTGGCGTCGTTGCGGCTCGATGGTGATGGCGGAGAAGCCGTCCGCCACGACGAGCCGCTCGGCGTGGTTGGTGTGGGCCGCCCAGCCGGTCCAGGTCTTGTTGAAGCCGATGTCGTAGAGATAGCCGCCTTCGAGGCGCAATTCGCGCCCGGGGATCATGTTGCCCTGGGCGCCGTCCGGACCACCATAGCCGTGGCCGTTGCCCATGGAGTAGTAGCCGGCGCCCTTGTTCGCATCGAGATCGGCGGAACGGTAGCCTGCGAGGGTCATGGAGGCGTCCGCGTCGCGGATGAGCGACCAGACGGCGCCGGGACGGTAGGCCGTGCGACCGACGGGGGCGCCGGTGACGACGAGACCGCAGCCTTCGGCCTTGGAGCCCTGGATGCGGAAGTTGCGCGCATCGTTCTTCGGGCGTCCGATGTAGAGGTCCTGGACCGTGAAGGTGCCGCCGACGGAAACGGTGAGTTCGCCGCCGTTGGAAAGTACGGGGATGAATGCGACGTCCTTGGCATTGTCCGGGACGGCGCTGTTCTCGGACACGCCGACCTGGTACCAGGAGGAAGCGTCGCCCCAGCCCCTGTTGATGGCGTCGGAGTAGACGAACATGCGGCCTCCTTCCTGCATTTCAGGGCGGATGAGGAAGACGACGGTCGAGGCGAGCTGGCCGTTCGGACCGTAGTACTCGACGGCGCCCATGCCGGGCTCCAGAGCCGTCACGCAGGTGCCGTCGAGCTTGAGGAAGCGATGGTCGTCGAGATTGCGGTAGTACGCGTCGCCCGAGACGGGCGGCAGAACCACGGCATCGCCGACGCCGAGCACGATGGCGCCTGTGACGCTGTCATGGCCGGCGGCGCTGTCGATAATCTGCATGGAGGAGCCGACACGGGCGTCGGCGGTGTATGACTGGGAATCCGTCCCGGCGGTGATGACGGCGCGAAGCCTGGCGTCGGTCTTGCGGCCGCTGACCAGGAAGGGGACGTTGCCGGTGGCGGAGACGGTGCGGGTGCCGGCGAGGACGTTGTCCACGTAGAGGTCAATGGTGGCGGAGGACAGGTAGAGCTCGGTCAGCGCGACGGTGACGGAGAGGCCGTCGGCGGTAAAACTGTAGGCGGCAATGCCGGGCGCGACAAAGGCGCTGAGCGTCTTGACGGCGACCGGTGCGGATACGCCGCGGACGCCGAGGTTGTTCTCGGCGACCGCGCGGACGTAGTAGTCCGTGTTGGGCGCGAGGCCTGTGACGGCATAGTCGTAGGAGCCCACGGACGTGATGGAGGCGGAGATGGTGGCGGAGTCGAGAATGGAGGCGAAATCCTCGGTGTCGGAGACTTCGACGCCGAGCGTGACGGACGATCCGCTGATGCCGAACTTCGCGAGCTGGACGCTGCCGGAGATTTGGACGTGGTCGGGTTCCGCGCTCGTGAGGGCGACCGCCGGCGCCGTCTGGGTGAACTCGATCAAATCGCTGAACTCGTAGAATGCGTCGTCGGTGTCGCGGACGAGGCAGAGGCGGATGGCGGCGTAGTTCCTGCCACCCGGAATGGTGTAGGTGGTTTCGGCGGTATCGCCGGCGGAGACGGTGGCGAGATCGACGTAGCCGTCCCACGCGGCGGGTGTGGTCCCACCGTCGAGGGCGCCGTAGTAGGCGCGGAGCGTGGCCTCGGCGGTGACGTCGGCGAAGGAGACGTTGACAAGGGCGTCGTTGCCGTCCACGTCGAGTTTGCCGACGGTCATGAAGGACTCGTCGGTCGCGGTGCGGAGGAACGTCATGGAGTTGTCGCAGGTGAACTTCAGCCACGACGGGGAGCCGTCCTGCCCGGTGTAGCCCGAGGTGTTCCACTGGAGCGCGGCGAGGGCGCCCTGGCAGATGTTCTTGCCGCCGGACCAGTCCCAGACGAATCCGCGGAAGGCGTACCATCCGGACGCCGGGGCGGTGAACGTGCCGACTGCGGCCTTGCCGCTGAAGCCCGACCCGGATCCCTGGTTGAAGACGGGCGTCGGCAGGTCGCCGATGAACAAGGCGGAACCGTCGTCGAAGTTGCCCCAGAAGCAGTTGGTCTTGCCGGCGTTGAGCCAGATTTCGCCGACGTAGGCGTAGGTGGTGTTGCCGTCCCACCACCACCTCGTCCCGGTGGCGGACTCGGAGACATCGGATTTCGTGCCGCCGCTGCCACCGTTGCCGAAGCTCCTGTTGCCCATGATGCAGCCGTAGGTGCGGTCGACCTTGTCGCTGGCGATGGTGGAGAAATCCTTGTTGAAATCCGCAGTGGCGTTGCTGGCGCAGTCGTACCGATACTGCATGAGACCGGGGCGGTAGACGGTGGCGGACGCGGCGCAGACCAGCGCGCCGAACAAGGCGAGAGAGGTGCGGATGGATGTATTCATGGTGGAATCCTCTGGGACGCAACAACCGGCCTACATGGCCGGCGAATGCGCTTTCCCAACAAAACTGTTTACCCGTATCTCTTCGCTAACAGGCCATAGGATTGTTCGCCGTTCTGCATCTGCGTGAGGCCTCAGCCCGGACTTTACTGAATTTTTCTTAAGTTTCCCCCTTGCGGAAGCGGTCAGGTCCTTGGTATAATATATGGCCTAACAACCCATATTGAAAGGCACGAGAAAATGGCCAAGATTCCGCCTAGGATCGCCCGCTTCCGCAAGCCCGGAACCCAGATCAAGTTCATCAGGGGACACTACTATCTCGTCAAGGTGACGAGCCGGTGGGATCCCGTCGCCAAGAAGGTGAGGAAGGTGTTCCTCGGACACCTCGGCACCGTGACCGAGAACGGATTCGTCCCGAAAAGCACGGTGCGCCGGCCGGTGGGCGCAAGGGTCTACTCAAAGGAGTTCGGCGCGACATGGGCCGTGTCCGAGCTGACGAAGGACATCCACGACAACCTGAAGAAGCACTTTCCGCTGGACGCGGACTGGCTCTACGTCACGGCGCTCATCAGATGCGTCCGGCATTGCGCCATGCGCTACACGGAGCATTTCTACGACGTCTCGTACCTTTCGGAGCGCTTCCCGGGGCTGGGGCTCTCGTCCGGGACGCTCTCGGTTCGGATGAAGCAGCTCGGCGCGCTCCGGCCCGAAATGGTCGCGTTCATGCGCGAGTTCGTCCCGGAGAAGAACTCGTATCTGCTCTTCGACGGCACGGCGCTGGTCTGCAACTCCCAGAACATCTACGAGGCGCAGCGCGGATACAACAGCCACGGCTGCCACGATCCGCAGATCAACCTCATGTACGCGGCGGCCATCGCCGAGGAGAGGATGATGCCCGTGTTCTACAGGCGATTCCCCGGGAGCGTCCGCGATCTCTCCGCGTTCGACAGCATGCGCACGGAGATGGGTGCGCGGAAATACGTCGCCATCAACGACAAGGGATTCGTGACTGCGAAGGACCAGGCGAGGATGGAGGCGATCGGGCTTCATTATCTCGCACCCCTGAAGCGGAACAGCCGGGAATACGAGCGGACACCCCTCGGGAAGCCGGGCCTGACCGGATTCCACGGAAGGTTCCTGTACAACGGACGGATTGTCTGGTACTACGAGCAGCCCGTGAAAGAAGGCGCGAAGCACCGCTATGTCCTCTACCTCGACGAGACGCTCCGGCACCTCGAGCAAAGCACGGTTCGCAGCGGCGACGACATCGGGAACGAGTCGGGCGAGAAGGTTGCCGAGATCGCGAAGCGGCAGCTTCTCTGCGGCACGAT
>JAZUKQ010000122.1:0-5491 GCA_045643325.1 Kiritimatiellia bacterium | reverse complement strand
AGTCGCGAAAAGGGGTCGCGAAAAGTGGTCAGACCCTTATTGGCGACTTTCCGCACCGTAATTTCATCCCGCCTTTCCCGGCGGATTGCCACGTTACAAAGGGGTCAGACCCTTCACGCGACCCTTCGCGCGAGGCCATGGACAGGTTCAGACCTAGGTGCGAATTTATGGAATATAAACGTAATTTTATATATGTCTCATTTTTCAAAAAACATCAAAAATATAATGATTTTACGCAAAAAAACTGTTTGAACTTGTACATGTTTTTGGTCGTTCCTTTGAAATGAAAATACGGTGCGGAAACTTTCCCCTCCCCTCCACACGACGGAGCAAAGGTCCGTGAGAAAGAGAATTATTTTTTATAAAACTAGTTTCATTATAAAAGAGTAGCAAAGGCGGTCAGACCCTTATTTTAGTAGATATATAGTTCTTTTATTTCAAAAAAGGGCTTTTCGATCCTCTTCCGCCCCGCGTTTGCCAGGGCAAAAATTCGCGGAAAATCCGGCGGCATGGTTCCTTTCCTTATTGAAAACGCGATTGACTTCACCCTCCTTTAAGTGCATACTCGAAGAAAATCCCGTTCCGCTTCCCCGAGTCCACGCCATCTCCCCCCCCCTATTCCCTGTCATCCACCCGAACGTCCGCAACCGAATGAAAACCCGACTCCCCCTCCCCCCTCTCGCGACCATGGCCGCCGCCGTTCCCGTCCTCGCCTCCGCCGCCGACCTCTCATACGTCGCCCCCCTCGACTTCGCCGAACGGTTCGCCTTCTCCTCCGACCGCATGGCCCTTGTGGAGAAGGAACTCCCCGGGAATACCCCCGCCGGCCGGTTCTACCGCGGGCTCGTCTTCCAGCAGCAGAGCAAATGGGACGAGGCGAAGGCCATCCTCGACGCCTGGCCCGACAACGAGCACAACCAGCTCTATCACGAACTTCTCAACCGCCAGGAGCTCCAGACATTCGACCCAGCTACCCCCGGCGCAGGCAAGAAACTCGCCGCCGAACTTCCCATCGTGCTCGCCCAGGGAACCCGCGAGGAGGCCCTGAAGCCCGACACATACGCCTCCGAGATTCGGCCGGAAGACGTCTCGTTCGACGCGTTCTACGGTCCGTTCCAATCGATGCGTCCCTCCGCGTTCCTCCGCCCCGAGTTTCTCCGACTCCATCCCATTCTCGCCCAGAAAGGCGCCAACGCCCCCGCCGGCTCGGTCCGCGACCTTCTCGACTCTGTCACGCTTCCCGACACGCCGGGACTCTTCGACCTCGTCGTGAAGGACCTCCGGTTCGGCAACTCCCGCTTCGGCGACCGAGCCGTCCACAACCGCCTGACGCTCGCCCAACTGAACGCCCTACGCGACGCGCTGAAAGGCTCCGGCAAGGATGTGGACGACAACGACGCGTTCGTCCGCGCCGTCCTCCGCAGGCTCGCCCCCGGAGCCGACGAAGGAAACGGCGCCGATGTCCGCCGCCGGACGCTCGAGTCCGTCCTCGCGTTCTCCCGCACGCTCCCCGCCTCCCGGACCGAACTCCGCGCGCACGCGCTCTTCCGTCTCCTCGACCACGACCGGAAGCACGGCGACTTCTCCCGCCGCGACCTTTTCACCGAATATCTCGCCATCCCCCGCCGCTCCAGGGTCCTGCGGCCCGAGTTCGCCCAAGGAAAGCAGCTCGTCCCGCTCTCCGGCGCGTATCAGGACGCGGTGCCGGACTTTCTCCCGGTATCCGACGACGAGCCGCTCGTCCGCGACTGGCTCTCCCACGCCTTCGCCGCCGGCGCCCCCGTCGGCGACTTCGCCGAGTGGGTCGACCGCGACACGCTCCGCCGCGTCGCCGCCGAGACCGCGCTCCTCGCCGGAAAGCCGCTTCGCGCCGATCTCGAAAACGCCCTCTCCGAGGAGGAGTTCCGCGCGCTCCGCGACCGCGCCGAACTCGTCTGGGACGCCGCGAACCCCGAACACGTCGCCGACGACGGCCCCGTGTCGCTCCGCATCGCGGTGAAAAACGTGCCCTCCCTCCAGGTCGCCGTCTACGACCTCGACGCCTTCAACGCCTGCCGCGAACTCGGAACGGACGTCCCCGCCACCGTCGACCTCGACGGATGCGTCCCCAACGCCTCCCGCACACTCGACTTCTCCCGCACGCCCGCCATCCTCCTCCCCGTCGAGACCTTGGAGTTCCCCGAACTGAAGGAGCCCGGCCTCTACGTCGTCGAATGCTCCGGCAACGGCGTCTCCAGCCGCGCGCTCGTCCGCAAGGGCGCGATCCGCGCCGTGGAGCGCGTCGGAGCCTCCGGCCACGTCTTCACCGCGTTCGACGAGTCGGGCCGCGCCCTCAAGGACGCCTCGCTCTGGCTCGGCGGCCAGACCTATTCCGCGGACGAGACCGGAGAGATCGCGGTGCCGTTCTCGACCGCCGAGGCCGCCGGCCGGAAAACCGCCGTCCTGCGCTCGGGGCGCCTCGCCGCCGCGGTCCCGTTCAACCATCGCCCCGAGACGCTGTCGCTCGCGCTCGACTGCCTCGTCGCCCGCGAGAGTCTCGTCGCCGGCGAGGAGGCCGTCGCCCTCCTCCGCCCCCGCCTGTCCGTCGCCGGCGCCCCCGCGTCCGTCGCGCTTCTCGAGAAACCGGTCGTCACGCTCACGATGACGGACGCCGCGGGCGTCCAGACCGTGAAACGGTACGAGACGCCCGTCCTCTCCGACACGAAAGAGACCGAGCTCCGCTTCCGCGTCCCGAAGGACCTGACCGAGGCGGTCGTCGAGCTCTCCGGCACCGTCCACAGCGCGAGCCGCGCGAAGGACGAGCCGGTCGACGCCTCCGCGGGCTTCCTCGGGGTCGGCGGGAACGGCTCGCCGGTCGGCGTCGCGCGCGCGTTTCTCCGCGCTTCCTCGGACGGATACTCGCTGGAAATCCGGGGGCGGAACGGCGAGCCCCTCCCGTTCCACGCCGTGCGTCTCTCCTTCTCCCACATCGCGTTTCTCAACGACCTTCCCGAGCGGCTCTACCAATGCGACGCGTCGGGCCGGATCCGCCTCGGAAAACTTCCCGGCATCGCCGGTGTCCGCGCCTCCTGGGAGGTCGGCAGACAGCGCGAGTCCTTCCGCTGGGACCTTCCCGCGGACCGCGCCGCGCTCCCCGCGGAACTCCATGCGGCGGAGGGCGAGACCTTCGAGTTCGACGCCGCCGGACTCCTCGCGGACGTTCTTCCGGAAAGCGGCTCCGCCGCCGAACTCGTCTCCCTGCTCGAGGTCAACTCCCTCGGCGAGACGGTCGCCGACCGCGCCGGCCATGTCACGGTCGCGGACGGCGCGGTCCGGATCTCCGGACTCCCCGCCGGCGACTACGACCTCGTGTTCCGCAACACGGGAGCCTCGGCGCGTCTCCGCGTGACGGCGGCCGAAGGCGACGTCTCCACCGACGGCGGCGTCATCTCCGGCATCCGCCGGGGTCTCCGCGACACCGGCTCCCCGGAGCGTCTCCGCGTCGTCTCCGCGGGCGTGGAAGGCGACGCGCTGCTCGTCCGCCTCGCCCACGCCGGTCCCGACGCGCGCGTCCATATTCTCGCGCGCCGCCTGACCGAGGAGCCCGGCGTCTGCGGCGGCCTGGGCGCCTCCGCCCCCGTCCGCTCCGAAGCATCCGTCGACTGGCCCGAGGCGTCCACCGAATATCTTTCCAGGCGCGTTCTCGGCGACGAGATCCGCTACATCCTCGACCGGCGCGGCGCGACGCGGCGTCCCGGCAACACGCTCGAACATCCGAGTCTTCTGCTGACCCCGTGGGAGCGGCGGGAGACCCATACGGTCCTCCGGACGGCCCAGAACGGCGAGGACTGGGAAACGGCCGGCGCGTACGGCGGCTACCCCGCGGCGCAGGCCCAGCTTGTGAGCCCCGCGAAACCCTCCATGAATCTCGCCGCGGCCCAGGAGAACATCCGTCCGGCGCTCGATTTTCTTCCGGAGCCCGCGAAGGTGTGGTGCAACCTCGTGCCGGACAAGGACGGCGCGGTCTCCGTCCCGCTCGCGGACATCGGCGGCCGGCAGGACATCGAGATCGTCGTTCTCGACGGAACGGACTTCGCCGTGCGGAACGTCCTCGGCGAGGCCGCGCCCTTCGAGCCGCGCGACGCCCGTCTCCGCTCGGAACTCGACCCCGCGAAGGCGTACGTCCGCACGGAGTCCGTCGAGGCGCTCGCGGCGGGGGCGGAGGTGCCGCTCGCCGACCTCTCCACGCGCTATGCCGGCGTCACGTCCCTCGCGGACGTCCACCGCGTCCTGCAGGCGCTCGACGAGAACAACACCTTCGGAGAGTTCGCCTTCGCGGTCCGCTGGGCCTCCTTCCCCGAGGAACGCAAGCAGGAGCTCTACGGGAAATACGCCTGCCATGAGCTCGACTTCTTCCTGTACCGCAAGGACAAGGCGTTCTTCGACCGCGTCGTCGCGCCGAACCTCCGGAACAAGCGCTTTCCGCAGTTCACGGACCGCTGGCTTCTGGGAGACGATGTCTCCGCGTGGGGCGCCCCCGGCCCGTTCCAGAGGCTGAACACGCTGGAGAAAGTCCTGCTCGCCCGCCGTCATCCGGAATACGCCGACCGCGTGCGCCGGGAGATCCGCGAGCTCTGCGAGGCGGAGAAACCGGACTTCGCGGAGGAGCGCCGCCGGTTCCTCACCGTCCTCGGCGAGGGCGACGAGGCGGTGGCCGAGGAAGTCGGCTATCTCGCCGACGGGATGGTCATGGAGGATGCGGAACCCGTGGCCCTAGCGGCGGCGGCGCCCGGGGCGGACGCGGCGGCCGGCGGCATGGCGAGGCGCGCGAACCGGATCGCGTTCGCCCCCGCCCCGGAAATGCAAGCGGAGCTCCGCGCCGGCGCGGCCGACGAGAAACCGGCCACCGGCGAAGACAAGGCCAAGAGAAAATTGCGCAAGAGCGCGACGGAGTCCGCCGCGGCGTCCCTGCGGCGCGACGCGGAGCGGCGGCGCGAGGTCCGGCAGCTCTACCGCGCCCCCGAGCGCACCAAGGAATGGGCCGAGACGCACTACTACCATACCCCGCGCGACAGGCAGACGGCGGACCTCGTGCGCGCGAACCGCTTCTGGCTCGACGCCGCCGAGGCGGAGGCGGGCGCCCCGTTCCTCTCCACGCATTTCCTCGAGGCCGCCGGCGGTTTCATCGAGCGGATGGCCGTCCTCGCCCTTATGGACCTGCCGTTCGACGGCAAGGACATCGGGCTCCGCGCGGCCGACAAGACCGGAGGACGCCGGCTCGTCGCCGCGGGTCCCGCGCTCCTGTTCCGCCAGGTCGCCGTCCCGGCCGGAGAGGCGGATGACGCGGACCGGCTGTTCGTCGTCCAGAAGATGTTCGGCGCCGAGGACGTGCTCGCCGTCGAGGAACGCGACGGAGACTTCTCGGAGATTTCCGAGGCGGCGGAATTCGTCGCCGGGAAGCCGTATATCCAGAAGACCGTCCTCTCGAACCCGACGGGGCGCCGTCTCTACG
>JAZUKQ010000121.1:0-14142 GCA_045643325.1 Kiritimatiellia bacterium | reverse complement strand
GGCGGTGGCGGAAGGGGCGGCGGGCGTCTGGGGCAACCCGCTCCGTGTGGTCACACGCCAGTCGCCGCTTTTCCCGAGAAGCCGGACGGTCGCGTCCGCCCGGACGGCGCGGCGGAGTTCCAGCGGTTCCGGCGAGCAGCCGAGTTTCGCCAGGGCCTCGGCGAGCTCTCCGATGGGGACCCCTTGTTTCGGGTCCTCGACCGTCAACGTCGCGAACGCTTTCGGAAGCGCCTCGGCGAGCGGGGGCGGAGGCGCGGGAACGGGGTCAGGAAGCGGCGCGGGGGCGGAGGGAGGAGGTGATGGTGGAGCGGGAACGGAGGGGGCGGAGGGGGCGGATTGCCGCTGCCCGTCGTCCGGGCGTCCAGCGCCGTCCGGGGCCGCGGAAGGCTTTCCGGATTTCTCCGGGCACATCTGAAGGCCGTTCGCGCTCAGGGAGACCATCTCGCTTCCCTGGGCTCCCCGAAGACGGAAGAGAGAGCTTCGGTTGAGTTCGCGGGCGAAAATTTTGACGGAAGGAACCGCCCCCTCCCCTCCGCACTCCCGCACGGCGATTTTGTGAAGGTCGCGGAGCGAGATGGGAAGTCCGGGGTTCGGGGAGCCCCGGAAGACCCAGAGCGCGAAATTTTCGACGGGAGAGGAGTTTGTGGCCATATTCGGTTTCGGTGTGAAGGTTTTGGAAGTATACCTTCTTTTTTCTTGAATAGGCAAGTATGAACTTGAGTTTTATTTTGTCGAAAAAGATAAAACCACCATTTTTTGCTTTGAAATATACGGTTTAATTTTTGAATTTCGGTAAAATATTGGATTTTCGGAGTATTTTTAGAAAAAATGAATTTTTCAATGAAATTTGAACGTTTTTAGACGAAAATACGGTTTGAATCCGGAACGGAAAATAGATGCACAGTCTCCCTGTTTTAGGGTACAATGACACACGCTCGGGCGGATTGCGGCCGGTCTTGCGCCGGAATGATTCACCGCGATTCAACACACGCCCGGTTCCGGACGCCCGGATTTCGGGGGCGTTTGGCCGGGCTGTCCCGAAGCAGAAATGAATACGTCGATGAGAAATCTCTCTTTTCTGAAAAACCTCGTTATGGCGGGAACGGCTCTCGCCGCCGGCGGCGCGCTGGCGGGCGGTTTCGCGCTTAACGAAGCCAGCGCGCGCGGAAACGCCCTCGCGGGCGCCCTCGTCGGCTCGACCGGCGACGCCTCCGCCAACTACTACAACCCCGCCAACCTCACCGAACTCGACGCGGAACACCTCTATCTGATGTCCGGCGTCACGCTCTGCCGTCCGCAGTTCGACACCGTCGTCAACAACGCCTCCCGCACCGAGCAGAAGGAAAAAATGTTCATGGTGCCGCACTTCTATCTCTCGCGCGCCTTGACGGACGACCTCTATCTCGGACTCGGATTCTATACGGAATACGGGCTCGGAACCCGCTATAAGAAAGGCCCGACGTGGCCTCTCGCCGCCGACAGCATCGAGTCGACGCTCGAAAGCTTCGACATCAACCCCAACCTCGCCTGGCGCGTCACCGACCGGCTCTCCGTCGCCGCCGGTCCCCGGGTCTCGTACATGTCCCTCGTGAACGACCGCGTCCTTCCGAAATACGCCTCTCAGATGCACCTCCGGGCGGACGACTGGGCCGTCGGATACGTCCTCGGCGCGTCGTTCGACCTCTGCCCGTCGTTCAGCCTCGGCGTCGTCTACCGCTCGAAGCAGGATTTCGAGGAGACCGGAAACATCCGCGTCGAGCCTCTCGGTCTCCATTCCCACGTCCGGGGCGACTTACACATGCCGCAGAGCCTCTCCGGCGGCTTCAACTGGAAGATCACCGACCGCCTCGAACTCGGATTCAACACGACATACACGGATTGGACGTGCTTCACGGACATGACAATCCATTTCGACAACCCCGCCCTGGGCGCCCCCATCGTCGCGCAGAAGGACTGGAAAAGCACCATGCGCTATTCCGCCGGCCTTGAGTACAAGCTCACCGGCCGCTGGGCGGTGCAGTGCGGCTGGACGCACGACATGGACCCGACGCACGCCGACCACTGCGACACGACCTGCCCTCCGGGCGACCGCGACCAATGGAGCCTCGGCATCGGATACGACACCGGCACGTGGGGCTTCGCCGTCGACTATATGATGGTCGTCATCCACGACACCGTCCGCCAGATGTACGGGCAGTCCGTTGAGTTCGACAACATCAAGACCGACACGATCGGCATGTCGGTCTCGATAAAGCTCTAGTGCGCGTCGAGCCAGGTGCGTCCCTGGCCGATATCGACACGGAGCGGCACCTTCAGTTCGACGACGCCGGTCATGCCGCCGCGGATGAGCGGGACGACCGTCTCCAACTCGTCCTTCGGCACCTCGAAGACCAGTTCGTCGTGCACCTGCAGGAGGAGCCGCGAGCGCGTCCCGCGCTCCGCCAGCGCTTTGTCCACGGCGATCATCGCGAGTTTGATGAGGTCCGCCGCGGTGCCCTGGACCGGCGTGTTGACGGCGACGCGCTCCGCCGCGGCGCGCAGCGTCTTGTTCCGGGAATTGATGTCGCGGATGGGCCGGCGGCGCCCGAGCAGCGTGCGCGAGACGCCGGTTTCCCGGGCCTCGGCGACCGCGTTGTCCATGAAACGCCGGATGCCGGGATAGGCGGTCTGCACGGCGTCTATGAGGTCGGCGGCCTGCTTCCGGGGAATGCCGAGCCGCTGACCGAGCCCGAACGCGGAGATGCCGTAGACAATGCCGAAATTGACGCGCTTGGCCTGCGCCCGCATCTCCGGCGTCACCTCTTCGACCGGGATTCCGTGGACGCGCGCCGCCGTCCGCGCGTGGATGTCTGAGTCGTTCCGGAAATCCTCGCACATCGCCTCGTCGCCCGAAAGCGAGGCGAGAACGCGGAGCTCGATCTGCGAATAGTCCGCCGAGACAAGCACCGTCCCGTCGTCCGGCGCGACGATGGCCGCGCGGATCCGGCGCCCGAGCTCGGTGCGGACCGGGATGTTCTGGAGGTTCGGATTGTCCGAGGAGAGCCGTCCGGTCTCGGTGAGAGCCTGGTTGAACGTCGTGTGGACGCGCCCGTCGGAGGGCCGGATACACGCGGGAAGCTTGTCGACATAGGTGGACTTGAGTTTCGTGCGGGCACGCCAGTCCAGCAGTTTCGGAACGATCGGGTGAAGCGCCTCGAGCGAGCGGAGCGTCTCCTCGGAGGTCTCGTAGGCGCCGGTCGGGGTCTTGCCGGCGGGAGGAAGCCCCAGCCTCTCGAAGAGAATGTGCCCGAGCTGTTTCGGGGAGCCGAGGTTGAAGGACTCTCCGGCCAGGGAACGCACCTCCTCCTCGAGCCGCGCGATGTCGGCGCCGAGCTCCGTGCCGAACGCGGCGAGCGCGGCGGTGTCGAGACAGACGCCGGCCTCCTCCATCCGGTGGAGAATCGGAAGGAGGGGCAGCTCGCAGCGGTCGAGCGCCTCGAGCGCCCCGGCCTCCTCCGTCTTCTTCCGGAGCACGGGCGCGAGCGCGAGAATCCGCTCGGCCGGCGGGCGCGAGATGTACGCGGAGGAGAGGAAAGAGAGCGTCAGGGTGTCGAGCGAGTGGCGCGACGCGGAGTCGAGGACGTAATGGGAAAGCAGAATGTCCTCGTACGGGGGCGCGGGCGGAAGACCGAGCGCGCGGAGCGCCGGAATCGAGCGCTTGATGTCGTGCCCGACCTTGGTGACGGCGGGATCGGCGAAGACGGGGGCGAGCGCCGCGACGGTCTCCGCCCGGAGCGCGCCCTCCTCCAACGGAAGCGACCAGACGCCCGACTCCGAGGCGAGCGAGAGGACGCCTCCGTCGAGCGCGAAGGCGAAGCGGGGGCGGAGGGACGCGATGTCGGCCGGCTCCAGTCCCGCGGCGGAGCGAGGGGCCCCGGAGGCCTTGGGCGCGCTGGCGAAGAATTCGAAAAGGCCGTCCGCGGGCGCGGACTCCGGCGCGGGGGCGGAGGGGGGGGGCGCTGGCTCCGGCGGGGGCGGAGGGGCGAAGAGCGGGAGGCCCTCGAACGCGGACGCGGGGGCGGAGGGCGCGGCCGGCTTCTTTCCTGTTCCGGCGAAACGCTCCTCGGTGTGCGCGGCGAAGTAGTCGGGCGGAAGGAGCTTCTTGCGAAGCGAGAACAGCTCGAGGCGGCTCAGGAAGGCGTCGAGCGCGGCGGGGTCCGGGACGCCGGAAGGAACCTTGAGGTCGTCGAAGGGAACATCGAGCGGCGCGTCGGTACGGATGACGGCGAGGGTGCGCGAGAGCCGTGCGATGTCGGCGTTGGCGGCGACTTTTTCGCCGAGCTTCCCCTTGATTTCGGCGGCGTGCGCGATGACCCCCTCGAGCGAGCCGAACTGATGGAGCAGCTTGGTCGCGGTCTTCTCGCCGACGCCCGGAAGGCCGGGAATGTTGTCGGCCGCGTCGCCGGCCATGCCGAGAAAGTCGATCATCTGCGCCGGAGAGTCGATATCCCAGTGTTTTTTGACGTCCTCCGGCGTGAACGTCTCGAATCCGTCCTTGCCGGGGCGCAGAAGAGAGACGCGGTCGGTGACGAGTTGGGCGAAATCCTTGTCGGGCGTGACGAGCGAGGCGGAGATCCCGGCGGCGTCGGCGCGCGCGGAGAGGGTGCCGAGGATGTCGTCCGCCTCGAAGTCCGCGAGCCGGAGAAACGAGAGCCCGAGCAGCCGCGAGAGCTCCTCGGCGAGAGGGATGGCGTCGGCGATGTCCTCCGGCATCTTGTCGCGCTGCGCCTTGTAGTCGGGAAAGAGCCGGTGGCGGAACGTGGGCGAGGAGTCCATCGCGAGGGCGATGTGGGTGACCTCGCGGTCCGCGAGCGCCGTGGCGACCGTGTTCGCGAAGAAGAAGACCGCGGAGGTGTTGATGCCGGAGGAGGCGATCCGGGGCCGTGAGACGAACGCGAAATGCCCGCGGTAGAGAATGGGCATCACGTCGATGAGGAGAATCTTCATGGAAGAGGCGGGACTGGGAGGGACCGCGGCATTTCCGCCGTGTACGTCCGGTAGGCGGACATCGGAAAAAACACTACCCAAAACGCGGGGGGATGTCAAGGCGGGGGCCGCATCCCCATGCGGACGGAGTCCTTCCCGAGCCTCTTCCGGAGCTCGTCGAGCGTGCGGCTCATGGACTCGCGTTTCTCGCGGCGGACCTCGTCGCCGGCCCCGTCCTCCTCCCCGAACAGCAGCATCTGCCGCCGGGGCGTCCCGCGCGTCTCCTGAAGGCCCGTGACGCCGAATCCGACGAGCCGGACCGGCCGGCCGTCGTCCACATCCTCGAAAAGCCGGAGCGCCATCTCCCGGAACGTCATGTCGTCCCGCGCCGGAAACTCGAACGGGCGCTGGCGCGAGACGGTCCGGAAATCGCCCCAGCGGAGTTTCAGCTTGCCGACCGTCGCGAACCGACCGTCCGCGCGGAGCCGCCTTCCGACATCGTCCGCGATGTCCCGGAGCGTCTCGCGGAGTGTCTCGCGAGAGGACTCGTCGACGGGATAGGTATGTTCCCGGGAGATGGACTTCTCGACCCATTCCGTCTGGAGGACGCGGTCGTCCTCGCCCCGGGCGAGCCGCTGGAAATGCGCCGCGGACCCGGCGGAGCCGAGCACGCCGGCGAGGACGGCGGGGGACATGAGCCGGAGGTCGCGGACGGTGCGGCATCCCATCGCCAGGAGCCGCGGAACGGTCGATTCGCCGATGCCCCAGATCCGTTTGACGGGAAGCGGGTCGAGAAACGCGCGGATGCCCTCGGGGTCGTCCGGGACGACGGTGAGGCCGTCGGGCTTACGGGCGTCGCTCGCCAGTTTCGCGAGGAACATGTTCGGGGCGACGCCGACCGAGGCCGTGAGCCGCAGTTCCCGGCGGATGTCCGAGCGGATTTTCTCCGCGATCTCGCGCGGTGTCCCGAAAAGGCGCCGCGCTCCCGTGACATCGAGAAAGGCCTCGTCGATGGAGACGGGCTCGACCCAGGGGGTATAGCGCTCGAAAATGGAGAAGACCTGCTCCGAGACCCGCGAGTATTTGGCGTGGTCCCCGTGGACGAAAACGCCCTGCGGGCAGAGGCGGCCCGCGTCGCGCGACGGCATGGCCGAATGGACGCCGAACTTCCGCGCCTCGTAGGAACAGGTGGAGACGACGCCGCGCTCGGTCGGCAGCGCGCCGACGATGACCGGCCTGCCCCGCCACTCCGGATGGTCGCGCTGCTCGACGGACGCGAAGAACGCGTCCATGTCCACATGCAGATATCCCTTTTCCTCCGGGCTCATCCGTCCGTCCGCCGCGGATTTTTCCGGCGGTCTACTCGTTCAGTCCGTGGTAGCTCCGGAACGAGGCGAGGGCGTCGTCGCCCATATATTTGGCGAGGACGCGCGGATCGGTCCGGCGGAGGTCGATCATGATGAATCCGTCGACCACCGAGCTGAAATCCTCGTCGACATTGAAGGCGAGGAGACGTCCGCCCAGCTTCACATACTGGCGGAGGAGCACCGGGATTCCCTTGCGGTCCGCCTCGATGTCCTGGATGATGGACGTCACGCTCTCGATGTTGTCGGCGTACTTCGCGAACGAGGGGTCGCAGACCTCGCGGCGGTCCTTGGTCCGGGGCGGGTTGCGCGGCTTCACGAACCGCGCGAACTCGGGGGCGAAGTTCGACACGGACAGGGCGCGGAGGAGGAGGTTGCGGGACGCGTCGCGGTATTCCGCCGTGATGCTGACGGGGCCGAAGAGCGTCGTGTACCGCGGATTGCGCGCGATGAACGCGCCGATGCCCTTCCACAGGAGAAGCAGCGAGGAGACGGCGCGCTGGTACTCGGGCCGGACGAACGAGCGTCCGAGCTCCATGCAGGGCCCCATCTTGTCGATGAGCTCCTGGTCGAACCGGAAAAGCGAGTGCGTGTAGAGCCCGCCGACGCCGTACTTTTTCACGATCTCGTCGCCGAGGCCGAGGCGGTACGCGCCGACGATCTCCCGCTTCTCCCGCTGCCAGATGAACAGGTGGAGGTAGTAGTTGTCGTACGGATCGACGTCGATCTCCCGTCCGGTCCCCTCGCCGACGCCGCGGAACGTGATCTCGCGCAGCCGGCCGAGCTCCCGGTGGACGTTCGGCATCTTGTCGGCCGTGGCGATGTAGACGTCGTTGGGGCCGCTCTCGACATATTTCGCGTCGGGCGGGAGCGCGGCGATCTCCGCGGCCAGGATCTCGGGGTCGACGGCGTCGATGACGGGCGCCTGCGGGGCGGCCTTGGGCTTGCGGGCCTTGGGGGCGAGGAAGCGGCGCTTCTTCGGGAGCGCGGCGCTCTCCCGGGCCTCGAGCGCGTAGGTGCGGAGGCGGAGAAACTGGATAAGGTCCTCGTCGGACTCCAGTTTCTCGAGCTCGGACCACCGGATCGGCATCCCGACGGAGACGCGGATGTCCTGGTTGCGGCGGCGGTCGAACATCGCCGGGAGCAGCGCGGTGCGGAGCCTCGGATGGATGAGTCCGGCGAGCTGGAACGAGGGACCGTTGTGTCCGGAGAAAAACATGGGGACGACCGTCGCGTGGGTCTTGCGGACGATCCGGGCGACCGTGACACTCCAGGCCGGGTCGCGGACGCGGCCGGTCTTGAGGTCGACGCTGGACACCTCGCCGGAGGGGAACACGCCGAGCAGGCCGCCCTCCTTCAGGTGGCGGGAGGTCTCGACCAGCGGGCGGATATTGGATTTCGCGGCCTTGTCGGTTCCGAAGGGATCGACAAGGATGAAGTCGTCGCGCAGCTCGGGGATGCGTCCGAGCAGGAAATTGACCATCATCTTGGCGTCGGGGCGCGCCTTTTTGATGATGCTGTGGAGCACCATGCCCTCGATGCCTCCGAACGGGTGGTTCGCGACAACGACGACAGGCCCCTCCGCGGGGATGCGCCTCCGGTCCGCGTCGGACACCGTGTAGGTGGTGTTCATCGAGGCGAGGACCTTGTCGGAGAACAGGGCGTCGCCCTCCATCCGGTGGCTCGTCTGGTAGATGTTCTCCATCCGGTCGAGCGCGACCAGCCGCTCGGCGATCGAGCAGGTGACGCGGTTTTTGAACAGATTCGCGCGGCCTTTGGGGGAGAGCGCGAAGATGCGCTCGGAACGGGGGACCTTTATTTTCTTCGGTTTGGGCATATTAAAACGACTCCTGCGACGGACGTTGCCGCCCGTTTTCCGCCGCCCATGATACCAAAATGGGAGGATTCGTAAAATGGGCCTCCGAGACCCCTTGTCTTTCCCCCCCGAATAGGGTACGATTGCCGCATGAACGCGCTCACCCAAAAACAGGTCCTCCAGACCCTTTCCGACACCGGCGCCCTGCTCGAGGGGCATTTCGAACTCCGCTCGGGGCTCCACAGCGGCAACTACTTCCAGTGCGCGAACCTGCTCCGCTACCCGCGCCAGGCGCAGCGGCTCTGCGAGGCGCTCGCCGCGATGATCCCCGAAGAGCTCGCCGCGAAGGTCCGGACGGTCGTCTCCCCCGCCCTCGGCGGGATTCTCGTGGGGCACGAGGTGGCCCGCGCCCTCGACAAGCTCTCCATTTTCGCCGAAAAGCAGGACGGCGCGCTCGTGATGCGCCGTTTCGCCGTCCAGCCGGGCGAGCCCGTCCTGGTCGCCGAGGACGTCGTCACGCGCGGCGGCCGCGTCCAGGAGACGATCGACCTCGTGCGCGCAGCGGGCGGCGAGGTGCTCGGCGTCGCCGTCCTGGTCGACCGGAGCGGCGGCAAAGCGTCGTTCGACGTCCCCTTCTTCTCCCTTCTCCAGATGGAGCCCGTGGTCTGGGAACCGGCGGACTGCCCGCTCTGCGCCTCCGGCTCCAAAGCCGTCCATCCGGGATCCTAGCGTACAGCCGCCCGTTTCCCGATCCGGCGCGTTCCGTTCCCGTCCATGATTTTCGACACCGAACCGCAAGTATTTGATTCCTCCGGAGGGACTTCCTCCTCGACAGAGCGCGCGACGTCCCGCGTCGCCCTGTATCTCTTTTTTGCCGTTCTCGCCGCCGCCGCGCTTGTCGCCGCCGCGCTCGGGATCCGGAAACTCTCGCATTGGGCCTTCCGCGACAACCCGGAGTTCCGCGTGCGGTTCGTCTCCGTCAAGAATTCCGGGGGCGGATATGTTCCCGAGTCGGAGGTGCTCCAGACGCTCGGGCTGACGAAGATGGACCTCGACCGGGGCGTCTCGATGTTCTCCTTCCGGATTCCGGAGCGCCACCGCGCGTTTCTCGCCGCGCACCCGAACGTCCACTCCCTCACCATCGAACGGCATCTTCCCGACACCCTCGTCATCTGCCTGGGAGACCGCACGCCCGTCGCGCGGATCGGCCGCCGGCGGCTGCTCGCGGACGACACCGGGAAGGTCTTCGCACTCTCGTCGGAGATGGAATATGTCGCCGACGCGCTCCCCGTCCTCCGCTCCGAGCGGTTCACCGACGCCAAGGACGGGGCGGTCCTTCCCAAAGAGGATCTGGTCGCCATCAACGTGCTCCGCGCCATGCGGAACTCTCCGCTGAAATTCTCTTTCGAGATCGGCGAGATCGACCTCACGGGCGAGTATTACCTCGACTTGACCACGAAAGACAACAAGTATATCCAGCTTCCGCGGGAATGCCTGGATACGGACGACGGAATCATCTCGACCCTCTGGTTCGCGAACCAGGCCGTACAGACTCCGTATGGGGCGGACAACGCCACGTTCACCGTCACCCGCACGCGCTCCGGCGCCTATACCGTCAGCATCGCCAACTAGTCCGTCTTCCGGACCGCCCATCGCCTTCCGCCATGTCCCAAGAAGTGCCCATCATCGCCGTTCTTGATATCGGAACGACGAAAGTCCGCTGCCTGATCGCCTCCCCGACGTCCCCCGAGGAACCCCGGTTCAAGATTCTGGGCGTCGCCCAAAAAGACAACACCGGCTCCCGCAAAGGAGAGATCACGGACATCAGCTATGTGGGCACGGCCGCCCGCGGAGCCATCCAAATCGCCGAAAAGCAGGCGGAAGTCCGGCTTGCCAGAGTCTGGGTCCTTACGGCGGGCGGCCGGATCCAGTCCTCGAGCGTCCACGGCAGCATTCCCGTCAGCGGGTCGGTCGACGCGGGCGCCATGTCGCTGGCCGCCGACGCCGCCCAGCGGATGGCGAGCAACCCCATCAAGGACCGCACGGTCATCCATACGTTCCTCCAGAAGGACTATCTGCTCGACCAGATGGTCAAGACCCGGACTCCCGAGGGGCAAAGCGCCTCGAACATCGGAACGAATGTCCTCGTCGTCCACGCCGACGCGAAGACCGTCACCGACATCACCAACGTCGTCCGAGACACCAATGTCGCCCCGCGGGGGCTTCTCGCCTCCGTCGCCTGCGCCGATTCCGCGGTTCTCTCCGACGCGCAGCGCGACCGCGGCGTTCTCCTGATCGACCTCGGCGGCGGCACCACCTCGTTTCTCCACTACGAGGACGGCGCGCTGATGTCCATCGGCTCCCTCCCCGTCGGCGGCGACCACGTCACCACGGACCTCCAGGCGGCCTTCAACATCAAGAATTTCTCGTCCGCCGAGAGCTTGAAGATCGCGAGCGCCTCCGCGACGATCCAAGCTTCGTCGGACGTTCGGACGAACATTCCCGACGAGTCCTTTTTGGCGGAGAAGAAGACGGTCCCCCTCAACTCCGTGGAAGTCGTCGTCAACGCCCGCCTCCGGGAAATCTTCAAAATGGTCCAGGAAAACATTCACGGCGGCTCCTTCCAGGAGGTCGTCCTGACGGGAGGAGGGGCCTTGATGAAGAATATCTGCGACCTGGCCTCCCGGGTGTTCGGCGTGCCGGCGTCCGTCGGGAAGATTCTGGACGGGACGTGCCTGAGCGCGATCAGCGACCCGCAGGCCGCGGCGCTCTACGGCGCCCTGTTCCTCGCCTGCGGCGAAGAGAGGGTCCGGAACGCCCGCCACGCGAAATCCTCGCAGGAGGCGAACAGGAAAAATTCCGGCTTGTTCGGATTCTTCTGACACGTCCCGGACCGGGTCCCGCGAGCGGCCGCCTCCCGGGCCTCCGGATGTCTCGAACTTTCAACACTGCACCTTCATGAACTCTCCCATTCTTCTTCTCGGCGTCGGCGGCGCGGGCGGCCGGCTGGTCAGCGAGACCGCGGCGCTTGTCGGACTCGGCTCCGAGAGCGTGGTCGCGGTCGACACGGATTTCTCCGAGACCTCCAGCATCCAGAACTGCCGCCGCGTCTGCATCGGGCAGAACCGTTTCAACGGCCTCGGAACCGGCGGACAGGCCGCCAACGCCCAGGCCGCCGCGGAGGACGACCGCGCGCAGCTCGAGCCGCTGTTCGATTCCGTGAGCCTCGCCGTCGTCGCGACCGGCCTCGGGGGCGGCGCGGGGTCCGGCATGACGCCCGTCCTGCTCTCCATCGCCCACGACCACAACATCCCGACGCTCGCCGTCACGCTCTCTCCCTTCCGGTTCGAGTCCGACGACCGCCGCGCGCTCGCCGCGCGCGTCCGGCCCCAGATCGAGAGGGCCGCGACCGTCGCCGTCCATTTCGACAACGACGTTCTTTCCGCCGACGCACCCACGATGGAACGCGCCCGTTCGATGGCCTCCGAATACGCCGCGCAGGCCCTCTCGCTCCTTTGGAGCCTCGTCACGAGACCCGGATATATCTCGGTCGACATCGCGACGCTCTCGGAGACTCTCCGCTCCGGAAGCGGCGTGGCCCGGTTCGCGGCCGCCGTCTCGGACGCCCCGGCGGGCGAGCGCGCCGAGAAGGTCCTCGGAACGCTTCTGTCCGACACGGAACCCGGTCTCGGCACGGCGCTCGCCTCGGCCCCCGCTGCGCTCGTGGGCATTCTGGGGGGGGACGACCTCCGCCTCTCGGAAGTCGGCGGTGTGATGGCCGCGATCCGCGAAAAGACGGACAACGGCGGACGCGTCCAGATGGGGACGGTCCTTTCGCCCGAACGGTCGGGCACGCTTTCCGTCGCGCTCCTTGTGTTCGAACGGTGGACCGCGCCGGATTTCCACGCGCCCACCCCCGTCGCGCAGCGCGTTCCGGCGGAATCCCCGGAGACGGAGGAACCGGCACGGACGGCGCAGAAAAACATCGCGCCCGCCGCCGCGCCCCGTCGCAAAAAAACGCCGAAACTTCCTTCCGACGACCGAAAACAGAATCCGTACACGGCCCGTTTCAAAGGCACCGTTCCGGAAGTGTTCGACGAGCCGACCTTTCTCCGGGAAAACATCCGCATCCACGTCGATTAGAAGGACGCGGAAATTTTTTGAAAAAGGGGGTTGCGTTTCCCCGGGGGAGGGTGTATAGTATGCGCCGTTCTGCGCGCCCATAGCTCAATTGGATAGAGCACCTGACTACGGATCAGGAGGTTGCAGGTTCGACTCCTGCTGGGCGCGCCACTCTTCTTGATCGCGGGGTTGAGCAGTCCGGCAGCTCGTCAGCCTCATAAGCTGAAGGTCAGTGGTTCAAATCCACTTCCCGCCACCATTTCCCCCCCGATTTTCCTAGGAATTTCGGGGTTTTTTCATTTAACCGCCATCCGTCGGAAACGTCCGGAAACACCCATTTACAAGGGGAAATTTGCCACACGTAACGTCCCACGTAAATTATAAATTAGAAAAATCCACGAGCATCCCATAGACGTTTGATAACAAGGAGAAACGGCTTGTTTTCTTTGGGTTTCGGGTGGTTTTCCAGGCAAGGCGCATGCGCGTTCGCGGACGAATCATCGTGCTTTCCTCGGATGTCCGGCCGTCTGCTATCCCATCATTTTCGCGAAATACTTCTCGTTTCCCTCCGGCACGGTCCCGCCTCCGACTTCGAATTCACCGAGACGGACGCCATCCGCGCCGCCGCCGACCGCCGCACCGGCCTCGTCAACGACCAGCCCGGCGAAGCCATCCTCCAGCCCGCCGGCCGGAGCGAGGTGGTGTTCGAGCAGGCTACAGAAAGGGATCTATCAGCGTCTGGAAGCCCGCATCGGCAAAATCCTTGACGTTGCGGGTGGCAAAGGTGTCCACGCCATAGTGGAGAAGCGTCCCCGCGAGCCGGAGGTCAAAAATACGGCGACAGGCGAACGGCGATGTTCCGGCGCGTTTCCAGACCTTTTGCATGACGGCGGCCGATTCGGGGACGTCAACGATCCGCCAAAACGGATTGGAGCGGAGGGTCTGGATGACGGCCCCCGCCTCTTCTGGAAGAAGCGGATGACGGTGGAGTGCGGGATTTCTGAGCAGGCAGTAGAATTCCATCAGAACCTGTTCGCAGAGGATGAATTCCCTGGATTCCATCCAAGGTTCCAGAAACGCAAGAGCCTTTCCATGGCGCTCGCTCCCATCGTCGTAGAGCGCGGCGTACAGGACATTGGTATCGCAGGAAATCATGGGCGATACTCCTCTGTCGCAGAAGACTCTGCCACACGGTCCGGTCCCTGGTCCCGTCGGACATACAGCGCCTCGCGCCATCCTTCGTCTTCAAAGGGGTCGGCAATGGTGCCCAGAGGCCGAATGGAGGGAGGAGTCCAGACGTTGCGCGGGGCGGAGTAGTCGGCGGCGGGCGCGGTGGTCCGCATAAACATCTCCAATCCTCGGCGGACAAGTTCCGCGAGGCTGATTTCCTGATATTCGGAAAATTCTTTCGCCTGTTTGTACAGGGAATCGGGGAGCAGAATCTGTGTACGTGTCATAGCGACACATAAAATACATCGGCGTATGTAATATGTCAACATAGCGTCTGCGAGTATAGTTCCCATAAAGCCGCGAGGGGCTGTCTCCGCGCGTTTGTCTCCGGTGCGGGCGGTGGTCTTCAACTCCGAGACGCGCCTTTCCGCCGAGCCCGCCATCGAGGAGGAAGGCGATTCCGATGTGGCTTTCGAGGAGGCTATCGCGACTTCTTGATACTCCAAAATTGAAAATGTCGAATTTCGAGCTTTGGATAAATGGACTGTTTTAGCTCGAAATTTGTAAATAGTGTCTGCCCGTAAATTATAAATTACAAAAAAATCAACAAAACAGTTGCAAACTTCCTATTCGGATGGTATACTATGTGCAAACTGTTTTTGCGGTGGAGCCGATTATCCCCGCACTTTGAGGAGCACCGGGCAT
>JAZUKQ010000120.1:0-14793 GCA_045643325.1 Kiritimatiellia bacterium | reverse complement strand
GTCCAGGTTGCATCGCGCGATGGGGCAGTTCGTCGAGACCTCCGTGTCCGCGAAGACGGGCGGCGGAAGCCGCTGCAGAGTGGCGGCCGGGACGAGAGACGCGGCCAGAAGAAGGAGGAATAGCGGGGCGCGTGTCATGCCACGAAGCATAGCACAAATGGGCGCGTATGGAAATGATCCAGCGGGCGCGGAGATATGCGAAACATCGCGCCTTGTCCCCTCCGCCCCCGCCCAAAACTTTCCGCACCGTAATTTCATCCCGGACGAAATAACGACCGGAACGGAATCGCGACAAAGTAGGAATCGTAAAATCACCATCGTTCACACATCGCACGCTCCGGCACTCCGTCCCCCCGACCTTCCTCCGCCATTTGTCACGTTCCACCGGAAAGGAGCAACAAAAAACCCGCTCCTGAAAGGAACGGGCTGGAAGAGTGGCACCCCCACGGGGAATCGGACCCCGCTTTATAGGATGAGAACCTATTGTCCTAGCCGATAGACGATGGGGGCGCTGAGGACGCAAACTGCGAGGGATTCGAATGGTGGAGCCAAGGGGGGTCGAACCCCTGGCCTCTTGCATGCCATGCAAGCGCTCTACCAACTGAGCTATGGCCCCGGTGAATCTCACGCCTTTTGCAGCGGATGTGCGACAGTGTACCAAACCCTCCCCACAGCGTCAATAGGGTATTTTCATAAATTTCATTTTTTTCGTCCTCCCCCTCCGGACGCGCCCCGGATGTTCTACCGAATGTCATCAAGCCCGCTATGGGATAGGACATTCCGTATTCTGAAACAGAACAGCGCCGTCGCTGCCGCCGCGGAGCAGAAATCCGAGACCGGCTCGGCGAGATATACGCCGTCGGCTCCGAGGAATCTCGGCAAGACCAAAGCAAGCGGCACAAGAAGGAAAACTTTCCGGAGCAGCGCGATGAACAGCGACACCTTCGCCTGCCCCAACGCGACGAATGTCGGCTGGATGCCCATCTGGAGACCGAACACGAGCATCCCGCTCACAAAGAGCGGCATCTTCCGTCCCACCAGCGCGACCAACTCCGGATCGGACGTGAAGATCCGCGCGAACACCTCCGGGAAAACCATGACGAGCAGCGTCGCGACAAAGGAGAATCCGCCGCTGAGCGCGATGAGCCGCCGATAGGCCGACCGCACCCGTCCGAAATTTCCCGCGCCGAAATTGTAGCTCAGGACCGGCTGCACGCCGCCGGTGAATCCGTGAAGCACGGCCGAAGACGCCGCCATCACCGCCTGCATCACCGTGAGGGACCCCACATACACGTCCCCGCCGTACTGGAGAAGCCCGCGGTTCATGACGACCGTAATGAGACTCTCCGTGGACCTCATGACGAACGGCGAGACCCCCAACGCGCAAATCGGGCGGACCAGCCGCCCGTCGAGCCGCAGGTTTCCCGCGCGGAGCCGGACCTCCGCCCTCCGTCCCGTCAGAAACGCCAGCACCCATGCGGCGGACGCGGCCTGAGACAGGACCGTCGCCACGGCCGCGCCCCGGACGCCCCACCCGAATCCGAAGATGAAAAGCGGGTCGAGCGTCAGGTTCAACCCCGCCCCGATCAGGACGGAGACCATGCTGGTCCGGGAATGGCCCTGAAAAAGGATATACGGATTCAGTCCGAGCGCGACAAGAACGGCCGGAGTCCCCGCGAGATACCAGGAAAGGTACTGCTCGGCGTACGGCATCGTCGCCTCGCTCGCGCCGAACATCGCGAGCACGGGACGAAGAAAGACGAGAAAGAACGCCATCAGCGCGGCCGAGAAAACCCCGAGGAGCGCCGCGCCGCATCCGAGAATGCGTTCCGCGCGGTCCCGGTCCCCCTTCCCGAGCCAGATCGCCGAAAGAGGAGCCCCGCCGTTTCCGACAAACAGGGAGAACGCGGAAACGAGCACGGTCACCGGAAGAGTCACGCCGACGCCGGTGAGCGCCGCGGACCCCGCGTCCGGGATATGCCCGAGGTAGACCCGGTCCACCAGACAGTAGAGGAGGTTCGCGACCTGCGCCGCCATTGTGGGCAGCGCGAGCGAGAACATCAGTCTCCACAGCGGAGCCGTCCCGAGCCGTCCCCCGCCGTTCATCGGGCCAGGCCGACGATCTCGGAGACCGAGGCGAAACCGTGACGGTCCAGATACGAGCCGATTCCGTCCACGACGCGGAGCGCCGTCGTGGGGTCGATGAAGTTCGCCGTCCCCACCGCGACCGCCGTCGCGCCCGCGAGGAGGAACTCGACCGCGTCCTCCGGATTGAAGATGCCGCCCATCCCCACGATCGGAATCCTCACCGCGCCGGCCGCGTCGTACACGAGCTTCACGGCGACAGGATGGAGCCCCGCGCCGGACATGCCTCCCGACTTGTTCGCGAGCACTGGCTTCCGGCGCTCGATGTCGATAACCATCGCCGGAAGTGTGTTGGAGATGCTGAGCGCGTCCGCCCCCGCGTCCTCCGCGGCCCGGGCGAACACGCGGATGTCCGGCACGTTCGGCGCGAGTTTCGTGATCACCGGAAGCGATGTCCGCGCGCGCACGGCCGCCACGACGGAGGCCATTTTCGCGGGGTCGCCGCCGAACGACGCGCCGCCCTCCTTCACGTTCGGACAGGAGACGTTGATCTCCACCGCCGAGACGCCCGGCACGCCGTCAAGGCGCGCCGCGACTTCCGCATATTCCTCGACGCTCGTTCCCCAGATGTTCACGACGGCCGGCACGCCGAGGTCGCGGAGATACGGCAGGTCGTCCCGGAGGTAGGCGTCCACGCCGGGTCCCTGCAGCCCCACGGCGTTCACCATCCCGCCCCGCACCTCGGCGTGGCGCGGCAGCGGATTTCCGGGCCACGGGCGGAGACGCACGCCCTTCGCCATCACACCGCCCAGTTTCCTCAGGTCGAAAAGCTCCCCGTACTCCTGCCCGTACCCGAAGGTCCCCGAGGCGACCAGCACCGGGTTCTTCAGACGGAGTCCGCCGACATCGACACGCAAATCCGCCATCGCTACGCCTCCCACACGATCTCGCGAGACTCGAACACCGGGCCGTCCTTGCAGACGCGTCCCCAGCGGACGCCGCCGTCCGCACCGCGGATTTTCTGCACGCACGCGAGACACGCGCCGACCCCGCACACCATCCGCTCGTCGAGCGAGAGCCACGCGTCGCAGCCCCACGCCCCCGCGCGGTCGCCGACCGCCCGGAGCATCCCGTTCGGTCCGCAGGCGAAGAGTTCGGACGCCGCCGCCTTCCCCGTCTCCGCCGCCCAGGCGTCCATCGCGTCCGTGACGAATCCCTCGACACCGAGCGAGCCGTCGTTCGTCGCGAGCCGGAGCTCCCAGCCGAGCGCCTCGAACTCGTCCCGGAGAAGGATGTCGCCCGCGGTGCGCCCGCCCGCGAAGAGCACGCCCGCCCGCGGAAGACGCTCCGCGAGGAAGAGAAGCGGCGCGACGCCGAACCCGCCTCCGACAAGCAGCGGAACCCTGTCTCCGATATCCAGAGGGAAGCCGCGTCCGAGCGGGCCCAGGACATTGACGGCCGCGCCGGCGCACGCTTCGGAAAGCGCGCGCGTCCCGCGGCCGACAACCTTATAGAGGAGATGGATCCGCCCCTCGGCGGCCCGGTGGATGCTGAGCGGCCGCCGGAGCGCCGTCTCCTCGAGACCAGGCACGCGCAGATGCACGAACTGCCCGGGAGCCGCGGTCCGGGCGGTCTCCGGCGCGTCCAGCACCATCAGACGGTAGTCCCCTACCAGAGGCCCGTGGAAAACGATCCGGGATTCTTCAGTTTGCATATCGTTCGTTGCTTATGATATGGAAAATCCGGGGCCGAGCGACAAAAAAGGCGGAGGCCTCCGCCCCCGCCCCTCCGAAACCGGAATCCGCCGCCCGGACTCCGTTTCCCGCCCCGCTATGCGCGCGGCAGATGGAACGCGTCGATGAACTCGTCGACCTGCTTCTGCGTGATCGGCGCGATTTTTCCCAGACGCTTCGCGAGGAGAATGCACTTCGCGGTGAACTCTCCGACCTCCATGCGGTCGAACGCCTCGATAAGCGACTTGCCGACCGTGAGAAGGCCGACGCCCTCGATGAGGAGGACCGGCGTCACGACGGAGAGTTTCGCCACGGCGGCGTCGGTGTCGCAGAGGAACTCCTCGGCGGTCACGCGCGGAACATCGCGAAGATTGAGATAGCTCTCCGGAATCATCCGGCTGTTGAACAGCTCTCCGGTCGTCGCGAACGCCATGATGTTGGCGCCCTGCATGAGGTAGACGGCCTCGGCCCACTTGACCTTCTTGAAGACCTTGCGGACGATCGGCGCCAGCGCGTTCGGAGCCATGTACGCCTCACGCTTTCCGCCGCAGACGCGGACGAAGTCCTCGGGCTCGAGGTTCGCGGCGTCGGCGCCGGCGGGCGTGATGAGGAAGTCGTCCGCGCCGAGACGGGCGGCGGCGAGACCGTGCGCGCTCGTGAAGTACTCGTGGCGGTAGCAGCGCTCATGGAACCAGGCGAGACGCTCGCGAAGCTCGCACTCCTTCGACGAGACGGACTCGGCCTCGAACTCCGGGAGGTTCCGCAAAGCGGGCTTCGCGGAGACGGCCGCGGGCTTGCCGTTGCCGACGGCCGCGATCTGGAGGCGCGCGAGCTGCTCGAGCGTCTCGTAGCGGCGGAAGCAGTCCTCGATGGAGAGGCCGCACACGACCGCGCCGTGGTTCTCCATGACGACGCAGTCCGCGCCCTTGGCGATCTCCGCGGCGATCAGGTCGCCGAGCTCGGCCGAGCCGGGGATGGCGTACTTCGCGAAGGCGACCTTGCCGCAGATGGCGTCGGCGCCCGGGAGAAGGCTCGTGTCGGGGACGCGCTTGACGAGGCTGAAGGCGACCATGCCGGGAGCGTGGGCGTGGAGGACGGCGCGCACGCCGGTCTCCTTGCGGATCTGATAGATGTGCTGATGGAAGGGAAACTCGACGCTCGGACGGTGAAGGCCCTCGACCGTCCCGTCGGGGAAGACCTTCATGATGTCGCGCTCGCGGAGCGCCCCCTTGTCGATGCCGCTCGGCGTGATCCAGATGTTCCCTTCGTCGTCGAGAATCGAGAGGTTTCCGCCGGACGTGGTGGTCATCCCCATGTCATAGAGACGCTGCAGATACTCCACCAGAACCGCGCGCGGGTGCTTATACATTGGCAACATGTCTGTCTTCCTTAAAAATCAATGGACGATTTCCGAAAAGTGGGGAAATAGGATACACCTTCTGGCTCGGTTTCTCAATCGTTTTCCGAGATTCGGGGCGTTCTCCGGATTCTGCGGCGCGAAACGCGGCGGGATTCGGGGACCGTGACTCCGCGGAAATTCCGCCGTCCGCCCCGTCCCGCTAGGAGAGAAGGCTCCGGACGATTTCCGCGTTCTCCTCGACGATTCCGTCCTTGTCGCCCCGGTGCATTCCGAGATTGACGATGTCGCCGGGCTTGATGTGCCGGTACGCGTACTCCAACCCCATCCGCGCGTCGAGGCGCCCCGCGCCGAGCACCTTATAGGCGATGCACGGTTTCCGGATCGCCCGGATCGCCTCGATCGCGCGCGGGACGTCGTCCAGCGAGAACTTGGTCCCGCCCGCCCAGTGCTGGCCGATTCCGTCGCAGTTGAAAAACGGGACCGCGTGGAAATCCACGAGGTCCATCGCGTCGATCCACAGATGTTCGGCCGGGTCGTGGCCCGCGACGCCGACCGGCACGCCCTTGCTCTTCCCGTACTCCACCCAGGTCCGGAGGGTCGCCTCGTCGCGCCGCGCCCAAAGCCGGTCGACCACGCCGCCCTGGATGTAGAACGCGCTGCATCCGCGCCGTACGGCCGTGTCGATCGCCTCGAACATGTTGTCCGTCGTCCGGAGTCCGGAAATCGGTTTCTCGCGGACCGCGACCTGGGCGATCCAGCGCATCGGGCGTTCCTCCGCGAGAAACGTCTTCATGGCGTCGAGCGCGGCGGGGGTCTCGTTGTTCGCGACGAATCCGGTGATTCCCGCGTCGCGCGCCCGGCGCCACGTCTCGAGAATCCGCTCCGGCGTGTGGTACGCGCGCATCGCCCGGTCGCGCTCGGGATTCTGATGGCTGAACCCGCCGAACGGATTCGCGCCGATGACGAGACGGCTCAGAGAGAGTCCGCAGAAATCGACAGAGGGAAGTGTGGTATTCATGCCGTCATTATATACCACCGGAGTCTTGCGGAACAGAAGGGGAAAAAGGACATTTCCGAGGTACACCGTGCGCGGCAAAGGTACGACGGCCGCTTTCGGGCGGAGCCCGGCCCCCTTGAGGGGGCTGGCGGCGAAGCCGACTGAGGGTGTTTTGCGGGGGCGGGGAACAACACCCTCCGGCGCTTCGCGCCACCTCCCTCGAGGGAGGCGCCTGCGGCGGGCGGCGGTCGCGAACCCCAAAGAGGCGGCCGCTTTCGGGCGAGCCCGGCCCCCTCCGCGAGGGGGCTGCCGCGTAGCGGCTGGGGAGTACACCGTGCGCGGCAAAGGTTCGACACCGCGACCGGGCGGAGTCGATCCGGTCGCTCTCGCCGCCCCTGTGGAAAAACGGGAAATATCCCCCCAAAAAATTGGGTGACTTGTCTTCCCGCCCGGTTTTCGGTATACTTCTGCTCCTCTTTGCATTCCGAGTGGGCAGGAATGTCTCCTGCTCCGTCAACCGAGGTTCTTCCCACGGTGACCTGCGGCACTCCGCCGCAAATGCGGCACTATCCTGCAAAAATACTGCGATGAACACTTCTCCGTCTTTCCGTATTTTCACGTCCGAGTCCGTCTCGGAAGGTCATCCCGACAAAGTCTGCGACCAGGTCTCCGACGCCATCCTCGACGCCTGCCTCGCCCTCGACCCGCGCTCCCATGTCGCCTGCGAGACCGCCGCCGGCACCGACTTCCTCGTGAACCTCGGCGAGATCACCTGCCGGGGCTTCGAGTCGATCGACACCGAGGCGATCGCCCGGAAGGTCGTCCGCGACATCGGCTATACCGACCGCGGGTCCGGATTCGCGGCCGACACGTTCTCGTACCTCTCCCATCTCCACGGCCAGTCCCCCGACATCGACCGGGGCGTCTCGCGCGGCTCCGACGAGGACCAGGGAGCCGGCGACCAAGGCATGATGTTCGGATACGCCACCGACGAGACGCCCGAGCTCATGCCCCTCCCGCTCGCCCTCTCCCACGGCATCCTCCGGCGGTTCGCGGCGCTCCGCCACTCCGGCGAGATCGGCTGGCTCCGCCCCGACTCCAAGGCCCAGGTGAGCGTCGCCTACCGCGACGGCGTCCCCGAGCGCGTCGTCTCCGTCGTCCTCTCCCACATGACGGCCGACCTCCCGATCGAGAAAGTCCGCGCGGACCTTGAGCCCGTCCTCCGCGACACGCTCGCCCCGACCGGACTCGTCACGGACGAGACCGCGTTCTTCATCAACCCGACCGGCCGCTTCGTCACCGGCGGCCCCAACGGCGACTCCGGGCTCACCGGCCGCAAGATCATCGTCGACACCTACGGCGGCATGGCCGCCCACGGCGGCGGCGCGTTCTCCGGCAAGGACCCCTCCAAGGTCGACCGATCCGCGGCCTACTACGCCCGCTATGCCGCCAAAAACATCGTCGCCGCCGGCCTCGCCAAACGCTGCGAGCTCCAGGTCGCCTACGTCATCGGTCTTCCCGCCCCCGCCAGCGTCTGCGTCAACACGTACGGCACCGGCAGGGTTCCCGACGAGCGCCTCGCCGAATTCCTCCTCTCCCGGAAGCTCTTCGACTTCCGCCCCGGGAAACTCATCGACGAACTCGGGCTGAAGACGCCCTCCGGCTGGTGCTACCGCGACACCGCCGCCTATGGACACTTCGGCCGGACCGACAGGCAGTTCCCCTGGGAACGGACAGACCGGACGGAGGCTCTTCGCGCCGAGTTCGGTTTGTGATATACTTCCCTCCATGAAAACGTCTCGACTTCTCGTTCTCCTTCCCGCGCTCGTCGCGCTGCTTTCCGGATGTGCGTCCTCCTACCGGGTCGGCACGACCCTCGCGCCGGAACTGAGGGACACCTGTGTCCCCAAAATCGTCAACTCCAGCAAGGAACCGAATCTGGACCAGGAGGTGACCAAGGCCCTTCTCCGCGAGATCCAGCGTGACGGGACGCTCAATCTCGTCGACGAGCAGTTCGCCCGGACGGCGATCGAGATCGAGGTCGTGCAGTTCGACATGTCCGCGCTCGCCTACCGCACGAACGACAAGCACACCGGTTCGGAGTACCGCGGAACCATCACCGCGAGCGTCGTCTTCCGCGACCGGCGCGACAACAAAATCCTCTACCGACGCTCGCTCACCGGCTACAAAGACTTCCCCGTGGCGGGCGATGTCACGTCCGCGAAGCGGCGCGTGTTCCCCGAGGCGTCCAAGAAACTCGCCGAGAACATCGTCAACGAGTGCATCTCGCTCTGGTAGTCCCGAAGAAGGCCCCGATGCCTAATTTCCGGGAATACAACGCGAAACTCCAGTCCACCGGCGGCATGCGGCGGGTGACCTCGACCATGAAGACGGTCTCGTCCTCGCACCTGCGCAAGGCCCAGCGCGACCTCCGCGCCCCCGCCCCCTTCGCGGTCCGCCTCGGCGCCCTCATCCGCCAGTTCTGCACGCTTCCGTCTGTCCGGAAAAACAAGTTCCTCGCCCCTGCGGACACCTCCTCTCCCCGGATTCTCCTCTTCGTCGTCTCGGCCGACCGCGGCCTCTGCGGCTCGTTCTCGAACAATGTCGTCCACGAGGTCCGCCGGTTCGCCGAGGAACAGCGGCGGGAACGGAACGCCTCTGTCCAGGCCGTCTACATCGGTCAAAAAGCCTACCACGCGCTCAAGGCGGACTTCCCGTCATCCTTCCACCTCGTCTCGGCCGACACCCATCCGACGCTCCGCCATACACAGGTCCTCTCCGCCTACGCGATGCGGCTGTTCCTCGAGAACCGCGCCGACGAGGTCTGGATCTGCGCCAACCGCTTCGTCTCCACGATGAAGCGCGAGACGGAGACCCGCCGGATTCTCCCCCTCGATCCGGACACGGTCGACCTCTGCACGATCGCCGACGCTCCGGACCTCCCCGCGACGCCCGCCCACGACGTACTCGGCCTCGTCTCCTCCTCGACGGCCTCCCGGCTTTCCGGAAAACGCCACGTCTCGGCTCCCCCCGCCGGCCGTCAGACCGGCACCGCTTCCGACATCCCGACTCCCCTCCGCCGCGCGTCTCCCGCGACCTACACGCGGCCGCTCCCCGTTTCCGCGGAGTCGGAGGAGGTGATCCTCCGCATGAAGGAGGAGACGGCGCGCTGCATCGTCGACCCCTCGCCCGACCGGCTGGTCTCCGCCATCGCCCGCCAGTGGCTCGCCCTCGCCTTCTTCCACGCCGAGGCCCATTCCTGCGCCTCCGAGCATGCCGCCCGCATGATCTCCATGGACAGCGCGACCAAGAATCTCGACCAGATGACCAAGACGCTCCTCGTCCTCCGCAACCGCGCCCGCCAGGCCTCCATCACCAACGAGCTCACCGAGATCGTCGCCGGCGCGGAAGCCCTCAAAGGGTAGCGCCCGGGCGCCCCGCCCGCGAAGGCTCCGTTTCCCCTCCGTACGAAGTCCCATCCCTCAATCCTCCACCTCCAACCCCACCGCGCCATGTCCCTCGGTTTCACAGAAATCCTCCTCATCGTCGTCTTCGTCCTCCTCGTCTTCGGATCCAAGCGCATCCCCGAGCTCGCCCGCTCTCTCGGCCGGGCCTCCTACGAGTTCAAGAAGGCCAAGGAAGCCATCTCGAACGAGGGCAAGGAGTTTCTCGACGAGGCCGAGGCCTCCGCGAAGGCCGAGGACAAGAAAAACGCCGCCAAAGAAGAGCCGAAGGCCGGCGCAGACGCCGAAAACCGCTGATCCGCCGGACGGCAGCCGCCCCGGCCGGAGAAATCCGGTCCGTTTCCGGGACACTTTGTTTTCCCGGAAGCCCCCTTCCCCGGGATTCTCATCGGTACGCACCCCCTTTCCGCCTTGTCCACCCCCTCCGAGCAGCAAGACTCTTTTCTCTCCCATCTCGAGGCCCTCCGCGGGACCTTGCTCTCCATTCTTGCCGCCACCGCCCTCCTCTATCCCGTCTCATACGCCCTCTCCGCCCCCGTCATCGACTTTCTGGTCGCGACCTGCTGTCCGCCGGAACTCGGCACGCTCCACTATTTCTCGCCCCTCGAGGTCTTCGTCCTCCGGCTCCGCCTCTCGGTCGTTCTCTCCCTCGCCCTCGGCTTTCCCTGGAACACCCGGGCCCTCTGGAAGTTTCTTCTTCCGGCCCTCTATCCCTCCGAGCGGAAATCGCTGTCCGCCGGCATCCTCGCCTCCTCGTTCCTCTTCGTCGCGGGCATCGCCTTCGCCGTCCTCGTCATTCTCCCGTTCGTCATGCGGTTCGCGGTGTCCTTCGCCTCGCAGGAACTCCGGCCCGTTCTCGGTCTCGCCTCGTTCATCCATCTCGCGGGCGGCCTCGCCCTCGCCTTCGGGCTCATGTTCCAGACGCCCCTCGCCGTCACGCTCGCCGCGCGCCTCGGTCTCGTCTCACCTTCGACCTTGCGCCGCTCCCGCCCTTACGTTTATACTGTTATCCTGATTCTTGCGGCGGTCCTCACCCCGCCCGATGTCTTCAGCCAGCTCTGTCTCGCCGTCCCCACCGCCCTCCTCTTCGAGCTGGGCCTGCTCCTCGCGAAAGGGAAATCCTAGCCTCTCTTTCCCGAAGTCCGTCACGGCGTGTCGGTCCGCACTCCCTCAAACACCCTTTTCAGTCGCCTCTTTCGCGTGTGCCGGCACCGCGCCGGCGCGCGCTTCGCACCCAACCCCACCTCGCCATGAACCGTCGTAGCTTCCTTAAGAGCGTCCTGACCATGGCCGCTCTCGCCCCCGTAACCCGTATCACAGGAGAACCCATGCAAGACGAAAAGAACACGCGCCCCGGACAGTCTCCCCTCGACCCCGACGCGCAGGTCGCCCGCCGCCGCTACAAGGATACCGACGCCACCTTGCCCCTCCTCGGCTTCGGTCTCATGCGCCTTCCGCTCAAGCCCGGCACGAAGGACATCGACTACGACCTCACCGGGAAACTCTTCGACCGGGCGATGAAGGCCGGCGTCAACTACTTCGACACCGCCCACATGTACATCGGCGGCAAGTCCCAGAACTGCGCCGGAGACCTCCTCTCGAAGTATCCGCGCGACTCCTACTATCTCGCCCACAAGATGCCCGTCGGCTCGGTCAAGAAGGAGGAGGACGTCCCCGCCATCTTCGAGGACCAGCTCCGCCGCACCAAGACCGGCCACTTCGACTTCTATCTCCTCCACGCCCTCAACGGCGGCAGCCTCGACCCGATCCGCAAGTTCAAGGTCTACGACTACCTCCTCGAGCAGAAAAAGGCCGGCCGCATCCGCCGCCTCGGCTTCTCCTTCCACGACTCGCCCGAGGCCCTCAAGAAGCTCCTCGACGCCTATGAGTTCGATTTCACGCAGATCCAGCTCAACTACCTCGACTGGGACGAGCAGCGGGCCAAGGAGCAGTACGAGATTCTCACCGGGCGCGGCATCCCCGTCATCGTGATGGAGCCCCTCCGCGGCGGCAAGCTCGCCACCCTCAACGCCGAGGCCAACCTCATCCTCCGCGAGGCGAACCCCAACGTCTCCATCCCCTCCTGGGCCTTCCGCTTCGTCGGCTCGCTTCCCAACGTGCTCACCATCCTCTCCGGCATGAACGCCATGTTCCAGCTCGAGGACAACATCCGCACGTTCTCCGGATTCCAGCCGCTCACCGACGCCGAGCGCGCCACCATCGACAAGGCCGTCGCCGCCTACAAGAAGACCGGCGAGATCAACTGCACCGGCTGCCGCTACTGCCAGCCCTGCCCCGTCGGCGTCGACATCCCGCGCGCCTTCGGCATCTACAACAGCCTCAAGAACTCCGGGGACTCCGCCTCCGCCAAGGAGCGCTTCCTCAAGATTCCCGCGGACAACCGCCCCTCCGAGTGCGTCTCTTGCGGACGCTGCATGGCGAAGTGCCCCCAGCATCTCGAGATTCCCGCGCTCCTCAAGAAGATCAACGCGGAGTTGAGCTCGCTCTAGCTCCGTCCGCGCGACGGCCCGGAAACCGGGCGGGGCGGCGGCCGCCGCCTCCGCCTTCGCCCGGGATTCCCCCTCGTTTTCCCCAGATTCCAAGATCCCGCTTTCAATATGTCCACTCTCCGTCTCGGCGTTCTCGGCTCCGGTTCCGGCTCGAACATGCAGTCCATCCAGGACGCGATCGAGGCCGGCACGCTCGACGCCTCCGTCGTCTGCGTCCTCACCGATGTCCCCGGCGCGAAAATCCTCGACCGCGCCGCCCGCCACAACATCCCCGGCATCTACGTCGACCATGCCCCCTATAAGACCAAGCTCGACGGTCCCGCGCAGGACAAGGTCCTCGAGATCCTCGCTTCCTACGACGTCGACCTCGTCGTCCTCGCGGGCTATATGCGCATCGTGAAGAAACCCCTCCTCGACCGCTATCCCCATAAGGTCGTCAATATCCATCCGGCCCTCCTCCCCGCCTTCCCCGGCATCGCCGCCTGGAAGCAGGCCCTCGACTACGGCGTCCGCATCGCCGGCGTCACCGTCCATTTCGTCGACGAGGGGACCGACTCCGGTCCCATCATCCTCCAGCGCTCCGTCCCCGTCCTCGACGACGACACCCCCGAGTCCCTCCACGCCCGCATCCAGGTCGAGGAGCACATCGCCTACCCCGAGGCCATCCGCCTCATTGCGGCGGACCGGCTCGTCTTCGACGGGCGGAAAATCCGCGTCAAGCCCTAGGCTCGCCGTTTTCCGCTTGCTTCCCAACGTTGTCCTCCCGCGCGCGGAGGCCTCCCGCGCCCCCGCGTCCTCCCCGGAATCTCCATGAAAAAATCCCTTCTCGTCCTCGCCGCCGGCATGGGCTCCCGCTATGGCGGGCTCAAACAGATGGATCCCATCGGCCCCCGCGGCGAATTCATTCTCGACTACTCCATCCGCGACGCGCTCGCCGCCGGATTCGACGACATCGTCTGCGTCGTCCGCCGCGACATCGCCGACGACTTCCGCTCCGTCGTCGCCGCGCGCTGGGCCGCCAAGGGCGTGACGCTCCGTCTCGCCTTCCAGGACCTCGCCGACCTCCCCGCCCCCTTCACGCCGCCCGAAGGCCGTACAAAGCCCTGGGGTACCGGCCACGCCATCCTCGCCGCCCGCGCGCTCCTCGACGCCCCCTTCGCCGTCGTCAACGCCGACGACTACTACGGCCCCGAGGGCTTCGCCGCCCTCGCGGAGTTCTTCGACCGTCAGAACGCCTCCGCCCCCGCCTCCTACGCCATGGTCGCCTACAATGTCTGCGACACACTCTCCGAGGAGGGCTCCGTCTCCCGCGGCGTCTGCAAGGTCTCGCCGGACGGCAACCTCCTCCACATCGAGGAGCGCCTCCAGATTCAGCGCGGGCCCGACGGAATCATCCGCGACGGCGACCTCGTCCTCGCGGAAGACACCCCCGTCTCGATGAACCTCTTCGGCTTCACCCCGGGCTATGTCCGCTCGCTCGAGTCCGAGTTCCGCGCCTTCCTCGCCGCCCGCGGCTCCGAGCTCAAGTCCGAATTCTACATCATGTATCCGCTGCAGGGACTTCTCGACTCCGGCAAGGCCTCGCTCCGCGTCCTCCGCTGCGCCGCCCACTGGTTCGGCGTCACCAACAAGGCCGACCGCCCCCGCGTCCAGGCCGCCCTCGCGCAGGTCCCGCCCGTCTGGTAGAAGAAGGTCCGGAGGGGCCGACAGGGTCTGCCGGGGCCGCGCCCCGGTCCCTCGGAAATTCCTCCGGTCCCCGCTCCGCCGCGCGTTCCGTTCCATTCCCCGTTCTCTCCGTCCATATGTCCACAAAATCCGGCTTCTCCCTCGTCGAAATCCTCATCGCCATGACCATCGTCGTCCTTCTGGGCACGGTGGTCGGACTGAAGTACAAGGACGTGCCGAACCGGGCCAACGTCACGGCGGCCAAAATGCAGATCGACGCCTTCGCGCAGGCGCTCACGCTCTATATCGCCGACAACGGATTCCCGCCGTCCGAGGACCAGGGGCTCGCCGCGCTCGTCGAGTGCCCGACGACCGATCCGGTCCCGCCCCGCTACGACCCGTCCGGCTACATCGAGGCCGTTCCCCCCGACCCGTGGGGCGAGCCCTACCGCTACTACTCCCCGGGCCCCGACGGCGAGCCGTTCTACATCGTCAGTTTCGGCAAGGACCGCAAGGAGGGCGGCACTGGCTTCGACGCCGACCTCACCTCCTCCGACAACACGGCGAAAAAAGGGAACGCTCCGTGAGCCGCGGCTCCCACTCCCGCATCCTCCGCGTTCTGGCGGTCGCGACCTTCTTCCTCCTGCTCTCCGTCCACATCGTCCACCGCGTCGCCGACCGCCGCGCCTGGCGTTTCGGCGAGCTTCCCTCCGCCCCCGCCGTCCCGGAGGCCGCCGTTTCCCGGGCCCCCGGCGCCTGGGTCCCGCTTTCCAAGATCGACATTCCCTTCGAGGAGTTCATCGACATCCGCACCAAGGCCGTACAGGCCCTCTCCGCGTCCGCCGTCCCGACCTCGGCGGTCTCCCGCGCCGACGCCTCCCCGGACGCCCCGGCCACGGAGGACGATCCCGACGCTCCGGTCCTGGCCTGGCTTCCCCACCTCGCCCCCGCGCTCCCCCTGTGGTACGAGGCCGCCGCG
>JAZUKQ010000119.1:0-2030 GCA_045643325.1 Kiritimatiellia bacterium | reverse complement strand
CCCCCGCCGGCGCTTCGCGCCTCCGCATTTTAAAATTATCTGACAGAAGTTGTCGGACTCTTCCGCGCGTGTGCGAAAATTTTGGTAGAATCGTTCCGTGCGCGTCCGCGCTTCTTCCCCATGATCCGCATTCTCTATCTCCGCCCCGGAAAACTCCACAATCCGGCCCACCCGGCCCGCGAGGGATCGCCGCTCTTCCGCGAGATCGCACGTCTCGCCGAGTTCGACGACGTCCCGTACGATTCTTCGCTTCCGGAGGAGCGCTGGGCCGAGCTCATCCGCGGCTACGATGTCCTTCTCACGATGTGGCAGTCTCCCGCCGTGCCGGAGTCCCTCGCCGACGATTCCGGCCGTCTCCGCTATGTCTGTCATGTCACCGGCGAGATGCGCGGCATCGTCCCCGAGCGGATTGTCGCCTCGCCGCGTCTCACTGTCACCAACTGGGGCGACGCCCCCGCGTTTCAGGTCGCCGAGGGGGCTCTTTCCCTACTGCTCTCCGGTCTCAAGAGTCTTCCTCTTTTCGTCGCGAACCAGCGCGCCGGCGGCATCCGCGCGCCTTCGGAACTCTTTCCCGGCTCCCTCTACGGACTTCCGGTCGGCATCTACGGGATGGGCGTCATCGCGCGGGAGTTCGTCCGGCTTCTCCGCCCGTTCGGCGCGCGGATGCGCGCCTTCGATCCCTATGTCCGCGACTTCCCGGAGGACGTGGAGCGGGCGGCGAGCCTCGAGGAACTCTTCCGCGGTTCCAAGGCGATCGTCATCCACGCCGGACTCTCCCCCGAGACGCGCCATTCCGTCGACGCGCGACTTCTCTCGCTCCTTCCCGACCATGCGGTTGTCGTCAACACCGCCCGCGGAGGTCTGATCGACCAGGACGCGATGTTCGCCGAGATTCTTTCCGGACGCCTGCGCGCCGCGCTCGATGTGCTCGACGGGGACGACACGCTTCCGGCCGGCCACCCTGTCCGGCAGTGCCCGAATCTCCTGCTCACCAATCATTCCATCATGACGGATTCCTGGAGCGCCGACCCCGCGATGCTGGACCGCAAGGCGCTTGTCTGCCTCGACAACCTCAGGCGTTTCATCGCCGGAGAGCCGCTGCGGTTTGTGATGACCCCGGAACGCTACAAAATCAGCACTTGAACCGGACCTGCGCCCGAACTGGGCCGATGTCCGAACCGGTCGACGGCGGAACCAATCCGGAATCCGGGTCGCCCGGTCTCTTGACCGGAAGGCGTCATGGCCTTCCGGGCGGTTGGCGGTTCCGCTGACCTGAAGGTATTTTTTTGTAAAAAGAGGTTCTTTTTTTGTTTTCCCGGCACAAGCTTTGTCTCATGCCGTTTGCTTCGTCTGCAGAAGGATCCATGGAGCGCGGAGTGTACAAATTCAAAAAGTTTTTCGCGATTTTTCTTAGTGATTTTGAGAATTTAATCAGAATTTTGCAATTTAGAAATTTCGTGCTTTTTGAAAATCGGCATTCGGTTTATAAAATGAAATTACGGTGCGGAAAATGTTTTCTATCCCCCATTTTGCGATCAGATGGATATCCGGAGGGGACCGCCGCCGTCTCGACCGTTCGGATAAATGCCGGTCAAAACAAGGTCGCATATCATGGGAATTGCCTGGGGCGCCGGTTTCTTCGGCGAAGGGTTGTTTACGGTGGCAAGTCGCCGTTCAAAAACAGTTGTTGCCATTCGTGAAATGGTTTGGTACATTACCTTTTGGGGAAGTTATATCCCTTGTCCACTGTTCCAAATTTGCCCGTCAGGGCCCTACCCATGAAAACGAGACTCACCCTTGCCAGCGCGCTAGCCTGCGCAGTCCTCACTCCGGCGCTCGCCGTGACCACGTCCGATTACGCGAAGAAATTCACCGTCAGGGTGTCCGGCGCCGTTGGCGAGAAGACCGCGAGCAATGCGGTCATCCCCGTCCAGCTGTCGGGGTCCATCCAGTATTTCACCTACGCCGATTTCCAGCAGCCCAACGGCGTGGACCTGCTCGTCACCGATGCCGACGGCAATGCGCTTCCC
>JAZUKQ010000118.1:0-3534 GCA_045643325.1 Kiritimatiellia bacterium | reverse complement strand
GGAAAAACGAAACCAACCTTGGCAGGGGTTCGGGGGCGGCCTCTCCGGAGAACAAAACCAGCCTTGGCAGGGGTTCGGGGGCGGCCTCTCCGGAGAACGAAACCAGCCTTGGCAGGGGTTCGGGGGCGGCAAGCCCCCGGCCTTCGTAGACTGGGAGCCCCGCTTCTGGCTGGATCTCGCCATGGGCTCGCGCCATCTCAAGGCCATCCGCCACTACATCCGGCTCAATCCGGCGCGGGCCTTATGGAAACAGCGCCATCCCGATTGTTTTGTGCTCTATTCCGGCGTCCGCCATCCCGTGCTGGACGCCGCCCACAACTGGGACGGCATGGGCGAGCTTACGCTTCTTGCCTCGCCCTTCCTGTTCCATGTGCGGCTCACGCTCAAAAAGACGGTGGCGGAGCATGAGGAAACGATCGCGGAAATGGTTGAGCGCGCGGAACGCGGCGCCATTCCGGTTTCCGGCTTCATTTCGCCGGGAGAGGTGGAATTGCTCCGCCGGCTCAAAGCGACGCCGGGGACGCGTTTCATCAAAACGGTGCCCTACGCGCTTCCGAAGCGCTACGACCCCTCGGCGGAGGATTCCCGCGAACTGGCCGCGCACCGCATGCTCATTCTGTCCGGCTTTCCGCAATCGCTGGAGCGTTCCGGCCCCGGCTTCCGCGCCAAGTGCCTTGCCATGAACGACCTGGCGGAAGCACTCTGCGAGAGGGCCCACAACCCGAAATAAGACATCCAACCTTGGCAGGGGTTCGGGGGCGGCCTCTCCGGAGAACGAAACCAACCTTGGCAGGGGTTCGGGGGCGGCAAGCCCCCGGCCTTCGTAGCAAGGGCTCCGCGGCAAGCCCCCGCCCTTCGTAGCGCCTCCATTAGCGCTATCGCTTCCGAATGGTTTCGCGGAATTTCCGCGGCGACTGCCCGGTCGCGGCCCGAAACTTCTTGAAAAACGTCGAAAGGTCTCCGAACCCCGCCCGCGCCGCGATGTCCTGGACCGGAGCGTCCGTGTCTCCGAGCAGCGATTCCGCGCGCTCGATCCGGACGGCGTTCCACTCTTCCGTGATGCTCCGCCCCGTCTCCTTCCGGAACAGCCGGGACAGGTGCCCCGGCGTCACGCCGAGCTCCGCCGCCATCCGGCGCGGCGAGAACCCGCCGTCCGTCGCGGGGACCATCTGCCAGCGCACATACTCGACCATCTCGCCGGCATGCGCGCGGAACCGGTGTTCCGTCGCTCGCCGCAGATGCAGCAGCAGGTCCATCAGCTCCAGCCGGACGGCGAGCCGCCAGTTCGGCGGACGCCTCCCGTATTCTTGCTCCAGACCGTGCACCAGCGAGACGATCCGCCGGTTCGCGCGCGTCTGATACATCCGCGCGTCGTCATCGGGACGGAAACCGGGACAGAAAATGTCGAAAAAGTGAAACGGGTCCAACGCGTCGGGAAGAAACTCCCGGATGACGGAGGCGTCGAACATCAGATTGACGAGCTCGATCTCCTCCCCGTCGATGTCCAGTGTCGTCGAGGCCTCCGGATGCACCAGATAGACGGATTTCGGACCGATCGGATAGGCCCTTTCCCCCTGGACAAACCGTCCCCGGCCGTTCTCCACGTACACGATTTTCCAGAACTCGCGCCGGAACCGCTGGTTCAGGTTGAACTCCTCCGCGGAGTTCCGCACATGCGACGCCGCGAACGGGAACCCCGTCGTGAAATACTCGCTCCGTTGATATGTTCTCTCCATCTTTCCTTCACTCCCCGTCCCGACCGCCGTCCAAGGCACCGAGGACCCGACACGTCCGGCGACTGGGAGATTTTATCATTATTTCGTGTTTTTCACAAATCACCCATTTCCCCGTTTTTTTCTTTCCGGATCCCCGCTATACTTTTCTCCAGCCTCTCGTCCCGTTTTCGCAACTGCCGCTCTCGGGAGGACCGCCCGGACCGTGTTCCGTCCCATCCCAATCTCTTCCGATTCAAATGACCATTCCACGCCGCACCCCCCTCACCGCCACCGTCGCCGTTCTCTCCGTGGGCCACCAGACCTACTGGGGCCAGTTTCCCGGGCTCCTCGAGGAGATGAACGCCAAGACGGAGGCCTTCAAGAAAAAGCTCGCCCCGCATTCCGTCGAAGTCCACGATCTCGGCCTCGTCGACAACTCCGAAAAGGCCTACGCCGTCCTTCCGAAACTCCTCGCCATCCACCCCGACGTCCTTTTCGTCGACATGGTGACCTACGCGACCAGCGCCACGTTCGGCGCCATCGTCCGCTCCGCCGACTGCCCGGTCGTCCTTGTCGCCCTCCAGCCCCGGGAGGCCCTCGACTACATCCACGGCACCACGTTCATGCAGCTCTGCAACGACGACATCTGCTCCATTCCGGAGTTCTGCGGCGTCGCCATCCGCCTCGGCAAACCCGTCGCCGACGTCATCATCGGCAAACAGGACAACGACCCGGCCGCCGACGAGGCCATCGCCGAGTGGTGCCGCATCGCCCACGCCCGCCACGCCCTCTCCACCGCCCGTCTCGGCCACCTCGGCCACGCGCTCGACACGATGATGGACATGCAGACCGACCCCACCGCCCTCACCGCGGCCTTCGGCGCCCACATCGTCCCCTGCGAGCCCGACGAGATCCTCCAGCACTACGCGCCCCTCTCCCCCTCCGACCCCGCCGTCGCCGCCATGCGCGAGCGGATTCTCGGCTTCTTCGACACCCCGGACCCCGGCGACGACCCCGTCGCCTCCCGCCTCACCGGGGAGGACCTCGTCACCGCCTCCCGCGCCGCCGTCGCCCTCGAGCGCTTCATCGACGCCAAGCGCCTCGACGGCCTCGCCTACTACTACGAGGCTCTCCCCGGAACCGAGATGCGCACGCTCGTCACCAACCTCATCGTCGGCAACTCCCTCCTCACCGCCGCCGGCTTCCCCATGTGCGGCGAGTTCGACATCAAGACGCTCGTCGCCATGCTGCTCTTCGACCGCCTCGAGATCGGCGGCAGTTTCGCCGAGTTCCACCCGGTCGACTTCGCCGCCGACACCGTCCTCGTCGGCCACGACGGCCCCCACCACCTCAACATCGCCGACGGCAAGCCCGTCCTCCGCAGTCTCCGCAAATACCACGGCAAGCCCGGCCGCGGCGCGAGCGTCGAGTTCAACATCAAGGCCGGCCCCATCACCATGATGAGCGTCGGCGTCGGCGACAACGGCCGCTTCCGCTTCGTCGTCGCCGAGGGAGAGTCGCTCCGCCGCCCCATTCCTCCCACCGGCAACACCAACCCCCACGGCAAGTTCCCGCCCGACGTCCGCACCTTCCTCCACAAGTGGTCGCTCGCAGGTCCCACGCACCACTTCGCCCTTGGCATCGGCCACCACGCGGCAGAGCTGAAGAAACTAGGCAAGGCATTGGGCATTGAGGTCGAGGTTGTTACGCCCGAACCGGAGGACATGAAGTGATCCGAAGTATGACTGCAAAAGGGAGCGCAAAGTTGCTTTGGGCGTGTGCGCTAATTTTTTTGGCCGCAATGGGCTGGGCCGAGGAG
>JAZUKQ010000117.1:0-2036 GCA_045643325.1 Kiritimatiellia bacterium | reverse complement strand
AACTACCGGAGCCAGGTCGTCGAGCTCACCGCCGACTCCCCCGATCTGCTCATCGTGTCCCAGCGGCTCAACAGCGACAGCGATGCGAAGTACGGCATCATCAACACCATCCAGGTCGTCCCGATGCTCCTTTCCGCCGCCTTCACCTCCTCGGCGGACAACGGCGGCCGCGCGCCGCTCACCGTCGAGTTCGACGCCTCCGCCTCCGTCGGCGACGGCCTCACCTACATCTGGAACTGGGGCGACGGCTCTCCGGAGGAGACCTCCGCCACCGCAACCGCCACGCATGACTACGAACTCCCTGGCAGCTACCCCGTCGTCCTGACCATCCGTGACAGCAACAACCAGTCGGGTTCGGTGGCGAAGACCATCGTCCTCTCGGGCAACCACATCCCGGTCGCCGATGCCGGCGACCAGCAGATCGGACTGCTGGGGGGCGGCCTGGTCATGACGCTCGATGCCTCCGCCTCCACCGACTCCGACGGCGACACGCTCTCCTACGCCTGGACGCAGGTCTCCGGCCCGGAGACCCAGATTTTCCAGGCCAACACGGCCCGGCCGTTCTACCGTCCGACCGAGGCGGGTGAGTACGTCTTCCAGGTCACGGTGACCGATGACGGAAGCCCCGCCCGCTCCAGCACGGCCACCGTCACCCACATCGTGAACGCCCGCTTCCGCGCCGCGGTCATGGTCGACTTCGGCGCCGACACGGCCACCGCCACCGCCGCGCAGATGACGAACTCCCCCGCCCACGCCGCGGGCGACCTCGACGAGCGGGACACCACCTGGATCGACTGGAAGTCGTCGCTGGGCGACAATGCCACGCTTCCCGATCTGGCGGACGGCGCGAAGGATTCCCGCGGCCGTGACATCGGCCTCTCCATCGACCTCGGCAGCGGCAATTCCTACGCTCCGGACTACAACGCGCAACCCTTCCAGCGCAACGGCTGGCGCGGCGACGCGGGCGACCGCTCCGGCCTCGGCGTCTTCAACAACCCGATTTTCTGCGACTTCCTCCAGGTCAACGCGACCCGCTCCTTCACGCGGTTCAGCGGCTTCGAGCCGGGACGCTACCGCGTCTACATCGTCTCCCGCAACACGTTCCAGAAGGACAATCCCACAAAAGAGCACGAGTACCTCCGCGCCGGCGCCGGAAACGCGACCACGCAGATCGTCAGCGATGCGGCCCCGTGGACTTCCGAGGACGTGACCGGCTTCGCCACCCAGGAGGAGCGCGCCCTGACGGAATGGGTCGAGGGGCTCAACTACCGCGTCATGGAAGTCCGCCTGACGAGCGAGGCCCCGGATCTCATCATCGTCTCGCAGTACTACGACGCCGATCGTGACCAGAAGAACGGCGTGGTCAACGCCGTCCAGATCGTCCCCATCGGCGAACCCGCGACGGTCTTCCTGGTCCGGTAGGTGTGGCTTCCTCGGAATCCGCAGTGCAAGGGGCGCCGGCGTGCCGGCGCCCCGCCGGATTCAGGCGGTGCCGATGGAGGTGCCGCCGTTGAGGAGAACGCCGGGGGGGCGCGAGGGTCGGACCCTCGCAAACGATTCTGAAGTTCACGGTGACTTGTAAAGAGAATGGGTCGGCAAAAACTCTCTAACCCATCTGGGCCATACGTGAATCGTAGGCATGTGCGGTTTCTCCGTTGAGAGATTCCCTGTGGATGGAATGGCTTTGTCAGGACTTTCATCATACGAGAATTCTCGGGACCGTGGGCCTTTTTCTTTCGACCTTGCCTCGGAGGGGATGACTAGCTCTTGCCACTGCCCGAACCCTAGGGACGGCCCCTTTTCTTGGCTGCCCCAGTAGATGTTACAATTTGCGGCCCGCCATTTGCGAGAACCTGCCGGACGGCTCAAAAAAAACTGATGTCTCTGGCGCTATTTTTCTCAGCCCGCTTGTGTTATGCTCCTTGACATGACACGCGCCCCGCTATTTCTTCTTCTCCTGGCCGCGTCTCTCGTCCCGGCCGCCACTCTGCAGCGGCTTCCGCCGCCCGTCTTCGCGGACACGGAGGTCTCGACGA
>JAZUKQ010000116.1:0-3177 GCA_045643325.1 Kiritimatiellia bacterium | reverse complement strand
GGGTGGCCAGGGGGGCGGGGGCGGGGGGGGGGGGGGAGGGGGGGGGGGGGGTGGGGGGGGGGGGGTTGGGGGCCTTGATGATGACGCGGCCGGTGCGCTGGGCGTAGTCCTGGAGGACGAGGTCGAGCGCGGCGTCCATGTAGTTGAGCGAGTTCGGATCCTCCGGGTTCACGTCCTCCAGCGCCGTGCTCGAGCCGCCGGCCGGGGCGGCGGACTTGGCCGCCGGGCGGGTCACGGAGCGCGTGGTCGCGGGTGTGCGGGGCGGGCGCGGGACGGGGGCGCCGACGGTCTGGCCGTTGGGTTTCGCGACGGTGCCGCCGGGAAGCGGGCGCTGCGCGGGGGCGGAGGCGGCCAGCAGGAACAGAACGGAGGCGAGGAGGGTTGCGAGGCGTTTTTTCATGGGAAATCGGGAAACGGGATGGGCGGGGTCACGGCGCCGCGTTCTCGGCGGACACGGTGCTCCGCATGTAGGCGCAGTAGAGGGTGAAGGATCCCCGGAGGAATCCTTTCCGGTTGGAGAGCGGGCGGACGACCAGCTCGCGGACGTCGAGCATGGCGCCTTCGGCCTGCATGGCGAAGAGGAAGTGCGAGAAGGAGTCGAGCGGCGCCTCCCATTGGCATTCCGTGGTGAACTCGTAGACATCGCCCACGAGGGTCTCCTTGCCGACCTGACGGCGGGTGATGGAGACGCCGTATTCGGCGGCGAGGGCGTCCATCCGGCTCATCCAGAAAGTGTCGACCTGCCGGTTCTGCTCGAAGACGGGCATCTGGTCCTTGATCTCCTCGTACTTCGCGCGCCATTGCGGACCCATGTCGATGAGCTCGCGGGCGTCGGCGCGCTGCCGGCGGAGGGCGTCGAGGCGGTTGAACTTCTCGCGCCAGGTGTCGAGCCCCGGCCGGAGCTTGAGGGCGAGGAGGCCGAAGAGGACGACGAGGACCGTGACGGTCGCGAGAATCTGTTCCTGGCGGGAAAGCGTCATGGCGCGGCTCCTTCCTCCGTCGGGACGGCGAGGCGGATGGTGAGTTCGAAGTCGGACTCCCGGGTCCGCTGATTCTGGGTGGGACCGGAGGTGAGGCGGCTCTCCGCGAAGAGGGGAGAGGCGTCGACGGCCCGCTTGAAGTCGTAGACGAGGTCGGTCGATTCCGCGGAGGCGTTCACGACGACGCGCGCGTCGGGGCGGGCGTAGCGGAAGTTGGAGAAGGTGATGCCGTCGGGCAGGATCTTGCAGACCTCCAGAAAGACCTCGAGCGGGGAGTAGGTCCGGTCCATATAGGTCCGGATGAGGCGCACGCGGTGGCGGACGGCGCTGACGGAGTCGACCGCGGGCTGGAGCGCGTCGATGGTGGTCTGGAGGGACTCCGCGGAGTTGTCGAGGAACCGGGGACCGCCGAAGAGGGCGAACGCGCAGAGAATCCAGAGCGCCGCGCCCCCGACGACGATCCGGAGGAGGGTCGAGCGGAATCTGCGGTTGGCGATGTCGTCGGTCCAGACGGACGGGACGAGGTTGAGCGGGGCGCCTTCCTGGGAGCGGCGCGCGGCGCCGGCGGGGACGGCCTCGTTCCAAGGAAGGTCGGGGACGTGGTCCACAGGGAGGACTTTGTCGCCGACGGCGAACTGGAGATCCGGCGCCGGGCCGGGCGAGACGAAGACCAGGGAGTCCGGCGCGGACGGCGAGTCGGCACCCTCCTCGCTCTGGAGAAGCGACAGCCGGAGGAGCCGCGCGAGGCGCGCGGACGGGAGGGCGTCGCTTCCCAGCGGACGGACCAGCAGCGGAGCGCCCTGCGAGAGATGGCAGAGGGTCAGCGACCCCGGCTCGCCGAAAAGGACGAGGTGATTCCCGGACGAGAGGTCGGGCCGCCGGTCGAGCAGGGCGCGGAGAAAGGCGAAAACGGCCACATCGATCCGCTGGACCCGCTCGTGGGACAGCGAGAGACGGGCGGCGAGGGCGTCCAGGGTGGCGGTCGGAACCGCCGCGACGAGAAGACGGATGTTCTCCTCGTCTTGGGAACCGATCCGCTCCCAGGAGACGGTCATCTCGTCGGTAGGAAGGGGGAGGACGGCCAAGTCTTCCAGTTTAAGCGAGACCATGCCGGCGAGTTCGGACTCGTCGGCCGCGGGAAGCGTCAGGGGATAGAACAGGACGTCCTCGCTCGGAATGCAGAGGGTGAGCGGTCCGGTCGAGGCCGCGGCGGGCAGCGCGGGGGGCGGGGCCTCGGAGGCGGCCGTATCCGCCGCCCCGTCGGGGGACGGGGCGCTGGGTTCCGCGACGGGCGCGGAAACGGTCTCCGTCGCGGAGATACGCCAGTCTTTGCGGGCACGTTCAAGACGGGCCACCGCAAGCGCGCGCCGTGAGACGGCGAGCGCGGTGAAGAGGTCTTTGGACATAGGGGAAACAGTATACCCTATTCGCGCGGGAACCGCAAAGGACTAAAAAAGCCGGACATTCCTCATTTGCCCCAGGGGGGACGGTTCGCGGGACGGGCTCCCTGGGTGACCTTGGGGTGTCCTTTGGGCTTTTCTAAGGGAAGGGATGGTTGGAAGTGCCACCGAGGCATTCGTCGGGTACGCGGATGCGGCCCGCCGCAGACGCCCAACGCCTCTCTGAAGTGCCGTAGCCCGCCGCAGGCGCCTCCCCAGGGAAGGTGCGCCGAAGGCGCGCGGCGCCGGTGGGTGTCGCCTCCCCGCTGAAGGAGATTGTTTTTTCCAAGAGCTGCCACGCGTGATTCTTCGGAGAGAAATCCGAAGATTAGAAAGAATATACAAAATTGACACAAAAAGATAAAACTTCTAAAAAAGCTTATATTTTTTGACGAAAAACGGTTTGAACTTCTACGCGCGTGAAGTTCCGGGGAGGGCCGTCCGAAGAGAAAGAATGGAAGCTGGATACGCCTCTCTGGAGGGGCCGGGCTCGCCCGATCGTCGCGCCGTCCCTTTGCTACGCCCGGTGTACTCCCCAGCCGCAAGCGGCAGCCCCCTCGCGGAGGGGGCCGGAGCAAGCTCCGACTCAGCCCGCCTCCTTCGCCTCCTTCGCCTCCGCCGCGACCGCCGCCCACCGCAGGCGCCTCCCCAGGGGAGGTGCGCCGAAGGCGCGCGGCGCCGGAGGGTGTTGCCTCCCGCCCCGGGAAAACACCCCCAGTCGGCTCCGCCGACAGCCCCCTCGAAGGGGGCCGGGCTTC
>JAZUKQ010000115.1:0-4449 GCA_045643325.1 Kiritimatiellia bacterium | reverse complement strand
ATGCGATGTCGGGCTATGCCGCGGGGCAGCAGGTCGAGGGATTCGTCTGGGTTTCGGGCAACGCCTTCTCGCTGGCCGTGACGAGCTTCGTCGGGCAGAACTACGGCGCGCGCGACTTCGACCGCATCCGCTCGTCCGTCCGGTGCGGTCTCGCCTGCGTGGCCGTGGCGATGGGGGCGATGGGGGCGCTCGGCATCCTTTTCGGACCGCCCCTCGTCGCGCTTTTCGCCGGCGACAACCCGACCATCGTCGGCTACGGCATGAGCCGGGTGAGGATTGTCCTCTCGGTCTACTTCCTCTGCCAGTTCATGGACGTCTACGCGAACGGTCTGCGGGGCATGGGGCAGTCCGTCCTGCCGATGGTCAACACGATTCTCGGCACGTGCGTCCTCCGCATACTCTGGATCGCCTTCATTTTCCCGATCTTCCCGAGCATTCCGTGCGTCGCCCTCTCCTGGGTCGCCTCCTGGATCGTCACCGGCAGCGTCAACGCGTTCTTCTTCTACCGTGAGTTCTTCAGGCTGAAGCGGCTCTCCGCCAATGCGGTATACTGACCGGAAAAGGGGATTTTCTGCCATGCCCAACGACTACCTTTCCCATCCCGCGCAACCGCCCGCTTCCACCGCCCCGGCCCTTCCCGACGTCTCGCCGGAGGCGATTCCAAGAGTCGCGAATCCGCCCGCCATCATCCTGAAGTTCGACGACGTCCGGCAGGTGGACGGCCGCATTTCGGAGCGCTGGACGCGCATCGCCGAGTTTCTTGAGGCGCATGGCACGCATGGCGGTTTCGGGGTCATCGCGGAAAGCTTCCGGAACGGCCTCGGCGATGCCGCGCGCGACTGGTTCGCCGCCCGCCGCGCCGCGGGCTGCGTCTCGTTCTGGTGCCACGGTTGGGACCATGCCACGCACGTCGAGGACGGCGTCGAGATGAACGAGTTCGTCGGCCGTTCGGAGGCCGACCTGCTGGAGCGTCTCGACCGCTGCGTGGACGTCGGGCGCCGCGTGCTCGGCGTCGAGTACCGCACGTTCGGCCCCACCGGCGGCGTCTACGGCCCCGGCATTTCCGCGGAGGCGCTCGCCGCGCTCAAGCGCCAGAAGGACCTTCGCATCGTCCTCTATCCGGCGCCGCTGGACGCCGCCGCCCGCGTGTACGACGGCGACCCCGGCCTGCGGATCCTCGACCGCGTCCCGCCGGTCAACGTCGAACGCTCCGTCGGCCATCCGGACTACCGGTGGTTCCTCAACGGCTACGCCGCGAACCCCGGCCGCGAGGTCTTCGTCCTGCAGTCCCATCCGGACTTCTGGGACGACGCGGCCTTCGCCGAATTCGTCCGGATCCACGGGTTTCTCGCCGACCGCGGGACGCGCTTCCTCACGCCGGAGGAATACGTCTTCGCGTAGGCGCGCCTGCCGGCCGGCGCCCTGGTAGGGCCCCTACGGCATTAGCCCACCGTGATGGAGACGGCGTCCATCGGGCTCTGGGCGACCGGCGCGGCGCCCTCGATCCAGAGGGCGCTCTTCTTGAACGTCACGGTGGCGGGGCGGAGTCTGTGCCCGCCAACCATGTCCCAGACAACTATTCTAGCAGCCACTGCCACGCCGGAAGAACGCGAATCAATCTGCCGTCTTTGTCAATCAGGTCGGCTTGGTTTCGGGTGACGAGAACGGATTCCTTCAGGCCAAAGCGGTCCATGGCATGCGTCAGTCCGTTGACTTCGCGCTCCATGTTGTCTGAATGGAGTTCAAGGGCGACCTGCACAGCCTCGACCCTTCCATCCCGGTGTTCGACGATGAAGTCGCATTCCGTTTCGTCGGACTCGTTGAGAAAGTAGAAAAGCGAGTCCTCTGGATTCCGCAATTTGAGAAAAACCAGATTCTCCAGTTTGTGTCCGAGATTTGCGTCGTCTACTGCCTCGATGGCCGAAACAAGCCCGGTATCGCAGGCATAGACTTTCTTTGGCGCTGACAGACTGGCCTTCGGCGACGAGGCGAAACGCGAAAGGCGCTGAAGCAGATATGTCTCTTCCAGATAATGGAAGTATTCCAGGACTGTTCCCGGCGATGATATGTGGATGGAGTCCTTGAGACGGCTTGGCGAAATCCGGCATCCAACATGTCCGAGGAGATAGACGGCAAGGCTCCGAATGGGTACCGCGTCCCTCAGCGAATACCGGACGATGATGTCGCGATAGAGGATGTCGTTGAACAGTTCGGACAGCACAGCCCGCTGCCGGGTTTCAACAGAAGCGTTCCCACTCCTGGATATCCTGAACTTCGTCCAGGACGAGCGTTTCTGCATTTCGTTCCTTGACGACTTCAAACAAAAGCCGGAAATCCCCTGGGGCGAAAGTCGAGAGCCGCAAATCATCGAAATGGATTGAAACCGTTTTGCCGACATGGCGGTCTGTCCATTGGTTCAGCAAAGTGGGTATCCCCGCCAAATTTTTTGCCATCAAAATAGTGGCGAACTTCTGCATGGAGGGTAGGGACGGAAGAACGTCACGCTCCATGCCCAGTCGAGTCGCCCGTTCAGCCGCCTGTTCATCGATTGCTTGCCGAATGCTACTGAGATTCATGTTTTCATCCTCCTGTTGCGCATGCGATAGCATCATTTCATTCCGAATGGAATAATCATTTTTCTGGTATTGAAATGATGGTCTGGAGTCTGTCCCCGTCATTACGGGCTTCAACGAGGGGCGACGAGGGGACAGACTCCCCGTTTTCATTCCTTCTTTCCTGTGCTAGACTGTCCCCATGAGCGACGAGCATCCTCCCCGCAGTCCGTCTCCCGGCCGCGTCCACGGCGGCTTTGAAATCGCCGCGCGCTCCCACGACCTCGTGGTGTATTCGCGCATTGTCGGACGGCGCTACTACTACGAGTCGGCCGACCACGGCATGCCGCTGGAACTGCGGCGCGACCCGGAGAACCCGTACGACTCCAACGCCATCGCCGTGCACAGGCCCGATGTTCCCGGCACCCTTGGCGCCCGTCTAGGCCACATCCCGCGCGAACATGCCGCCTGGCTCGCCCCGCTTCTTGACGCGGGCCTCGTCCATCTCTCCGGAATGCTCGCCGAGGAGGACAAGCCGGGGGGCTCCCCCATCCTCCGGATTGCCGTGGATGTCCCCGCCGGTCTGTCGGAGCTGGAGACGCTTCCCGCCGAAAGCTCCTCGCAGGCGGTTTGGCACGACATCGTTCTCGTCCTGTGGCGCCGACGCGCCGAAACTGCTCCCGAGGTTCTGCGCCAGATGTACCGCGACCTGCATGAGGCCGTCCTTGCCGCGTCGGTCTTTCCGGTCACGCGCCTTCTCTTCAAGGGCGTCGACGGATACTTGCGCGACGCCGCGTACGCCGAAACCATCCGCAAGGCGCTGGAGGCCGAAAAGGCGAAGGCCGTCCAGAAGCGCCGCGCCGCCGCGTTGGCGAAGCAACTGCGCGCCGCCCTTTCCGCCGAATCCTGCGGCGGGCTGCTTGCCTACGGGGCGCTTCGCGTTCTGCCCCTCGCCGCCACGCATGCCGCTCCGCTCATGACGCTTCCGGAGGCATTTGCTGACGGTCGCATGGGCTTTCTCGCTGCCCGTGATTCAAGCGATGACGTGGACTCCTTCGACCAGGTGTTCAGCACGCGCGACGACATCCTCGCCGTCCGCGGCGCGTTGCTGGAGACGACGTTTGGTCCGCTTCGCGTTAACGAGGACGATGTGCTCGTGTCCGATGGGGATCCGCGCGCGGAGCTGGTTGCCGAGAAGGATTTCCTTCCCCGGCGCATTCTCCCGAGGATGTTCTCCGACTCCGTGGAATTTCCCCGGACGCCGACGCTTCCGGACCGGGCTACAGGATTCGCCGTCTTCTGGGGCGCCGATTTGGTGGCACTTCGCCTTTTCGGGACGCACGCGGCGGCCGTGCAGGCGCTGGGCGAGCTGCCCACGCTCGACTGGCATATCGGAAACGGTACAGGCGTCCTCGGCATGGGGAAAGCCCGCGAAACGGTCGTGACGACGCTCAACCAGTTCGTCAATGAACTGGCGGAGTATGTTCCTGAAGACAGCGACGATGGTACACCGGATGACGGATTCATTGTCGCGTATGTCGGCTCTTTGGTCGGCTGGTGCCGCCTCTCGTCCGACAAGAAGTTGCAGGCCTTCTCCTGCCATGTCGAAAAAGAAGAGCGGAAATACTGAGTTCCGCTAGCCGCCTCCGCCTCCATTGCCCTACAATGGTGCGACAGCACCGGAAACCACCCTAGGGCCCCCGCATGAACGACCTCCAGAAGGCGATGCACTACCTGCATCCCGACCGCATCCCCGTAAGCGTCAGCTTCCTCCCCGCGACCTGGCGCAAGCATGGCCTCGACACCATCAACGCCATCCGCGCGCGCTACCCGCTCGTCTTCGGCGAGGACGCCCGTCCCGAGACCGAGTTCCACCAGCCCGCCTCCTACGCCGCCG